>DWZK01000096.1 GCA_019117605.1 Candidatus Intestinimonas stercoravium | reverse complement strand
AGACCCCAGATGGGTGGCGGCGGTGGCCGCCCAGGCCGCGAAGGTGGGCCACATGTCCAACCTCTTCTACACCCAGCCCTGCGGGGAGCTGGCCGAACGGCTCTGCCGCCGGGCGGGCATGTCGGCGGCCTTCTTCTGCAACTCGGGGGCGGAGTCCAACGAGGCCATCATCAAGCTGGCCCGGAAGTGGTCCTATGACAAGTACGGCAAGGGCCGCGCCACCATCCTCACCCTGAAGGGCTCCTTCCACGGCCGGACCATCGCCACCCTCTCCGCGACGGGACAGGACGTGTTCCACGACTACTTCTTCCCCTTCAACGAGGGCTTCCGCTACGCCGAGCCCACCCTGGACGGGGTGTCCCAGGTGGCCGGGCACGATGTGTGCGCCGTGCTGGTGGAGCTGATCCAGGGGGAGAGCGGGGTGTGGCCTCTGGAGGAGAGCTTCGTCCAGGGCCTGGCGGAGCTGTGCGCCAAGCGGGACTGGCTGCTGCTGGTGGACGAGGTGCAGACCGGCATCGGCCGGACCGGCACCCTGTTCTGCTACCAGCAGTACGGCATCTCGCCCGACGCGGTGTCCTTCGCCAAGGGGATCGCCGGCGGCCTCCCCCTGGGAGGGATCCTGGCCAATGAGAAGTGCCGGGACGTGCTGGGCCCCGGGACCCACGCCACCACCTTCGGCGGCAACCCGGTGTGCTGCGCCGCCGCCCTGGCCACCCTGGATATCCTGGACGAGGAGATGATGGGGGAGATCGCCGACAAGGGGGACTACCTGCGCCGGGCCATCGAGGCCATGGACCTCCCCGCCCTGGGCAAGACCCGGGGCCTGGGCCTGATGATCGGCATCGAGGTGGCCCCCGGCGGCAGCAACCGGGAGATCGCCCGCCGGCTGATGGACAACGGCCTCCTGGTGCTCACCGCGGGCCCGGCCATCCGCCTGCTGCCCCCGCTGACCATCACCAAAGACGAGATGGACAAGGGCCTGGCGATCCTCAAGCAGACCCTGAGCTGACCCCTGAAGGGGCCCTGAAAGGAGCGTTCCCGTGAACAAGGACCTGTTGAAGCTGCTGGACCTGAGCCGGGAGGACATCTACAAGATCCTCAATACGGCCGACCAGATGAAATACAGCCAGAAGCACCATATCCCCCACGACTATCTCCGGGGAAAGACCCTGGCCATGATCTTCGAGAAGAACTCCACCCGGACCCGGGTGTCTTTCGAGGTGGGCATGTACCAGCTGGGGGGGCACGCCCTCTTCCTCTCCGGCAAAGAGAGCCAGATCGGCCGCGGAGAGCCGGTGGAGGACACCGCCCGGGTGCTCTCCCGCTACTGCGACGGCATCATGATCCGCACCTACGCCCAGGAGGAGGTGGAGGCCCTGGCCCGCTGCGCCTCCATCCCGGTGATCAACGGCCTCACCGACTTCGCCCACCCCTGCCAGGTCCTGGCCGACCTGATGACCGTGCGGGAGCGGATGGCCAGGCTGGAGGGACTGAAGCTCTGCTTCATCGGAGACGGCAACAACATGGCCAACTCTCTCATCGTGGGCGGCCTCAAGTGCGGTATGGATGTGTCCGCAGCCTGTCCCGAGGGCTACGATCCGGATCCCAGGGTGCTGGACTTCGCCAAGACGGTGGACGACGCCAGGTTCACCCTCTGCCGGGACCCGAGGGAGGCGGCGGCGGATGCCGACGTGGTGGTCACCGACGTCTGGGCCTCCATGGGCCAGGAGGAGGAGAAGGAGAAGCGGCAGAAGGCCTTCGGCGGCGTGTACCAGGTCGACGGGGCGCTGATGGCCCTGGCGCATCCGGGCGCCATGGTGCAGCACTGCCTGCCCGCCCACCGGGGGGAGGAGATCTCGGCGGAGGTGTTCGAGGCACATGCCGGCGAGATCTTCGAGGAGGCGGAGAACCGGCTCCACGCCCAGAAGGCGGTCATGTACCTGCTCATGGGAGAAAAAGACTAAAGCGCATAAAAAGACTGGACAGGCAAAAGCCTGTCCAGTCTTTTTATGCCTTATCAGAGCGACTGTGTTCAGTCGGCCAGATATTTCTTCACCAGCTCCTGGAGCAGCTCGTCCCGGTCCAGCTTGCGGATCAGGGAGCGGGCATTGTTGTAGTTGGTGATATAAGTGGGGTCCTCGGAGAGGATGTAGCCGACGATCTGGTTGATGGGGTTGTAGCCCTTCTCCTGCAAGGAGTTGTAGACAGAGGTCAAGATGGCCTTGATCTCCTCCCCACGGTCCTCATTGAGGCTGAATTTGCGTGTAAGATCGATCTCCATATCGGAACACCTCCCAGTCTGCGGGAAGGGGACTGCCCCGCAACATAGTCCTATTTTACTCGAAATAGGGGCGGGTGTAAAGGGGGCGGGAGAAAAATTTACGAAGATTTAAGACCTGAGCCGCCCCATCGCGCAGAGGGAGGCGGTCAGCGGAGGACGGCGCCCAGCTCCTCCTTCAGGAGGGCCAGGATGGAGGCCACGTCCTCGTCGGCCTCGGCGGCGGTGAGGCTCCGGTCGTCGGCACGGAGGATGAGGTTGAAGGCCACCGACTTCTTGCCCTCGGGCACGCCCTTGCCCCGATAGATGTCGAAGAGGGAGACATCTTTGAGCAGGCCCTTGGCCCCCCGGCGGATGCAGTCCTCCAGCCGGCCCACAGTCACCGCCTCGTCGCAGACCACGGCGATATCCCGGGTGACGGCGGGGAACTTGGGCAGGGGGACATACTCCGGGTCGGGCCCCTTGGCGTTCATCAGCTCGTCGAAGGAGAGCTCGGCGCAGTAGAGCTCTGCGTCCACGCCGTAGTTCTGGGCGGCCAGGGGGTGGATCTGGCCCAGGATGCCCAGGCAGTCGCTGCCGCTCCACACGGTGGCGCAGCGGCCGGGGTGATAGGAGGCGTCGCTGGGCGCGCCGGTGGGGCCCTCGAAGCGGACGTCCTTCACCCGAAGATCCTTCAGGATGGCCTCCACCACCCCCTTGAGGGAGAAGAAGTCCATGTCCTCGCCGTAGGCGCCCAGGGTGAGCACCTTGGACTCGGTGGCCAGGCCGTCCTCCCCGCCGGGGAGATATACCCGGGCGAGCTCATAGAGCCGGGCGGACTTGTTGCGGAAGTTGTAGTTCCGGGTGAGGATCTCCAGCATGGAGGGCAGGGTGGTGGTGCGCATGATGGAGGTGTCCTCTCCCAGAGGGTTGAGGATCTTGAAGCTGTTCCGGGCGGAGTAGTCCTTGGGCCAGAGGATCTTGTCGTAGCAGGCGGGGGAGATGAACGAGTAGGTGATGATCTCGTCGTACCCGCAGGAGCGGCACAGCGCGCCCAGGCGGTTCTCCAGCTGCTGGGCGGGGGAATAGCCGCCCAGAGTGGTCTCGCCCCGCATGAGGGTGGAGGGGATGGCGTTATAGCCGTGGAAGCGGGCCACCTCCTCGGCCAGGTCCGCCATGCCCTCCACATCGCCGCGCCAGGAGGGTACGGTGACCTGGTCCCCCTCTACGCCGAAGTCCAGGGACTTGAGGATGCGGACCATCTCTTCCCCCTCGATGCCGGTGCCCAGCAGAGCGTTGATCTTCTCCGGCTCCAGCTTCAGCACCCGGGGCTGAGGCACATGGTTGAGGATGTCGATGACGCCGTCCACCACTTCACCGGCCCCCAGCATCTCCACCAGCTCGCAGGCGCGCTGCACGGCGGGCATGGTGTTGAGGGGGTCCAGGCCCTTCTCGAACTTGGCGCTGGCCTCGGTGCGCATGCCCAGGGACAGGGCGCCCTTGCGGATGCAGGTGCCGTCGAAGTTGGCGGACTCGAACACCACGTCGGTGGTATCCGCCACGATCTCAGAGTTCTCGCCGCCCATGATGCCCGCCAGGCCCACCGCGCGAGTGTCGTCGGCGATGACCAGATGGCCGGCGCTGAGCTTGCGGACGGTGCCGTCCAGGGTGGTGAGCTCCTCGCCCTCCTGGGCACGGCGGACGACGATCTTGCCGCCCTTCACATAACGGTAGTCGAAGGCGTGCATGGGCTGGCCGTACTCCAGCATGACGTAGTTGGTGATGTCCACGATGTTGTTGATGGGCCGCACTCCCATGGCGCGCAGCCGCTCCCGCATCCACTTGGGGGAGGGGGCGATCTTCACGTTGCGCACCATCCGGGCGGTGTACCGGGGCACCAGGTCGGCCGCGGGGGTCTCCACATCCAGCAGCTCCATGAGGTCGCCGGGGCCGCCGCCCTTCACCACCGGCTCGTGGAGCCGCAGGGGCTGGTGGAAGGTGGCCGCGGCCTCCCGGGCCAGACCGATGACGGAGAGGCAGTCGGGACGGTTGGGGGTGATCTCGAACTCCACCACATGGTCGTCCGCGCCGATCACCGGCTTGATGTCGCCGCCGGGGACCGCGTCCTCCTCGTTGAGGACGAAGATGCCGTCGGGGATGCAGTGGGGGAACTCCGCCTGCTGGGCGTGGAGGTCCTCCAGGGTGCAGATGGCGCCAGTCTTGGTGTCATAGGCCACCAGATCCCCCTCGTGGATGTTGGAGCAGCCGGTCTCCGCCTGGACGGAGGCGCCGCCCAGATCCAGGGACACCTGATAGCGGCCATAGGAGAGCGTGGCGCAGCCGGTGGCCCGGGCGCATACCACGGGCCCGAACACCTTGTCTCCGGCCTTGATGTCGGCGGGGACGGAGGGCTTTTTGGGGTCCAGGGGCTTGTAGTCGTTGAGGAGGGCGGCGGGGACGACCGCGGCGTAGGGGAAGTCCCGCTCCTCCAGGGCCAGCTCCTTGAGAGAGCAGAGCATCCCGTTAGAGGGGACGCCCCGGAGCTTGCCCTTGGTGATCTTCACGCCGCCGGGGAGGGTGGACTTGTGGAGGGCCACAGGCACCAGGTCCCCCTCGTGGATGTTCCAGGCGCCGGTGACGATCTGGACGGGCTCTTCCGCGCCCACGTCCAGCTGGCAGATCCACATGTGGTCGGAATCGGGGTGGCGCTCCATCCTGGCGATGCGGCCCACCACCACGTTGGAGATCTCCGCGCCCAGGTCGTGGGTCAGCTCCACCTTGGAGCCGGAGAGGGTCATGGCCTCCGCGAAGGTCTTGTCGTCAGCGTCCACAGCGACGAACTCACTGAGCCATTTACGAGACAGATCCATATCTAAAAAACTCCCTTATCTATTCTCATGCTTTCGTGTGCCCGGAGACGGTCCTCAGAACTGCTCCAGGAAGCGGACGTCGTTCTCGAAGATGAGCCGCAGGTCGGCGATCTTAAAGCGGCGCATGGCGGTGCGCTCCAGGCCGATGCCGAAGGCCCAGCCGGAATACACGTCGGGGTCGATGCCCGCCATCTCCAGCACCTTGGGGTGGATCATACCGGCGCCCAGCAGCTCGATCCAGCCCTCGCCCTTACAGGTGGGGCAGCCCACGCCGCCGCACTTGTGGCACTGCACATCCATCTCGCAGGAGGGCTCGGTGAAGGGGAAGTGGTGGGGGCGGAAGCGGGTCTTGGTGCCCGCGCCGTAGAGCTTTTCCACCACCGTGTTCAGGGTGCCCTTCAGGTCGGCCATGGTGACCCCCTTGTCGATGACCATGCCCTCCACCTGGTGGAACATGGGGGAGTGGGTGGCGTCCACCTCGTCCTTGCGGTAGACCCGGCCGGGGGCGATGATGCGGATGGGCAGGGACATGGAGTCCATGGCCCGCACCTGCATGGGGGAGGTCTGGGAGCGGAGCATCACCCGGCTGTCCTTGTCGAAGTAGAAGGTGTCCGACCAGTCCCGGGAGGGGTGCCCCTCGGGGGCGTTGAGACGGTCGAAATTGAGCTCCGCCAGCTCTACCTCGGGGCCGTCCAGCACGGTGAAGCCCATACCGATGAAGATCTCCTTGAGCTCATCCAGCGCGATATACATGGGATGGCGGTGGCCCAGGCGGGGGGCCTTGCCGGGGATGGTCACGTCCACGGCCTCCGCCTTCAGCCGGTCCTCCAGGGCCTTGGCCTCCAGGCGCTCGCCCTGCTCCTCCAGGGCCTGCTCCAGGGCGGCCCGCACCTGATTGGCCAGCTGGCCGATCACCGGGCGCTCCTCGGTGGAGAGAGAGCCCATCTGCTTGAGCACAGCGGTGAGCTCGCCCTTCTTGCCCAGGTACTTCACCCGCAGGGCGTCCAGCTCGGCGGCGGTCCCGGCGCTCTCCAAAGCGGCGAGAGCCTCCTGCCGGATCTGTTCCAACTTTTCCTTCATCATTCGCAGCTCCTTTGCGTATTTTGGCGAAAAAAAAGCCTTTCATCCCCCTTGAGGGACGAAAGGCAAACTTCCGCGGTACCACCCACATTCGCATGGACCCCATGCGCGCTCATCCCGGTAACGGCGGTACCGTCCGCGTCTTTCCCCGCGGCCGCTCCCGGGCGAACCAAGCGCGGCGTCCGCAGTCCGGTTTTCAGCCGATGGCCGGACCTCTCTTTGCGGCAGTCTGACGCTATTTTCCCGTTCTCAGCGTTTACAAATGTACTTTATATCACATTGGAGGGGAAATTGCAAGATAGAAATTGACGGCGCCGACGGCGGAGCTTATAATGGGGAGCGTCCCTTGGACGAAGAGGGATGGAAAGACAGAGTCAGACCACATTCGATGATGATATCATAGATCTTAGAGAGACAAAGGAGTCGGTATCACGATGCAGATCGCGACAGCGTCCCAGATGCGGGAGATCGACCGGGCGGCGATCCAGGACAGAGGGATCGCCTCTACAGTGTTGATGGAACGGGCGGCAGAGGCCGTGGCGGAGGCGTGCGTCTCCCAGGTCCGCGGCAAGGGCGGCCGCGCGGCGGTGTTCTGCGGGCCGGGCAACAACGGAGGAGACGGCTTGGCCGCGGCCCGGCTGCTGCTCGGCTGCGGCATGGAGGTGCGGGCCTTCCTGGTGGGCGACCGGGAGCGGATGACCCCCGAATGCCGGGAGATGGAGCGGCGGCTCCAGGCCGCGGGGGGCCTGCTGGAGGACTTCCGCCCCGACGCGGACTTCGCCGCCTGGTGCCTGGGAGCCCAGGTGATGGTGGACGCCCTCTACGGCATCGGGCTGGACCGCCCTCTGGAGGGAGACGCCTATGCGGCGGTACAGATGATGGACACCTGCCGGGTGCCGGTGGTGTCGGTGGACATCCCCAGCGGCGTGGAGGCGGACACGGGCAAGGTCCTGGGCGCCGCCGTGGAGGCGTGGGAGACGGTGACCTTCACCCGGCCCAAGTGGGGACAGCTCCTGGGGGAGGGGGCCGGCCGCTGCGGAAAGCTCACGGTGGCGGACATCGGCATCCCCGAGGACCTGGTCCAGGGGCTGGACCGGACGGTCACCGCCATCCTCCCTGAGGAGCTGCGCCTGCCCCGGCGGGCCCGGGACTCCCACAAGGGGGACTATGGCAAAGTGTACATCCTGGGCGGCAGCGTGGGCTACAGCGGCGCACCGGTCCTGGCGGCCAGGGCGGCGGTGCGCGGCGGCGCAGGCCTGGTGACGGTGGGGGTCCCCGCGCCCATCTGGCCCGTGGCGGCCAGCAAGCTGACGGTGGCCATGCCGCACCCGCTCCCCGCCGGGAAGGACGGATGCCTCTCTCTGGAGGCGTTCGAGCCGGCCCTGAGCCGGATAGACGCCTGCGGGGTGTGTCTCATCGGCCCCGGCCTGGGGCGGGGGAACGGCATCGATACCGTGGTGCGCCACATGCTGCCCCATATCCACAAGCCGGTGATCCTGGACGCCGACGGCATAAACGCCCTGGAGGGGCATATAGATGTGTTGGACAGCCGCCGGGGAGCCTGTACGGTGCTCACCCCGCACGACGCGGAGTTCGCCCGGCTGGGCGGCGACCTGTCCTCCGGAGACCGGCTGGGGGCGGCCCGGGCCTTCGCCGCGGAGCACGGCTGTGTGCTGGTGCTCAAGGGCTTCCGGACCATCACCGCCTTCCCCGACGGGATGGCCTATATCAACACCACCGGGGGCCCGGGCATGGCCAAGGGCGGCAGCGGCGACGTGCTGGGCGGGATCATCCTCTCCCTCATGGGGCAGGGGCTGACCGCCCGGGCCGCGGTGCCTATGGCGGTGTGCCTCCACGGCATGGCCGGGGACCTGTGCGCGGAGGAGCTGGGGGAGTACGGCATGACCCCGGCAGATATGATCGAGCGGCTGCCCCGGGCGCTCAAGAGCCTGGAGCGGCCCTGAACCGAGATAGGAGGGGAGCGGCGCGTGCGCAGACTGGGCGCGTGCGCACTGATGATGAGCCTCTGCCTCCTGGCCGCCTGCGGCGGCGGGAGAGGCGGGGAAGATGCGGACCAGCTGGCGCTGGATCTCCGGGGCCGGTATCTGGCCCTGTCCGGCTGTACCGCCCGGCTGGAGCTGACGGCGGACTATGGAGAGCGGGTATACGAGTACGGTCTGGACCTCTCCTATCAGAGGGAGGGGGACACCACGCTCACCGTCACCGCCCCCGAGGGGGCGGCGGGGGTGACGGCCCGGATCTCCGGGGACGAGACCTTCCTGGAATATGACGGAGCCAGCCTGGAGACAGGGCCCCTGGATGAGTCTGGGCTGTCCCCGATGGGGGCGGTCATGCTGATGTTCCGCTGCGCCCGGGAGGGATTCATCGCCGAGAGCGGCATGGAAGAGGTGGGGGAAGGGGACGCCCTCCTCCGCTTCACCTGCCGGGACCCGGAGGCGGGAGCCGGAGAGGGGACGGAGGTCACCCTCTGGGCCTCTCCCGAGACCTATGCCCTGGTGCGGGGCGAGGTGTCGGTGGATGGGGCCAGGGTGGTGGGCTGCACCTTTGAAGACATGGCCATGGAGATGGAAGGGACGGAGCAGGACACATGGACAGAGCACGAATGAGGACCTGGGCGGAGATCGACATGGAGCGCCTGGCAGAGAATTACAGGGCCCTGCGGGCCCTCACTGGGCCGGACTGCCGCTTTTTGGGGGTCGTGAAGGCCAACGCTTACGGCCACGGGGCGGTGCCCGTGGCCCGGAAGCTGGAGTAGCTGGGGGCGGACTACCTGGCGGTGGCCTGCCTGGACGAGGCGGAGGAGCTCCGCCGGTCCGGGATATCCGCCCCCATCCTGATCCTGGGCGTCACGCCGCCCGCTCTGGGAGAGGAGCTCCTCCGCTGGGACGTGACCCAGAGCGTGGGCGACCTGGAGACGGCGGAGGCCCTCTCCGCGATAGCGGTCCGGGCGGGGAAGCGGCTCAAGGTCCATGTGAAGGTGGACACGGGCATGTCACGGCTGGGCTTCTTCCACGAGGGCGCCGGGGACCAGATCCTCCGCCTGTGCCGCCTGCCGGGCCTGGAGGCGGAGGGGATCTTCACCCATTTCGCCGATGCCGACGGGGACGAGGCGTTCACCATGCTCCAGTTCCAGCGGTTCACAGCGCTGCTGGACGAGCTGTCGGCGGCGGGGATCTCTTTTCAGATCCGGCATTGCGCGGCCAGCGCGGCTGTGTTAAACTACCCGTGTACCCATTTGGACATGATCCGCCCCGGTATCCTCCTCTATGGCCACTATCCCGCCCCGGGGCTGGAGGCGCGCTGCGCCCTGCGCCCGGTCATGTCCCTGAAGGCCCGGATATACGCCCTTCGGGACCTGCCCGCCGGGGCCAAAGTGAGCTACGGCTGCACCCGCACCCTGGAGCGGGAGAGCCGGGTGGCGGTGCTGCCGGTGGGCTATGCCGACGGGCTGCCCCGTCTGGTCTCGGACCGGCTCCAGGTCCTGATCCGGGGGAGGAAGGTCCCTCTGCTGGGACGGGTGTGCATGGACATGTGCATGGCGGACGTCACCGACCTGCCCGAGGTGGAGGTGGGCGACGTGGCCACCCTGTACGGAGACGAATGCCCCGCAGAGCACGCGGCAGACCTGGCGGGCACCATCTCCTATGAGCTGCTGTGCGCCGTGTCGCCCCGGGTCCCCCGGGTGTACAAGCCCTGACAGGGCCCGGGCAGCATAGGATGGAGCGGGAGGCGAGCCGCCGGCGGGCAGGCGGCGGGAGAGAGACCGCTCCCTGCGATCTGCGGGACCATGTATAATTCCCGCCGCCCCGTGGGAGAATCATAGTGACAGCGTTACATAGGCCCCACGCCCTGTGACGCTGGCTACTATCTTCCAGCGGAGTGTGAGCATACGTGGACAACAGCGTGAAACGCGGCGACATTTTTTACGCCGATCTGAGCCCTGTGGTGGGCAGCGAGCAGGGGGGCGTCCGGCCGGTCCTCATCATCCAGAACGACACGGGCAACCGGCACAGCCCCACAGTCATCGCGGCCGCTATCACATCTCAGACTGGAAAGGCCAAGCTCCCCACACATATCGAGCTGGCGGCCATGAACTATGGCCTGCCCAAGGAGTCCGTGGTCCTCCTGGAGCAGATCCGGACCCTGGACAAGAAGCGGCTGCGGGAGAAGATGGGGCGGCTGGACGAAAAGGCGATGCACCAGGTGGACACCGCCATCGCGGTGAGCTTCGGACTGCATCCGGAGCAGTTGGTGTGAGCGTGGCCTGCGGCCGGCGTATGTCCGGCCGCAGGCCGCTGAGATATCGAGGCGCGGACAGACCCGGGGCCGTCCATGGAGGTTACATATGAAAAAACGCGAGAAGATCGTAGGAGCCGCCGCCTCGGCCTTGCTGCTGGCGGCGCTGGCGGGCGCGGCGGCGGGGGGAGAGAGCGATCCCCTCATCTCCATGAGCTACCTCACGGAGGTGAACGCCCCCGCCATCCTCCAGCAGGTGGACGAGAAGCTGGAGAGCCGGGAACAGGCGCTGCTGGAGGACTTCGACGAGGCCATCAGCCGGTATGAGGCGGACATGGACGCCAAACTGGCGGCCTCCGGGGGCTCCACCGGGGGGACGGGGACCTCCTCCGTGTTCTCGGTGGTGACCCTGTCCGCCGGACAGAGCCTGCAGGGCAGTGTGGGCTGCGAGCTCCTCCTGCGCAGCGGCTCGGCCACCTGCGTGGCATCCTCTGCCCCCGGGCTCATCGACTCCACCGGGGGCACCACGCTGCCCGGCGGCAGCGCTGTGGAGCCCAACCACCTCTACCTCGTCACCGCCGACGGCAGGGGCATCCGGGCCTCCACAGACGTCACCGTCCTGGTCCGGGGGGGCTATACCATCGCATAGACCACCGATCCCGGCGGCCCTCCGCTTCCTGCGGTGGGCCGCTTTTACTTGCTTTTCCGGTCGAAGTGCCGTATCATGGGCGGTGGTGATGACTTTGAGAACTGTATTTCGGGTCCTGGGCCGGCTCCTGGCCTGCCTGCTGCTCCTGGCGTTCCTGGCCCTGGCCCTCTTCTATCTCCTCCGCTGGAGGGGATATATCCTCCTGCCCCAGGAGGCGGACCCGCCCCAATGGGAGGTCTTCGGGGTGGACGTGTCCACCTGCCAGGGGGAGATCGACTGGCAGGTCCTGGCGGGACAGGGGGTGGACTTCGCCTTCATCAAGGCCACCGAGGGCAGCGGCCTCCAGGATGTGCGCTTCCAGGAGAACTGGAAGAACGCCCAGGCCGCCGGCGTGGTGGTGGGGGCATACCACTTCTTCAGCTACGACAGCCCCGGGGAGACCCAGGCGGACAACTTCATCGCTACCGTGCCGGTGACGGCCGGCGCCCTGCCCCCGGTAGTGGATATCGAGTTCTATGGGGACAAGCTGAAGGACCTGCCCACGACAGAGCTGGTGGACGGGATCCTGAGTCCCCTCCTGGCCCGGCTGGAGGCGCACTACGGCGCGAAGCCCATCCTCTATGTGACGGAGCGGTCCTATCAGCTCTATATCAAGGGGAAGTACGACAGCTATCCCCTGTGGGTGAGCCGCCCCCTGCTGGCCCCCATCGAGAAGGACTGGAGCTTCTGGCAGTACTCCCACAGCGCCCGGCTGGAGGGCTATGCGGGCGCGGAGGAGCGCATCGACCTCAACGTGTTCCGGGGAGACCGTTCGGCCCTGCTGGAGCTGGCCGGACAGAGAGAGGGATAGCCGATCGGCTATTCTATTCCCGGCGGCTTTCTGCTATAATATACCTGTTAGGCCCTTCCACTGGGGGAGGGCCGCGGATGTGAGCGCATGTCCCGCCGGGCCGCGGCTGCGGCGGATGAGATACAGGAGGTGCGGCAATGGATGAGATGAACGCCCTGAGACAGGGATTGATGGACACCTGCCCCGGCATGGAGCTGCGGGAGAACGAGCCGATGGAGCGGCACACCACCTTTCGGATCGGAGGCCCCGCCCGGCTGATGGCGCTGCCCAAGACCCGGGAGGAGGCCGCCGCCGCCGTCCGGGTGGCCCGGGCCCATGGGATAGTCCCCTTCTTCCTGGGCAACGGCAGCGATCTGCTGGTATCGGACAAGGGATATCCCGGCTTCATCATCAAGGTGGTGGGGGGGCTCACCGACCTCACGGTAGAGGGGAACAAGATCCGCGCCGGCAGCGGCGTGCTCCTCTCCACGCTCTCCAGGGCGGCCCTGGAGCACGGCCTCACCGGGCTGGAGTTCAGCAACGGGATCCCCGGCTCTCTGGGCGGGGCCATCACCATGAACGCCGGGGCCTATGACGGAGATATGAGCATGGTGGTCCGGTCGGTGGACTTCGTGGACGGGGAGGGAGCGCTGAAGACCCTCTCAGGGGCGGATCTGGACTTCGCCTACCGCCACAGCGCCTTCTCCGACGGGAGACGGCTCATCCTCGGGGCGGAGCTGGAGCTGGCGCCGGGGAAGCCGGACCAGATCCAGGCGCTGATGGACGACCTGTGGAACCGGCGCCGGCACAAGCAGCCCCTGGACAAGCCCAGCGCCGGGAGCACTTTCAAGCGGCCCCAGGGCTATTTTGCAGCCGCCCTCATCGACGAGTGCAAGCTCAAGGGCGCCCGAGTGGGGGGAGCCGAGGTCTCCAAGAAGCACGCCGGGTTCATCATCAACGCCGGAGGGGCCACCAGCGCCGACGTGCTGGCTCTGGCCAGACAGGTACAGGAGACGGTGCTCCGGGAGACCGGCGTGGCGCTGGAGCTGGAGGTCCGGTTCCTGGGCGAGGAGTGAGGGAGCGGCGCATATCATCGGACGCATGGAGGTGGACTAAGGTGAGATTTCTCATCATCTCCGGCCTTTCCGGGGCGGGGAAGAGCAAAACGGCCTCCTTTTTGGAGGATATGGGGTTCTATGTGGTGGACAACATGCCCGCCCCGCTGATCCCCAAGTTCGCGGAGCTCTGCATGGCGGGGCAGGGGCCCTACGACAAGGTGGTATTGGTCACCGATATCCGGGGCGGGCAGACCTTCGACGGGCTGTTCACCGCGCTGGACCAGCTCCGCGACATGGGCTGTGACTATCAGATCCTCTTCGTGGAGGCCACGCTGGAGACCATCATCAAGCGGTATAAAGAGACCCGGCGCCTCCACCCGCTGGCCAGGAGCGGCCGCTCCCTGGCGGAGGCGGTGCAGTTGGAGCGCGCCGCTCTGGAGCCGGTCCGCCAGAGGGCGGAGTACATCGTGGACACCTCCGCCCTCTCCACGGCCCAGCTCCGGGGGGAGATGCTGCGCATGTTCGGGGACCAGGGGGACGCGCCCGCCATGAGCGTGACGGTGATCTCCTTCGGCTTCAAGTACGGCATCCCCTTGGAGGCGGACCTGGTGTTCGACGTCAGGTTCCTGCCCAACCCCTACTATATCACCGAGCTCCGGCACCACACGGGGCTGGAGGACTGCGTCCGGGATTTCATCTTCGGCTACCAGCAGACCAGGGACTTCGTGAAGCTGCTGGAGCGGATGGTGGGCTTCCTGCTTCCCCTCTATGTCACCGAGGGGAAGAGCGCCCTCGTGATCGCCGTGGGCTGCACCGGCGGCCACCACCGGTCGGTGGCCATCGCCCGGTCCCTGGCCAACTTCATCCGGCAGAAGGGGTACAGCGCGGCGGAGGACCACCGGGACATGACCCGGGAGTAGGGACCTCTCCCGGCGGGGACAGGTATAGGGGAAAGGAGAGTGTCGACCATGCCCTACAGCCGCTCGGGCGACCGGTGGAAGCGGGGGCCCAAGATCGCCGCCATCGGCGGCGGTACCGGCCTGTCCACCATGCTCCGGGGCCTGAAACAGTATACCCGCGATCTCACCGCCATCGTCACTGTGGCCGATGACGGGGGTGGATCCGGTGTGCTCCGGCAGGACCTGGGCATGCCGCCTCCCGGGGACATCCGCCACTGCATGGAGGCCCTGGCCAACGTGGAGCCCATCATGGAGGAGCTGCTCTCCTACCGCTTCCCCGCCCACTCGGGGAGCCTGGGCGGACAGTCCTTTGGAAACCTGCTCCTGGCCGCCCTCAACGGCATCTGCGGCTCCTTCGACCAGGCGGTGGCCCGGATGAGCGAGGTGCTGGCCATCACCGGCCGGGTCCTCCCCGTGACCAATGAGATCGTCCAGCTGGAGGCCACCTTCGAGAACGGGGCCAGCGTGGTGGGGGAGTCCAAGATCAGCGCATCCAAGAAGGAGCAGGACTGCCGCATCCGGAAGGTGCGGCTCTTGCCTGAGCGCCCGCCGGCCCTGCCCGAGACACTGGAGGCTATCGCCGGCGCGGACATCATCCTCCTGGGGCCGGGGAGCCTCTATACCAGCGTCATCCCCAACCTGCTGGTGGATGGGGTGCCCGAGGCCATCCGGGCCTCCGACGCCCTGAAGATCTATATCAGCAACATCATGACACAGGACGGGGAGACGGAGGGGTACACGGTGGCCGACCACCTCTCCGCCCTGTTCGCCCACGGGGGGACCGGCCTGGTGGATGTGTGCCTGGCCAACTCCGCCCCGGTGCGCCCCGGCCTGCTGGAGCGGTACCGGGAGGAGGACGCGGCCCCCATCGTGGTGGACCGGGACCGGGTGGAGGCCATGGGCGTGGAGCTGGTGGAGAGGCCCCTCTCCTCCGAGACCTCGGACTACGCCCGTCATTCGGCGGCCCGACTGGCGGCGGCGGTCATGGAGCTCCACCAGGAGCGGGCCATGCGCCTGGCGCCGGAGCTGGGGGCGGAGGAGACCCCCTATATCATCGAAGAATAGAGGGATGTCCCCATGTCCTTTTCCACCAATGTAAAAGAGGAGCTCTGCCGCGGCGCGCTCTCCCGGAAGTGCTGCGCCCGGGCGGAGGCCTACGGCGTGCTCCTGTTCTGCCATACCTTCGATACCTCCGGCATCAAGATCGTCACCGGGAGCCCCGCCTTCGCCCGGCGGCTGCCCGAGCTCTTCAAACGTGCCTTCCGGGTGAGCTTCGACAGGCTCCCGGAGGCGGGAAGCGGGAAAAAGACCTTCCAGATCTCCGCGCCGGAGAAGCTCTCCGCCATCCGGGAGACCTATGGCAGCGACCCGGCGGGGAGCCTGGCCCTCCACATCAACTACGCCGTGCTGGAGGAGGAGCACTGCCGCACCGCCTTCCTCCGGGGGGCCTTCCTGGCCGGCGGCTCGGTGAGCGACCCTGCCAAGGGCTATCACCTGGAGCTGGTCACCTCCCACTACAGCGTCAGCCGGGAGCTGGCCGCCCTCCTGCCCGAGGCGGGCTTCACCCCCAAACAGACCACACGGAAGGCCAACTACGTCACCTATTTCAAGTCCAGCGAGACCATCGCAGACTTCCTCACCGCCCTGGGGGCCCCCATCTCTGCCATGGAGCTCATCAACGCCAAGCTGGAGAAGCACCTCCGGGGGAGCGTCAACCGCCGGGTGAACTGCGATTCCGCCAACCTGGACAAGGCGGTAGACGCCGCCCTGGAGCAGGTGGAGGCCATCGAGCGCTTCGCCCGCACCAGGGGGCTGGACGCCCTGCCGGACAAGCTGCGGCAGACCGCCGAGCTCCGCCTGGCACATCCGGAGCTGACCCTTTCCCAGCTCTCCGCCCTCTTCGATCCGCCGGTGACCAAGTCCTGCCTCAACCACCGGCTCCGCAAGCTCATGGAGCTGGCGGGGGAGGGGTGAGCCCCTCCGGGGGGCAGCCGCGCCGTGCCCACCATCAGATGCCCAGAAAGAGATAGAAAGAGAGGCCTGCCATGTCCTTCGTCCACCTGCACGTCCACACCGAATATTCCCTGCTAGACGGCTGCTGCCGTATCCCCGCCCTGGTCAAGCGGGTCAAGGAGCTGGGACAGGACGCCGTGGCCATCACCGACCACGGGGTCATGTACGGGGCGGTGGACTTCTACAAGGCCTGTAAGGCGGAGGGCATCAAGCCCATCATCGGCTGCGAGGTCTATGTGGCCCCCAGGACCCGCTTCGACAAGGTGCACGAGCTGGACGCACAAGCCCGCCACCTGATCCTCCTGTGCCGGAACGAGGAGGGCTACCGCAACCTCTGCCACATGGTCTCCAAGAGCTTCACCGAGGGCTTCTACATCAAGCCCCGGGTGGACAAAGACCTGCTGCGGGAGCACCATGAGGGCCTCATCGCCCTGTCCGCCTGCCTGGCCGGGGCGATCCCCCGGATGCTGCGGGCGGGGGACTACGAGGGGGCCAAGCGGGAGGCCCTGGAGATGCGGGCGCTCTTCGGGGAGGACGGCTACTACCTGGAGATCCAGGACCACAGCCTCCCAGAGGACCCGGCGGTCCTCAGCGGTCTGGCCCGCCTCCACGAGGAGACGGGGATCCCCCTGGTGGCCACCAACGACGCCCACTACCTCACCCGGGAGGACGCCGCCACCCAGGACGTGCTCATGTGCATCCAGATGGGCAAGACGGTGGACGACCCGGACCGGATGAGGTTCGAGACCGAAGAATTTTATGTGAAGAGCGAGGAGGAGATGCGTGCCCTCTTCCCCCAGTGGCCCGAGGCGGTGGAGAACACCCAGCGGGTGGCCGACCTCTGCCAGGTGGAGTTCCAGTTCGGCACCTATCACCTGCCGGAGTTCAAGCTCCCGGAGGGCGCCACCGACGGGGACGCCTACTTCGAGAAGCTGTGCATGGAGGGCTTCGCCCGCCGCTATCCGGACCAGCCGCCGGAGTATCTGGAGCAGCTCAAGTATGAGATGGCCATGATCCGGAAGATGGGCTTCGTGGACTATTTCCTCATCGTCTCCGACTTCATCGGCTATGCCAAGCGCCAGCAGATCCCCGTGGGGCCGGGCCGGGGCTCGGCGGCGGGGTCCATGGTGTCTTACTGTCTGGACATCACCGACATCGATCCCCTGAAGTATAATCTGTACTTCGAGCGGTTCCTCAACCCCGAGCGGGTGACCATGCCGGATATCGACATCGACTTCTGCATCCGCCGGCGGCAGGAGGTCATCGACTATGTGTGCCGGAAGTACGGGGCGGACCATGTGGCCCAGATCGTCACCTTCGGCACCATGGCCGCCCGGGGGGCGATCCGGGACGTGGGCCGGGCGTTGAACGTGCCCTACGCCCAGGTGGACCAGATCGCCAAGCAGGTGCCCAGCGGCCCGGGGGCCCTCCACATCACCCTGGACGAGGCGCTGAAGGTCTCCAAGCCCCTCCGGGACATGTACGAGGGGGACCCCCAGGTCAAGCGGCTCATCGACACCGCCCGGAGCATCGAGGGGATGCCCCGCCACGCCTCCACCCACGCCGCCGGCGTGGTCATCACCCGCCTGCCGGTGGACGACTATGTCCCTCTGGCCAAGAACGACGAGTCGGTGGTCACCCAGTACACCATGACCACTTTGGAGGAGCTGGGCCTGCTGAAGATGGACTTTTTGGGCCTGCGGAACCTGACGGTGCTGGATGACGCGGTGAGGCTGGTGCGGAAGAAGGACCCGTCCTTCGACCTCCACGCCATCCCCGATGACGACCCCGAGGTGTTCCGGATGCTCTCCGAGGGGAAGACCTCCGGTGTGTTCCAGATGGAGTCCCCCGGCATGACCGGGGTCTGCGTGGGCCTCAAGCCCCAGAACATCGAGGACATCACCGCCATCATCGCCCTCTACCGCCCCGGGCCCATGGACTCCATCCCCCGCTTCATCGCCTGCAAGCACGACCCCAGGCTCATCCGGTACAAGCACCCCTCCCTGGAGCCCATCCTGTCGGTGACTTACGGCTGCATCGTCTATCAGGAGCAGGTCATCGAGATCTTTCGCCGCCTGGGCGGCTATTCCCTGGGCCAGGCGGACATGGTGCGCCGGGCCATGAGCAAGAAGAAGGTCAAGGACATCGAGCGGGAGCGGAAGGCCTTCGTCCACGGGGACCCGGAGCGGGGCATCCCCGGCTGCATCGCCAACGGGGTGCCCGAGCAGGCGGCGGAGGACATCTACGACGAGATCTACGACTTCGCCAACTACGCCTTCAACAAGGCCCACGCCGTGTCCTACGCGGTGGTGTGCTATCAGACCGCCTGGTTCAAGTGCCACCACATGCGGGAGTATATGGCGGCCCTCCTCACCTCGGTGCTGGACTACCAGGAGAAGGTGGCGGAGTATATCGGCGAGTGCCGGGACAACGGGATCCGCCTCCTGCCCCCGGACATCAACCAGTCGGACGCGGATTTCACCGTGGCGGGGGAGGACCTGCGCTTCGGCCTGGTGGCGGTGAAGGGCGTGGGCCGGGGCTTCATCAACGGCCTGCTGGCGGAGCGGGCGGCCAACGGCCCCTTCACCTCCTTCCCCGACTTCTGCCAGCGGCTCACCGGGGCGGACCTGAACCGCCGGGTGGTGGAGAGCCTCATCAAGTGCGGGGCCTTCGACAGTCTGGGCTACAAGCGCTCGCAGCTCCTGGGCGCCTGCGGCCAGGTGATGGACGCCATCGCCCAGCAGCGGCGGAAGAACCTGGAGGGCCAGTTCGACCTCTTCGGCGGCGGACCGGACGAGCCGGACCAGGGCCTGGAGATGGCCCTGCCCGACATCCCCGAGTTCACACGCCGGGAGCTCATGGCCATGGAGAAGGAGACCACCGGCCTCTACCTCAGCGGCCACCCCATGGACGAATACCGGGATCTGGTCCGGCGCGCCAAGGCGGCTCCCATCGGGGCGATCCTGGCGGACTTTGCCCGGGAGAGCGGCCCCCAGACCTACCGGGACGAGCAGCGGGTGGTGGTGGCAGGCGTGGTGGAGGCGGCCAGGACCAAGACCACCAAGAACAACACCCTCATGGCCTATGTGACCCTGGAGGATGACACCGGCTCCATGGAACTGCTGGTGTTCGCCCGGACGCTGGGGGAGAGCGGCAGCTATATCCGGGAGGGCGCCCCGCTCCTGGTCCAGGGGCGGCTCTCCGTCCGGGACGAGAAGGCGCCCCAGCTCCTGGTGGACACACTGCGGCCGCTCCAGAGCGAGGGAGAGGGGGAGGGGACGGCTCCGCCGCCCCCCAAGGGCCGCAGGCTCTATGTCCGGCTGGAGAGCGTCCACAGTCCCCAGTTCGAGAAGATCCGGCGGGTCTTCATGATGTTCCCGGGGGAGGAACAGGCGGTGTGCTATTTCTCCGACACGAAGAAAAGGCTGAGCACTCCCTGCGTCATCCACCCGGCCCTCACAGGAGAGCTGGAGGAGCTGCTGGGGAAGGAAAACGTAGTCGTGAGATAAGAGAAGAGGTCTCGTATGAAAAAAATGGTCTCCCTGCTCTTCCACAGGGGCGTGATGGTGGGGATCTTCATCTTCATCCAGGTCGTGGTCCTGGTGGTCATGCTCCTGGGCTTCAACACCTACTTCCTCCCCATCTATGTCTTCTGCACGGCCCTGAGCGTGTTCGCCGTGTTCTGGATCGTCGGGCGGCAGAGCGACCCGGGCTATAAGATCGCGTGGATCGTGCCCATCCTGCTCTTCCCGATCTTCGGCGGGCTCTTCTACCTGATGTTCGGCGGCAATCGCCTCAGCCGCCGGACCCGCCGGAAGATGGAGATCGTGGACCGGCAGATGCGCGCGGTGCTGGGGCCGGACCTCCGGGCCGAGGCCCTGGAGCCCCTGGGAGAGGACGCGGTGGCCCAGGCCCGGTATCTGGAGCGCCAGGCCCGCTGCCCCGTCTATGAAAATACGGAGACAGAGTACTACCCGCTGGGGGAGCTCTGTTTCGCCCGGATGGTGGAGGAGCTCAGGAAGGCGAAGCGGTATATCTTCGTGGAGTACTTCATCATCGAGGACGGCATCATGTGGGACACCATCCTGGACATCCTCAAGGACAAGGTCCAGGAGGGGGTGGATGTGCGGGTGATGTACGACGACGTGGGGGCGATCTTCACCCTCCCGCGGGACTATGACCGGGAGCTGGAGCGGCGGACCGGGATCAAGTGCTGCGCCTTTAACCGCCTGGTGCCCGTCCTGTCCCTGCGCCTCAACAACCGGGACCACAGGAAGATACTGGCCATCGACGGAGAGGTGGCCTTCACCGGCGGCATCAACCTGGCCGATGAGTATATCAACGAAAAGGTCCGCTTCGGCCACTGGAAGGACAGCGCCATCCTGGTCCGGGGAGATGCGGCCTGGAGCATGACCGTCATGTTCCTCACCATGTGGAACTATGTCCGGGAGACGGACGGCGGCTGCTATGACGCCTTCCGCCCCAAAGAGCGGAAGGACTACAGCGGGGGCGGCTATGTGCAGCCCTATACGGACAACCCCCTGGACCTGGAGGCGGTGGGCCAGACGGTCTACCTCAACATGATCTGCCGGGCCAAGCGGTACGTCTACTGTACCACCCCCTATCTGATCGTGGACGACAACATGAACACCGCCCTGTGCATGGCGGCCAAGTCCGGGGTGGACGTGCGGATCGTGACCCCCCACATCCCGGATAAGAAGGTAGTCTTCGAGCTGACCCGGGCCCACTACCAGCCCCTGCTGGAGGCGGGCGTGCGGATCTACGAGTACACCCCCGGCTTCGTCCATGCCAAGAACTTCGCGGTGGACGACCTCTACGGCACGGTGGGCACCATCAACCTGGACTACCGGAGCCTGTTCCTCCACTTCGAGAACGGCGTGTGGCTGTGCGGCGCTCCCAGCATCCGGGACATCAAGGCGGATTTTCTAGAGACGCTGGAGCTGTGCCAGGAGATCACCCTGGAGCAGGCCCGGGCCCTGCCCTGGTGGCGGAAGGCCCTCCGGGCGGTGCTCCGCGTATTCGCGCCTCTGATGTGAGAAAAACGACGCTCCCCGGGACGCCCATGGCGTCCCGGGGAGCGTTCCCGCATACCGTCAGCTCTGGCCGGGATAGGTATGGGTGCATACCTCCCGGATCTTGGCCTGGAGCTTCTTCAGATCCTCGAAGGCCTCCGGCCGCTTCCGGGGGTCCCGGAGGAGGGCGGAGGGGTGGTACATGGCCATCATCCAGGTGCCCGCCTTCTCGGACCAGAGGCCGTGCTCCTTGGTGATCTTGAAGTCCTCCCGGATGAGCCGCATGGCGGCGATCCGGCCCAGGCAGACGATGATCTTGGGCCGGATGAGGGCCACCTGGTTGCGGAGATAGCCGATGCAGGCGTCCATCTCCACATTGAGCGGGTCCCGGTTCTTGGGGGGGCGGCACTTGACCATGTTGCCGATGAAATATTGGGAGCGGTCCAGGTCGATGATGGAGAGCATCTCGTCCAGGAACTGCCCCGCCCGGCCCACGAAGGGGCGGCCGGTCAGGTCCTCCTGTTCTCCCGGGCCCTCGCCGATGAACATGACCTCGGCGTCCCGGGCCCCCTCGCCGAACACCACGTTGTGCCGCGTCTCGGCCAGGGCGCACTTTCGACAGGAGCGGCAGGCGGTCTCCAATCCAGACCAATCCAGCATATAGGATCCCTCATTTCTCTAAAGTATCACCAGTATACCACAAACGGAGGGGGGACTGGAAGCCTGCGGTTTGACCAAATTGACGGTTGACATTTTCTTGAAAAGCGCATATACTACCCACAACAAAGGCGATGAAAGAGACCGCCCCCCGTGAGGGCCGCCAGAGAATCCGGGTCACCGACTGAGAGCCCGGTCCGGCAGGATGGGGAGGCGCAACGCTCTATGAGCCGGGGGTTCGAGCCCGCCGCAGGCGGGGGAGGGCTCCACGTTTCCCGCGTTAAGGGAGCTGAGAGGCCGCCTCAAGGGCGAGACGGCAATCACAGGGTGGTACCGCGGATCATTCCGTCCCGAAGCTGCGTCACGCAGTTTCGGGACTTTTTGTTTTTTCAGGCGGGCATACCACAGCCGAAGACGGAGAAAGGACGTGAACGGTATGGAATTTCTGACAGGACCCAAAGAGGACCAGGAGCTGGAGCGGAAGGACATCATGGAGGGCGGCCATCGGAACCGGACCGTCCAGGTCCATGGTATGGTCCACGCCAAGCGGGAGATGGGGGGCGGGCTGACCTTCCTGAAGCTGCGGATGCGGGACGGGCTGCTCCAGTGTACCTGTGCGGGGCTGGACCTGAGCGATGTCCCCGAGGAGGCGGCGGTGACCGTGGCGGGGACCCTCCGGGACGAGCCCCGGGCCCCCGGCGGGACGGAGCTGGCGGCGGAGCGGGTGGAGGTGCTCTCCCGGCCGGCGGCCCCCATGCCGGTGCCCGTGCCCAAGGCCAAGCTGAACGTGAGCCTGGACACCGAGCTGGGCCTGCGGCCGGTGGTGCTGCGCCACCTCCGGGAGCGGAGCGTGTTCAAGCTCCAGGAGTGCCTGGGCAGAGCCTTCCGGGAGCACCTCCAGAGCCGGGGGTTCACCGAGATCCACACCCCCAAGATCGTGCACGCCGGGGCGGAGGGGGGATCCAACATCTTCCGGCTGGACTACTTCGGCCGGAAGGCATTCCTGGCCCAGTCCCCCCAGTTCTATAAGCAGACCATGGTGGGGGCGTTCGAGCGGGTGTTCGAAGTGGCTCCCGTGTTCCGGGCGGAGAAGCACTCCACTGCCCGGCACCTCAACGAGTACACCTCCATGGACATGGAGATGGGCTTCATCCGCTCCTTCCGGGACGTGATGGAGGTGGAGACCGGGTATCTCCAGTACGCCATGGACCTGCTGCGGCGGGAGTACGGGGAGGATGCGGCCCGGCTGGGGGTCGAGATCCCCGACGCGAGCCGGATCCCCTGCGTCCGCTTCGACGAGGCCAAGCGCCTGGCGGCGGAGAAGTACGGCTACAAGATCCGGGACCCCTACGACCTGGAGCCGGAGGAGGAGCACGCCATCGGCCGGTACGCCAGGGAGGAGTGGGGCAGCGACTTCGTCTTCGTCACCCACTACCCAAGCAAGAAGCGGCCCTTCTACGCCATGGACGACCCGGAGGACCCCCGGTATACCCTCTCCTTCGACCTGCTCTTCCGGGGGCTGGAGGTCACCACCGGCGGACAGCGCATCCACGACTATGACCGGCAGGTGGAGAAGATGCTCGCCCGGGGCATGGACCCGGCGGAGTTCGAGAGCTACCTCATGATCCACAAGCACGGCATGCCCCCCCACGGCGGGCTGGGCATCGGCCTGGAGCGGCTGACCATGCAGCTGTGCGGGCTGGACAACGTGCGGTATGCCAGCCTGTTCCCCCGGGACCTGAGCCGGCTGGAGCCGTGACCATACAGAGGAGGCAGAAGAGATGAAGATCGACGAAGCGATGGTGGAACATATCGCCAAGCTCTCCCGGCTGGAGCTGCCGGAGACGGAGAAGGCCGCCATGACCAGGGAGCTGGAGCGGATCCTGGAGCATATGGACGTGCTCAACAGCCTGGACACCGCCGGCCTGGAGCCCATGAGCCACGTCTTCCCCCTCAAGAACGTGCTCCGGCCCGACGTGGTGGAGCCCTCCATGGACCGGGCGGAGCTGCTGCGGAACGCGCCGGTGCCCGATGAAGAGGCGTTCCTGGTGCCCAAAACAGTGGAGTGAGGGGGGAGAGAGATGGAACTGTGTACGCTGACCGCCCTGGAGCTGGGCGGCATGATCCGGCGGGGGGAGGTCTCTCCCCGGGAGGCGGCCCGGGCCGCCCTGGACCGGATGGCCGGGGAGCAGCCCCGGAACAACGCCTTCATCACCACCCTGGACGAGAAAGCGGTGCTGGAGCAGGCGGAGGCGGTGGAGCGCCGCCTGGCAGCCGGAGAGGCGCTCTCCCCCCTGGCCGGGGTGCCCATGGCCTGCAAGGACAACCTCTGCACCAGGGGAATGCGCACCACCTGCGCCTCCAAAATCCTGGGGGACTTCACCCCCTGCTACGACGCCACCGCCGTGGAGCGCCTGACCGCCGCCGGGGCGGTGTCCATGGGCAAGCTGAACCTGGACGAGTTCGCCATGGGCTCCACCTGTGAGACCTCCTGTTACGGTCCGGCGAAAAACCCCTGGGATCTCACCCGC
>DWZK01000095.1 GCA_019117605.1 Candidatus Intestinimonas stercoravium | reverse complement strand
AGAACACCGCGATCGAGAGATCCCAATATAGGAACGTCCAGCTCTTATATGCGGATGATACGGAAAAGATCATGGAGACGGTCGAAGAAGATATGAGGCGGTATAAAAAGACGAAGTGGATCCGAAAATTGATCTATAAGTTAGCCTAAAGGGCGAGCGGCTATATCTAGCTCCAACATATGAAAAAGGGCAGGAGAGCTTTATATCCGCTGATAGAGGAGTGACAAGGGATGCCGCAGCTCAGCGTGATCGTACCGGTATATAAGGCGGAACAGTATCTATCAGCCTGCGTAGAGAGCATATTGGGGCAGAGCTTCTCCGACCTGGAGCTCATCCTGGTAGATGATGGGTCTCCCGACGGCAGCCCGGCTCTGTGCGATCAGCTCGCCCGGCAAGACGGACGGGTGAAGGTGATCCATCAAGAGAACGCCGGAGCTGCGGCCGCACGGGACCGAGGGATCGAAGCGGCCGGCGGGGAGTATATCACCTTCGTAGACAGCGATGACTATATCGACGGAGATATGTACGAAAAGATGATGGAGACTGCCCACACCCATATGTGCGATCTAGTGATCTGCGACTGTTGTAAAGAATGGCCGGACCGGCGGGAGCTCTACAGCCACAGCCTGCCCGGCGGATACTACGACCGAGCCAGGATGGAGGAGGTATACTTTCCACAGCTGCTGATGACGGCTTCGGTGGAGTACCCGGTGACCATCTCCAATTGCCTCCTACTTATCCGAAGATCTCTGGTGGAAAGGGAGCACATCCGATACCCGCATGGGATCCGCTTTTCGGAGGATCTGCTCTTCGGGGCAGAGGTGGGCTACGCGGCGGAGAAGATATACTATCAAAAGGGTTGGGCGCCTTACCACTACCGGCAAAATCCGGATTCTGTGACCCACACGACCTATCGGAACAAATGGCCCATGTTGCTGGATCTCCACGACCGCATCGCTCGCTCCTTTGAGAGAAAACGGGATTTTGACTTCAGGCCCCAGATCGATCGGTGTCTGCTGTTCTTCGTGTATCTGGCCATGGGAGAGATCCAGGGAGCAGACCTGCCTGAGCGGGAGCGAGGTAAGCGCATCAGAGAAGTCCTGGATCACCCCTCCGTCCGGCAGATGATGGGACGCATCTCTATCTCAGAACTGGAGATCAGTTGGAAGCTCAAGGTGATGACCTATCTATACCGGTTGCGGGCACTTCCTCTTTTGAGACTGGCCAGACGGTATATGCAGGCGAGGCAACAGTAGAGCATGAAGAAACTGCTTTTTATCAATGGACATATGGATGCGGGTGGTGTGGAGAAGTCCCTTTTGGATATCCTCCGACATCTGGATTACTCCACATATGAAGTGGATCTGCTGCTCCTGGAGCGGATAGGAGACTACGGCTCAGAGATACCGGAGCAGGTCCATATCTATGTGAACAGCCTGGAGGATACATACGGCTCTCCGGTACAGAGCCTGCTGCGCTGTATCCAAAAGGGGAACTGGACCGCGTTCCGTATACGTCTCATCCTTTTGGTGATGAAGCTATTCGGCCAGAGATGGATCCGGCTGGCGGGGAAGCTCCTCACCGGAGATAGGCAGTATGACTGCGTGATCGGCTTCCGCCCGGGGGTCTGTACCCAGGTCGCAGCCTTTGCAGCCAAGGGAACGCGCAGGCTCACCTGGTGGCACCACGGAGCTATCAATGTAGACCGGGGGTATCCGGAGTGTGCATCGGTCTGTGACCAAGTGGTGGTGGTATCCGAGGCTTGCCGCAGGATGTTGGCGGAAACATTCCCTGCGCTGGAGGACCGGCTGGAGGTCATCCCCAATATGGTGGACGTGGAGGTCATCCGGCGCAAGGCCAAAAGGGGCCATCCCTACACAGTAGAGCCCGGGCTCCTGCACCTGGTCACGCTCTGCCGCCTTTCCCCGGAAAAGCATGTGGAGAACGTGTTCCCGGCAGTCCAGAGACTGAAAGATATCGGCCTGAGCTTCCAATGGCATATCGTGGGCGGCGGGGCCTCGGAAGTGCTGCTGCGACAAGAGGCGGAGGCCGCTGGTATCACCGATGTGGTCTGCTTTGAAGGGAACCAGCCGGATCCCTATCCTTATCTGGGACAGGCAGACCTGTTCGTCCACCCTTCCTATGTAGAGTCCCAGGGCCTGGTGGTCCTGGAGGCCATGGCCCTGGGCGTTCCATGCGTGGTGACCCGTTCCCTGGGCCCCTGTGAGTTCATCCAGGACGGGGTGAACGGCGTCCTGACCGAGCAGGACCCCAGCTCTCTGGCGGAGAAGGTGGAACAGATGCTCACAGATCCGGAGCTGTACGCCCGTATCAAGAAGAACACCCACTGCCCCCGGCAATTCTTGCCGGAGCAGGTCATGGAGCAGATCGACAGACTGTTAGGGGGAGACAGATGAGAGAGACCTCATTTTTGAACCGAGTACTGATCAAATTGGGCCTGAAGAAACATATCGACTATAACAGCGTCGAATACCTCCGCTCCCGAGGGGTACAGATCGGTGAGAACGTGAGCATCTTGAACTCTCTGATAGACTTCGGACATGGATTTTTGATCTCTATCGGGAACGATGTGACCCTGACCGGGGTACGGGTGCTGGCCCATGACGCCAGCACCCAGATCCCCCTGGGCGTGAGCAAGGTAGGGCGCGTCATCATCGGGGACAAGGTGTTCGTTGGGCAGGGGAGCATCATCCTGCCCAACACCCGCATCGGAAGCCGGGTGATCGTGGGGGCCGGGTCTGTGGTCTCGCGGGATATCCCGGATAACTCTGTGGCGGCGGGGAACCCGGCGCGGGTCATCGGGAGCTATGACGACTTCGTGGAGCGGCATCGCCGGCAGATGGAGACACGGCCGGTCTATCACACCCTCTGGAGCGAGAAGACTGAGGAAGAAAAAGAGCAGATGAGAAAAGATCTCGAGGACGGGATCGGATACGACCTCTAAGGAGGGGATGAGAGATGCGGATCCTGTTATACGGGAACGGCGGGAGCGGGAACCACGGCTGTGAGGCGATCGTCCGTGGCACGACCGCTCTCTTGGGGGAAGAACAGAGCTATACCATCTATTCCACGGCCGTGGAAGAGGATCAGACATACGGATTGGGAGATCTTGCGGAGATAATACCCGCCCGACGATCCCCATCCAGGGACCTCCGATTCCTGCGGGCCTATTTGGACATGAAGCTGAAAAAAGACTATCTGGAGATGGACGGGCTGGCCTACTGGCCGGGCATCCTGCGGGCCAGAGGGCAGATAGACATGGCGCTCTCTGTAGGGGGAGACAATTACTGCTACGACGGCACGGAGATATATGGCTGGCTGAACCGAGCTTACCGGAAGGCGGGGATCCCCACGGTCCTGTGGGGGTGCTCTGTAGAGCCGGCATCCATCCAGGGAGAGCTGGCGAAGGACCTAGGCCACTACTGCATGGTAGCGGCGCGAGAGAGCATCACTTATACGGCGGTGAAGGAGGTGCAAGAGCACGCGATCTTGTCACCGGACCCGGCATTTTTCATGGCGGGACAGAGCTGTGAGCTCGACCGGCGCCTGATGGAGGGGACGGTCATCGGGGTCAACGCCAGCCCCCATATCCTCAAGTGCGAGACAGAGCAGGGTGCTGCTTATGAGAACTATAAGCATCTGATCCAGTATATCCTGAAGGAGACCGACGCGGCAGTGGCGCTCATCCCCCATGTGGTATGGGGATCCAACGATGACCGAACGGTACTGCGCCAGCTCTGGGAAGACCTGGGACGAGATCCCCGGTTAGTGCTGGTAGAGGACCACACCGCCCCTGAACTCAAATACATCATATCCCGGTGCAGCTTTTTCGTGGGGGCCCGGACCCACGCTACCATCGCCGCCTACTCCACCGGAGTCCCTACTTTGGCGGTGGGCTATTCCGTGAAGGCCCGGGGCATCGCCCGGGACCTCTTCGGCACGGAGGAGGGCTATGTCCTCCCGGTGCAGGGGCTCTCCCAGCCAGACCAGCTCACGTCTGCCTTCCGGCCCCTCTACGACAAGAGGGAGACGATCCACCGGCAGCTCCAGGAGCGGCTGCCGGACTATCTGGTCCCGGCCACTGCGGCGGTGAAGATGCTCAAGGGGCTGGTGGAGCGCTGATGAGGGACCAACTGAAATCGGGAGCTCTCCTCTCCTATCTCAACCTGCTGATCGGAAACATCATCCCGTTCATCTACACGCCCATCATGCTGCGGATGCTGGGGCAGGCGGAATACGGCTTGTACGGCATCGCCAACTCCATCATGGGATACATCGGTCTGCTCAACTTCGGGATCGGCGGTACTATCGTGCGCTATCTGGCCAAATACCGGGCGGCAGGAGACCGGGAGCAGGAAGAGCGGGTAGCGGGCCTCTTCGTAAAGATCTACGGCACCATCTGCTGCCTGATATTGACAGCTGGCTTCCTGTTCGCCGCCAATATCGAGCTATATGGCCGTTCCCTCACGTCGGAGGAGCTGGAGACCCTGCGGGTGCTGGTGGTCCTTATGACTATCAACACCGCGCTCTTCCTCCCTTTCAGTGTGTTCAGCTCCATCGTGATCGCCCATGAGAAATATGTAGTCAATAAGCTGATAGGGATCCTCTCCACTGTGGCCTCTCCCCTGCTGAATCTGGCCCTTCTGTTCTGCGGCTTTGGGTCGGTGGGGTTGGTCCTCTCCTCTACGGCGATGAATTTCCTCACCTATGGGATCTACACGTGGTACGCCCTTCGGAAGTTGAAGATCCGCCCCAGTTTCCATAGGACGGAGCCGGGGCTGCTCCGGGAGATCCTGAAGTTCTCCTCCTTTGTGTTCCTGGCCAGCATGGTGGACATCCTCTATTGGTCCACCGACAAGCTGATCATCGGCTGGGCTATCGGTACGACGGCTACGGCGGTATATAACATTGGCGCTACGTTCAATACCTATGTGACGAATCTTTCCACTGCTATCAGCGGCCTTCTAGTGCCCCGGCTCACCGATATGGCAGTAAAGGACGCGCCGAGGGAGCGGTTCACCGAGATCTTCATCAAAGTCGGGCGCCTCCAGTTCCTTCTGGTATCCTTCGTGGTATCTGCCTTCGTGGCCTTTGGGCGGCAGTTCATCGCCCTCTGGGCGGGACCGGGCTATGAGGCGTCCTATTATGTGGCCCTGCTCACCATGCTGCCGGTGACGGTGCCGCTGATCCAGAACACCGGGCTCAATATCCTCTACGCGCTCAACAAACACCAGTTCCGCTCGGTGGTCTATCTGTGCGTGGCTTTGCTCAACATCGTGCTCACCTTTTGGTGGGTGGAGGACTACGGCATCATCGGCGCGGCTATGGCCACCTGCCTGGCCTATGTGCTGGGGAACATCATCATCATCAATATCTACTATTATAAGGCCATCGGCCTGGATATCCCCCTGTTTTGGCGGAACATCCTGCGGATGAGCCCGGTGATGTTCCTCATGGGCGGGGCCTGGTGGGTCCTCCTGGACCACATCCAGGTGGAGAGCTGGCTGGTGTTCCTGGGCCTGGCGGTGGCGTATACCCTGATGTATATCCCGCTGGCCTACCGCTTCATGATGAACAACTATGAGCGGGAGCTGATCAAAGGGCCGGTACGGAAGGTGCTCCGGCGGCTATCGCGAGGAGGCGGAGATGGATGACCTTATGTGATCGAGAGCGCTGCACAGGCTGCGGAGCCTGTGCGGCCAGCTGTCCCCAGAACAGCATCACCATGGTCCCAGATGAGGAGGGCTTCCTCCGCCCCTCGGTGGTAGAGACCTGCATCGAGTGCGGCAGCTGCCGGGATGCCTGTCCGGTGCTCCAGCCTGGAGCGCCGGCAGAGGGCGGCACCACGGCTTACGCTGCGGCCAACCAGGATAGGGCGGCCCGCTTGGCCAGCAGCTCCGGCGGCATCTTCTCCCTTTTGGCCCGGTGGGTGCTGACACAGGGGGGAAGCGTGTTCGGGGCGGCCTATGGCCGGGACTTCGCGGTGATCCACCGCAGGGCATCCAGCCTGGAGGAGCTGGAAGCACTGCGGAAGGCGAAATACGCCCAGAGCGACCTGGGGGGCTGCTTCCGGCAGGTCAAGGAGCTGCTGGAGGGGGGCGAACAGGTCCTCTTCACCGGGACGCCCTGCCAGACCGAGGGGCTGCGGACCTTTCTGGGGCGCCCTTATGATGGGCTGCTGCTGGTAGACACGATCTGCCACGGGGCCCCCTCTCCCCGGGTGTGGCAGCGGTACATCAGCTATCGCCGGGAACAGGACGCAGGGGGCGCGCAGCCTGTGGCGATCGACCTGCGGAGCAAGGAGACCGGCTGGCCAGGCTACTCTATCCGTTTCGACTACGAGGGGGGAGCCTCCTACTCCGTGCGCAACGGCCAGGACCCCTATCTGCGGTGCTTCGTGGGAGACTTGTGCCTGCGTCCCTCCTGTTACCGCTGTCCCTTCAAGGGGATAGAGCGGCCCTGCGACTTCACATTGGGGGACTACTGGGGGATCTGGGACCAGTTGCCCGGCTTCGACGATGGGATGGGCAGCTCCCTGGTGCTGATCCACTCGGACAAGGCCCGGCGGCTGTGGGAGCAGATCCAGCCCCAGATGACCTGTCGGGAAGTACTTCTTCCCCAGGCCCTCAGAGAAAACCCCTCCGCCCTGCGCTCCTCCGCTCTGCCCGCAGGCCGCGAGGCGTTCATGGACCGGTATGAGGAGGAGGACTTCCAGGCTCTGGTGGACGAGCTCCTGCCCCGGCCTCAGCCCTCCAACAAGCCCTCTCTTCTGCAACGGGGACTGGGGAAGATCAAGCGAAGCCTGCTGGGCGGCCGATGACGGCCCGGATATCCCGCATATTATAAAAAGCCCTTCCCCGGCGCTATCGGTGCCGGGGAAGGGCTTTCCTCTGTCATCGGGCCCTCTCCTGCGCATCCCTCCGCAGGACCTCCTTAGGGGGCTGGATCTCGTCGTGGAGGGTGTGCTCGGTGAGGGCGGAGAGGAGCTTGAACTTCCGGTTGAGCATGGGGCGCATACAGTTGGGCACATGCTCCTGGTGGGCCCGGTGGATGGCCACGCACTCTTTGCAGTTGCCGTGGTAGCGGCAGGCCTTCTTGCAGGGGCAGTGGTCCTTGTCCCGGTACTCCGCCCGGAAAGCGGCGGCGAACTCCTCCTGGAGCCGCAGGCCCTCGGCCCGGTCGCCCCGGTGGAAGGCCTCCATGGCGGCCAGCTCCTTGGGATGTCCTTCGATCTTCATGGTCCTCTTCCCTTCCTCTCTCTTTTTTCACGGCCCCCTCCCGGCTCTGCTCCTACCGGCGGAGATAGGGGCTCTCCCGGTACTGGAGGGCCTCCGCCAGGTGGGGGACCTGGATCGCCTCCGCCCCCTCCAGGTCGGCGATGGTCCGGGCCACCCGCAGGATCCGGTCGTAGCTCCGGGCGGTGAGGCCCATCCGGTCGTAGGCCCCCTGCATCAGCGCTTGGCACTGGCTGTCCAGGGCGCAGCAGGTCTGGAGCTCCTTGGGGCCCATGTGGGCGTTGCAGTCGGGGCCCTGGGGGCCGAAGCGGGCGGTCTGGACCTGCCGGGCGGCGTCCACCCGGGCCTTGATGGCGGCGGAGGGCTCCCCCGCCGGCCGGGCGGAGAGCTCGGAGAACTCCAGGGGCGGCACCTCCACATAGAGGTCGATCCGGTCCAGCAGGGGCCCGGACAGGCGGCCCAGGTACCGCTTCACCTCCGCCTCGGTGCACCGGCACCGGCCGGAGGGGTGGCCGTACCAGCCGCACTTGCAGGGGTTCATGGCGCACACCAGCATGAAGCGGCTGGGGAAGACCTCGGTGCCGGATACCCGGGAGATCTGGACGCGCCCCTCCTCCAGGGGCTGGCGCAGGACCTCCAGGGTCTCCTTGGCGAACTCGGGCAGCTCGTCCAGGAAGAGCACCCCGTTGTGGGCCAGGGAGATCTCCCCGGGCCGGGGCGGGGAGCCGCCCCCCGCCAGGCCCATGAGGGAGATGGTGTGGTGGGGGGAGCGGAAGGGCCGCCGGGTCAGGAGGGGCTCCTCCCGGCTGGTGAGGCCCAGCACCGAGTGGATCTGGGTGGCCTCCAGGGCCTCCCGCCGGGTGAGGTCCGGGAGGATGGAGGGCAGCCGCCGGGCCAGCATGGACTTGCCCGAGCCGGGCGGGCCCACCATGGCGATGTTGTGCCCCCCGGCGGCGGCGATCTCCAGGGCCCGCTTCACCGGCTCCTGGCCCTTCACGTCGGCGAAGTCGGGGCCCCTCCCCTCCCCCGCCGGGGGAGCCCAGGGAGGCTCCGGGGCGATCGGGGCCTCCCCCCGCAGGTGGGCGGAGAGCTGGGCGACATTTTCCACCGGGTACACCGTGAGCCCCCCGGCCAGGGTGGCCTCGGCGGCGGAGGCGGCGGGGACGTAGAGGCTGCGCAGCCCCGCCGCCCGGGCGGCCAGGGCCATGGGCAGCATCCCCGCCACCGGCCGCACCTCCCCGGACAGGGACAGCTCCCCCACGAAGGCCGCCCCCTCCTCCGGGGGCGGCAGCTGCCGCCCGGCGCAGAGGATGCCCACCAGCATGGGCAGGTCGTAGACCGTGCCCGCCTTCCGCAGCCCGGCGGGGGCCAGGTTCACCGTGATCCGGGAGACGGGAAAGGAAAAGCCGCTGTTGCGGGCGGCGGAGCGGACCCGCTCCCGGGCCTCTTTCACCGCCGCGTCGGGCAGGCCCACCACGTCGAAGGCGGGCAGGCCGTTGGAGAGGTCGCATTCCGCCGACACCAGATACCCCGTGACGCCGTGGAGGCCCAAGGAGAGGAGCTTGCAGAGCATGGGGGAGCACCGCCTTTCAGGAGAGGAGGATGGGAGGAGGCGTCACGGGGGGCCTGCGGCAGCAGGCCACGCGGCGGGAGCCGCGCCCAAGGTCCCGCGGAGCGGGATCTTGCCGCAGGCGGGATCTGCTCCCGCCGGGGAAGTGAGATCGCCGG
>DWZK01000094.1 GCA_019117605.1 Candidatus Intestinimonas stercoravium | reverse complement strand
AACGGCTTATGAAACTGCAAAACGACTTAGGGGAGATCCGCATCAGCAGCGAGGTCTTCACCGCCGTCACCGGCAGCGCCGCCACCAACTGCTACGGCGTCAAGGGCATGGCCGTCCGGTCCAAGACGGACGGGCTGGTCCACCTGCTCAAGCGGGAGTCCATGGCCAAGGGCGTGAAGGTATATTACAACGAGGACGGCACCGTCTCCATCGAACTGCATATCATCGTGGAAAACGGGGTCAATCTGATGGCGGTATGCCGGTCCATCATGAGCGAAGTGCGCTATGTGGTCAGCAAGACCACCGGCGTGGAGGTAAAATCTGTGGACGTCTGCGTGGACTCCATGCGGTTTTGACGGACACTGTAGAAAGGAACTGGGCCGATATGAGACAAACCATTGACGCGGCGGCCTTTCAGCAGATGGTCATCCACGCCGCCGCCGCTATCTCTGTGGAAAAGCAGCAGGTCAACGACCTGAACGTGTTCCCCGTCCCGGACGGCGACACGGGCACCAATATGAGCCTGACCATCGCCGCCGCCGCGGGGGAGATGAAGAAAAAATCCTACGACACCGTGGGGCAGGCCGCCCAGGCCACCGCCTCCGCTCTGCTGCGGGGGGCCCGGGGGAACTCGGGCGTTATTTTGTCCCTGCTGTTCCGGGGCTTCGCCAAGGCCATCAAGGACCGGGAGACCATGGACGGCCGGGACCTGGCCATCGCCCTGGACTTCGGCGTGGCCGCCGCCTATAAGGCGGTGATGAAGCCCGCCGAGGGCACCATCCTCACCGTCTCCCGCATGGCGGCCGCCCGGGCCGCCGGTACCGCCCGGGAGGACAACTGCGCGGAGGCGGTCCTCGCCGCCGCCATTGAGGAGGGGCAGGCCGCTCTGGCGGACACGGTGAACCAGAACCCGGTGCTGAAGAAGGCCGGGGTGGTGGACGCCGGCGGCAAGGGCTTCCTCATCATCCTCCAGGGCATGCTGGACCAGCTCCAGGGCAAGCCCATGCCCGAGCTGAGCGAGGAGGAGCCCGAGGAGGAGAAGGCCGACTTCGTCGCCCTGTCCGCCGAGGAGATCACCTTTGCCTTCGACACGGTGTTCATCGTCCGGAAGCCCTCCCCCCATGTGAATCTGGAGCCCTTCCGCACCTACCTCAACGGCATCGGCGACAGCCTGGTGATCGGCGAGGACGACGAGGCCTTCAAGGTCCACGTCCACACCAACATCCCCGGGGCCGCCCTCACCGAGGCCCAGAAGTACGGCACCCTGGAGCTGGCCAAGATCGAGAACATGCGCACCCAGGCGGAGGACCTGGCCGCCGGGCGGCATGTCCAGAGCACCGACGACCTGGAGGCCGTGGAGGAGGAGCTGGAGAACCAGAGCTGCGCACCGGCCCAGCCGGTGAAGGCCGCCCCCGAGAAGGAGTACGGCTATGTGGCCGTGTGCGCCGGCGCGGGTCTGGAGGCCGTGTTCCGGGACCTGGGCGTGGACGGGATCATCTCCGGGGGACAGACCATGAACCCCTCCACCGAGGACATTTTAAGGGAGATCGACCGCACCCCCGCCCACGTGGTCTATGTGCTCCCCAACAACAAGAACATCATCATGGCGGCCGAGCAGTGCGTCCGCCTGTGCGAGGATAAGACCGTGGTGGTTCTGCCCACCAAGACGGTGCCCCAGGGCATCGCCGCCATGCTGGCGGTGGACCCGGACGCCGGGCGGGAAGAGCTCACCCAGATCATGACCGAGGCGGCCCAGCGGGTGCGCACCGCCGAGATCACCTACGCCGCCCGGGACTCCGACTTCGACGGCTTCGCCATCAAGGAGGGGGACTACTTGGCCCTGATGGAGCACCAGCTCTTCGGCACCGACCGGGACCTGGATGCCCTTCTGGACCGCCTGGCCCGTTCGGAAGACATCCAGAGCGCCGAGTTTCTCTCTATCTTCTACGGGGAGGACGTGACTGAGGAACAGGCCCAGGAGGCCGCCCAGAAGTTCACCGACGCCTGCCCCAACGCCGAGGTCAACCTACTGCCCGGAGGACAGCCGGTGTACTACTATATGATCTCCGCTGAATAACGTAAAAGCGCAAAACAGCCGCCGGATGGCGGCTGTTTTTTTGTGTCAGAAGAAAAAGAGGTTCCAAGGAAACATTGCGGGCGGCCAAAGGCCGCCCCTACAGCAGAAGCTGGATCGTTTTCGAAGGACGGCGGGAGGGGCAATTCCCTATCCCCTCTGTCTCGCTGCGCTCGACATCTCCCCTTGATAAGGGGAGTCGTCCCCTCCCCTACCAGAGGAACGCACGGTTTCCAGTTTGCGCAGGGGAGCCCCTTGGGGCTCCCGCCTCATCCGTCACGCTTCGCGTGCCACCTTCCCCTAAAGGGGAAGGCAGGGGGATGCCATTTGAAAGCCTTCCCCTTTAGGGGAAGATGCCCCCGAAGGGGGCGGATGAGGTATCCCATGTTTTGAACCAGGCATGTCGGTTCGGCAAAGCCAGGCGCGGTTGTGGAACCGCAGCAGCTGCAATTTTTGCACACCCAGGGCCCAGTGGCCCGGCGGGG
>DWZK01000013.1 GCA_019117605.1 Candidatus Intestinimonas stercoravium | reverse complement strand
TCCGTGTGCAAGGGGCTGTCCGCCGGCCGGGTGACGCTGGGACACGCCCTGACGGCGGGGCTCTGGTTCGGAGGCTTTCAGGCGCTGATGCCCTTCCTGGGCTGGCTGCTGGGGGTGCAGTTTCAGTCCTTTATCACCAGCATCGACCACTGGATTGCCTTTGTGCTCCTGGGGCTCATCGGCATAAACATGATCCGGGAGTCCCACAGCACCGAGGAGGAGGAGATGGAGACCTCCTTCGGGGCAAAGGCCATGTTCCCCCTGGCAGTGGCCACCAGCATTGACGCCCTCACCGTGGGCATCACCTTCGCGTTTCTCAGCGTCCCCATCGGCCCCGCCGTCGCCCTCATCGGGGTCATCACCTTCGTCCTGTCCGCCATCGGCGTCAAGGCCGGGGGCGTCGTGGGGGAGAAGGGCAAGTCCTGGGCCGAGCTGGCCGGGGGTATCGTGCTGATCCTCATGGGGACCAAGATCCTGCTGGAGCACCTGGGTGTGCTGGGCTGATCCCCGTACATAAATACAAAAAATGCCTCGGGCTCACGCCCGAGGCATTTTGTCTGTCATTTGATGGAAGGGAACGCTTACTTCACGCTCTCGCCGGCGGCCTTCTTGGCCTTGATCTCCTTGATGGCGTCCCGGTAGGACAGGTTGACCCGGCCCTTGTCGTCGATGTCGGTGACCTTGACCCAGATCATGTCGCCCACGTTGACCACGTCCTCCACTTTCTCCACCCGGTGGTCAGCCAGCTTGGAGATGTGGACCATGCCGTCCTTGCCGGGGGCCAGCTCCACGAAGGCACCGAACTGGAGGATGCGCACCACCTTGCCGTAGTACAGCTCGCCCACCTGGGGGACGAACACGATGGTGTCGATCATCTTCTTGGCTGCGTCGCAGGCCTCGGCGTTGGGGGAGGCGATGTGGATGGTGCCGTCGTCCTCGATGTCCACGGTGGCGCCGGACTCGGCGGTGATCTTCTGGATGACGGAGCCGCCCTTGCCGATGACCTCCCGGATCTTGTCGGGGTCGATCTTCATGGTGATCATCTTGGGGGCGTACTTGCTCACCTCGGGACGGGGGGCGGCGATGCAGGGCAGCATCACCTCGTCCAGGATGGCGTACCGGGCGTCCCGGGTGATGTCCAGGGCCTCCTTGATGATCTCGTGGGTGAGGCCGTCGTTCTTCAGGTCCATCTGGATGGCGGTGATGCCCGCCTTGGTGCCGGCCACCTTGAAGTCCATCTCGCCGTGGAAGTCCTCCACGCCCTGGATGTCGATGAAGGTGGTGAAGCTGCCGTCGTCGTCCTGGATCAGGCCGCAGGAGATGCCGGCCACAGGGGCCTTGATGGGCACGCCCGCGTCCATGAGGGCCAGGGTGGAGCCGCAGATGGAGCCCTGGGAGGTGGAGCCGTTGGAGGACAGCACCTCAGAGACCACGCGGATGGCGTAGGGGAACTCGTCCACAGAGGGGAGCACCGGCACCAGGGCCCGCTCGGCCAGGGCGCCGTGGCCGTACTCCCGGCGGTTGGTGGACCGGGGTGCCTTGGCCTCGCCCACGGAGTAGGGCGGGAAGTTGTAGTGGTGCATATAGCGCTTCTCGGTCTCCTCCCAGATGGTGTCCAGCTTCTGAGAGGCGGCCAGGGTGTTCAGGGTGCACACGGACAGGACCTGGGTCTGGCCGCGGGTGAACAGGCCGGAGCCGTGGACCCGGGGCAGCACGCCCACCTCGGCGGCCAGGGGACGGATCTCGTTCTTCTGGCGGCCGTCCACGCGGTGGCCCTCCAGCAGCCAGGCCTTGACGATCTTCTTCTGGAACTTGTAGGTGAACTCCTCCAGATACTGGTCCATATCCGGATACTCCTCCAGATACTTCTCGTGCCAGTGGTCGATCATGGCGTTCCAGCGCTCCTCGCGCACGTTCTTGTCGTCGGTGTCCATGGCGGCCTTGGCCTCGTCCATGAAGTCAGCCACGATCTTGTCGAAGAGCTCCTGGTTGAACTGGGCGTGCTCGTACTCCATCTTGGGCTTGCCAATCTCAGAAACGATCTGGTCGATAAAGTCGATCTGCTTTTTGATCTCCTCGTGGGCCTTCACGATGCCGGCGTACATGATCTCATCGGGGATCTCGTCGGCCCCGGCCTCGATCATCACCACCTTCTCCCGGGTGGCGGCCACGGTCACGTCCATGCGGCTGGTCTTGCGCTGCTCCTGGTTGGGATTCAGCACGATCTGACCGTCGCAGTAGCCCACCTCCAGGCAGCCGATGGGGCCGGCGAAGGGGATCTCGGAGTAGCTCACGCAGGCGGAGGCGCCGATCATGGCGGCCACCTCGGGGGAGCAGTCGTAGTCCACGCTCATAACGGTGCAGGTGATGCACACGTCGTTGCGGAAGTCGCTGGGGAACAGGGGGCGCATGGGCCGGTCGATCAGGCGGCTGGCCAGCACGGCGGGCAGAGAGGGGCGGCCCTCCCGGCGCATGAAGGAACCGGGGATGCGGCCCACGGCGTACAGCTTCTCCTCAAAGTCCACGGACAGGGGGAAGAAGTCCACCCCGTCCCGGGGGCGGGGGGCCACGGTGACGGCCACCAGGACGGTGGTGTCGCCGTACTTGACCATGGCGCTGGCGTTGGCCAGCTCGGCCACCTTGCCCACCTCGATGGTCAGGGGACGGCCGCACAGGTCCATGGTCCAGCTCTTGAACTTGGGGAATTCCTTGTGCTTGATGAT
>DWZK01000093.1 GCA_019117605.1 Candidatus Intestinimonas stercoravium | reverse complement strand
TCCCTACAAACTTTCCTTTCCGGGAAATTTTTCTCTGCTCCGGCCTCTTCCCTTCGCCGTCAGCGTCCCCTTGTCCCATGTGGGAAAGAGAGATGCGTCTTACATTTTTCTTGTCTTTTCCCCCTGAGTGAGATATAATGGCCTCCCTCACCTCCGCCCGCGCGGCGGTGGAAAAAAGAGAAAAAGGATGGTCTATATGGCATTGAGACCGGCAGATATCGCCCGCGTCAAGGGGATGGGATTCCTGATCAACCGGGGCACCGAGTGCTTCTCCGGCCGCATCGTGCCGGCCGGCAGCGTATTCACCGCGGAGGACCTCTCCGCCGTGGCCGAGCTCGCGCGCCGGTTCGGCAACGGCAAGATCGCCTTCACCTCCCGCCTCGCCGCTGAGATCGTGGGCATCCCCTACGAGCAGATCGACGAGGCGGTGGCCTTCGCCGCGGCGCACGATCTCTACTTCGGCGGCACCGGGGCCAAGGTGCGCCCCGTCACCGCCTGCAAGGGCACCACCTGCATCTACGGCAATTACGATACCCAGGCCCTGGGCAGGGAGCTCCACGAGCGCTATTATCTGGACTGGGGCTCCGTGTCCCTCCCCCACAAGTTCAAGATCGCTGTGGGCGGCTGCCCCAACAGCTGCATGAAGCCCAGCCTCAACGACTTCGGCGTGGAGGGCCACCGGGTCCCCCACATCGACCTGGAGAAGTGCCGGGGCTGCAAGGTCTGTCAGGTGGAGGCCCGCTGCCCGGTGAAGGCCGCCTCCCTTCAGGAGGGCAAGGTGTCCATCGACTCCGCCCGGTGCAAGACCTGCGGCGTCTGCGCCACCAAGTGCCCCTTCGGCGCGGTCACCGGCAGCGACACCCTCTATCAGATCTATGTGGGCGGCACCTGGGGCAAGTCCACCCGCATGGGCACCCCCTACCCCCGCCTGGTTGGCCGGGAGGAGATCTTCCCCCTGCTGGAGAAGACCATGCTCTGGTTCCGGAAGAACGCCTGGCAGAAGGAGCGGCTGGGCGCCGCCATCGACCGGCTGGGGACCGACGCGCTCTTCGCCGCCCTGGAGGGGCCTGAGCTGCTGGACCGCAAGGAGGAGATCCTGGCCGCCGAGATCCAGCCCCGCCCCTGACGGCGTAAAGGCAGAAAAAACATAGAGAGCAGGACAAGAAGGCCTGCGGCGATCGCCGCAGGCCTTCTTGTCCCTGTCGCTATGTCAATGGCCGCGGTCAGGCGCTGCCTTCTTTACTGCCCGCCGCCGTTTTTATGCCCGCTTCCAGTAAAAACTGTATGTCTTACGCCCTGCCAGGTTCCTTTAAAGCTCACCGGCAGCTCTACGGAAAACAGCAGCTTCACCAGCCACAGGAAGAATACGAATACCAGGATCGGGATAAGGCAGGTGGTGACCAGCATGACCGCCAGGGCCTCCATGAAGCCGTTCACCAGGTCCCCCAGCTTATCGGTGACAGCGGAGGCCGCGCCGGTCACCTTGTCCAGGAGCCCGGAGAGGAAGCCCTCTTCATCGGCCCCCTCTTCCCCGGCGGCCTCCTCCACCTCCGAGGCGGCGTTCTGGGCGTTCTCGATGGTGGCCTCTATAGACGCCTGATAGGTATCCTCGATCATGGCGGAGACCTTCACGCTGGTCGGGATCGCCGCCACCAGGGCCAGGCTGAGGATGGCCAGCTTCACCGCCAGCACCTTCAGCCCCGTCCAGCCCAGGAACAGGTATGCGATGCCCAGGCCGCACAGGATCGGGATCAGCCACTGGAAGGCCACATAGCAGGTCATGGTCAGCAGGTATTTCTCCAGCAGGATGGCGCAGAGCACCACCAGGAAGGAGGCGCTCAGGTCCGCCAGCTTCTCCGCGATGGGGTTGGCCGCGTCCCCCGGGATGAGGGTGAGGGCCGTGGATGCCGCAGCGGAGGCGGCGGTGAGCCCCATGGCGGTGGTCTGCTTCTCCTCCAGCGCCGCGATGCTCTCCGCATGGAAGTCCGTGGAGGAGGTGATCCCAGCCACGACGAAGAAGGAGAGGAGCCCCGCCACCAACAGGAGGGCTGCCGCCACGGCCCGTTTCACATCGATCTCTTTCATTCTGTCATGCTTCCTTTCTTTCAAATGGTCGGCAGGCGTGATATGCTCCACCTCCCCCCCTGCCCGCCTCGCGACAGTGCTTGTTTTTTTCGCGCAGGCCGGGCCCGGCCGGAGCCCCCGCTCCGGCCCGCTGGACATCCAGTATATCAGATATCCCCTTTTGGCGAAAGAGGTCGGATCTTCCCTCTTGACTCTGCCGCTGCGTCAACTGCTACACTGTCCATAGGGGCCCGGATGCGGCCGGCCGCGGCCCCGAAGATGCGCCCAAGGAGGAGATATGCCCTGTGGAATATTCGATCCAAGTCCTCGCGCGCCTGTCCGGGACCACCACCCGGACACTGCGCTGGTATGACCAGATCGGCCTGCTGAAGCCCAGCCGCACCGCGGAGAGCGGTCACCGCTACTACGGCCCGGCGGAGGTGGACCGGCTCCAGGACATCCTCTATTACCGGGCCCTGGGGGTGGGGCTCTCCCAGATCAAAGCGTGCCTGGACGACCCCGCCTTCGACCGCCTGGCCGCCCTGCGCAGCCACCTGGCCGCGCTGGAGGCGGAGCGGGCCCGGCTCGACGGCCTGATCCGGTCGGTGAAGGACACCATCCGGGCACAGGAAAGGGATGAGATCATGAACGACGAGCAGAAATTCGAGGTATTCAAACAGCGGGCCGTGGCGTGGAACGAGGACACCTACGGCCGGGAGATCCGGGCGCGATACGGCGACGCCCCGGTAGACGAGGCCCACGCCGCCGTGATGGGCCTGACCCAGTCCCAGTACCGGGAGTGGTCCCGGCTGGGCGGCGAGATCCAGCGCCGTCTGGAGGCGGCGGTGCAGTCCGCCCTCTCTCCCGAGAGCGGGGCGGGACAGGAGATCGCCGCCCTCCACCGCCAGTGGCTCACCGCTACGGGAGGGCCCTACGACCCGGCCAAGCACAGAGGGCTGGCGGAGCTCTATGTGGCGGACCCCCGCTTCACCGCATACTACGACCGGGACGTCCCCGGCTGCGCCCGCTTCCTGCGGGACGCGGTGGCCCACTGGGCCCGGTAGCCCCAAAACCGGTGGAAGGTGCGCGCGGTCCGTGGTATAATGGGCGTGACGAGTGGCGGCAGCCCCGCCCAAGGAGGTAACTTCGATGCAGATCTCAGTCTTGATGGATGACAGCGTCTCTTCCGCTTCCTTTTCCTGCGAGCACGGTCTGAGCCTGTACCTCACCACCCCCGGACACAAGGTGCTCTTCGACACCGGCGCCAGCGGCCTCTTCCTGGAGAACGCCGCGCGGCTGGGCCTGGACCTGGCGGACGTGGACTTCGCGGTCCTCTCCCACGGACACAACGACCACGGCGGCGGCCTTCGGGCCTTCCTGGACGCCTGCCCCAGGGCAAAGGTATACATGCAGGCCGCCGCTCTGGAGCCCCATTTCACCAGGCGCGCCAGCGGGAAGGTGGAGCCCATCGGGCTGGACCCCGCCCTGCGGGGAGAGCCCCGGGTGGTCCTCCTCACCGGCGACCAGGTCCTGGAGGGGGGCTTCACGATCTTCTCCTCGGTCCCCGGGGACAAGCTCCGGCCCCAGACCCAGAATACCCTCCTCACCGGCACGGCGGAGGACCTGCGGCCCGACCCATTCCTCCACGAGCAGGACCTGCTCTACCAGGAGGGGGACACCGCCGTACTGATCGCAGGCTGCGCCCACCGGGGCATCCTGAACATCCTGGAGCGGGCCGTGGAGCTGGCCGGCCGGCCCATGGACGCGGTGATCGGCGGTTTCCACCTCTCCAACCCCCGGGACGGCGGCTGTGTGCCCCAGGAGACCCTGGACGCCATCGCCGGCGCCCTGCTCCGCTATCCCGGCACCACCTACTACACCTGTCACTGTACCGGGCCCGCCGGCTTCGAGGGACTGAAGAGGACCATGGGGGACCGCATCCGCTGGATCGGCGCGGGGGCGCAGTTCCAGGTCTGACCACACCATGGAAAAGACAGGGGCGGACATCCGTTTGGATGTCCGCCCCTGTCTCAGCGTGTCAAAAAAGTCCATTTGGACTTTTTTGACACGCTGTCTGACATTTTGACTTGCGTCAAAATGTTCCCGACTGTACGCGAAAGTGGGGGCTCACCGCCCCCCTTTCACACTATCCCCCCGCTGCTTCTCCAGCGTTGTACCACTTCTTCGACAGGCTGAGACAGGGGCGGACATCCGTTTGGATGTCCGCCCCTGTCTTTTCTGTCTCCCGCCGTATCGCGGGGAGGGCTCAGCCCTGCACGCCCGCCTGGAACAGGTCGATGGCGGTGTCGTTGTCACTGGAGAGGATGAGCATGATGTAGTCGCCGCTGGTGACCACCTGGCCGTTCTTGGCCACCTCCAGGGGCCCGGGCAGATACTGCTCGAAGCTCTGCTGGGTGGCGGCCCGCTGGGCCTCCAGGGCCTCCTTGGCCGCGTCCATCTTGCCGGGGGCCACCTTGCCGATCACCACGGTGTCCGCGCTGATCATCATGGGGAAGAAGCCTATCGCTTCTTCAAAGCAGTCGGCGGGGATGCCGTAGAAGGACTCCATGCCGGCGGCGTCCTGCTTGATGGAGGCGCCCATGCCCACGGTGTCGATGATCTGCCGGGCCAGCTTGGTGAGGGCCTCCCCGTTGGGGGTGGCGATGGCGATGTCAGCGCCGGTGACCGTGGCGGTGTAGCCCTCCAGCCGGTCGAACAGGCCCACGGGCACATAGGTGACGCCCTGGACGAAGACGGCGTTCATCCCGCTCACGGTCTGATCGTTGACCTCGATCGCGCCGGTGGCGCAGTCCACATAGATGCTGTTGGCATCCAGGGAGAAGAAGGAGCGGCCCTCCTCGGGATACCAGTCGGCAAAGCCGTAGTCGGCCTCGGCCACCGTGCGCAGGGGCACATAGGTGGCCCCGGCGGGGGCTGCGGGGAGGGAGGCGGTGTCCACCGCCGTGCCGTTGACGGTGATGGAGCCGCTGTAGCTCCCGGCGGCCAGGGCGGAGGCGCCCAGGGAGAGGACCATGCCCATGGCAAGGGCTGCAGTAAAGATACGTTTCATAGCTGATCTCCTTTGCTTTCTTATCGTTTCCTCTCCCTTTGACGGCGGCCGGCGGGGAAAGTTCCCTCGGCGCCAAAAAATTTTTCTCCTTTTGTCCTCTCTGTTTTTTTGGTATACTAAAATGGAAGAGATATGTCATCTATCCCTCCCCGGAAGAGACATCCTTCCCCGGGAGACGGACACGCAAAGGAGCGGAACACATGAACGAGAGATACGACGTGGCGATCATCGGCTGCGGAGAGGCGGGGATCTATGCGGGCTATGAGCTCATCCGGCGCTGCCCCGGCCTCCGGGTCGTGGTGCTGGAGCAGGGGGCGGACATCTACAGCCGGAGCTGTCCCATCGTGGCCGGCAAGGTGCGGGACTGCATCCAGTGCAAGGTGTGCGGCACCATGTGCGGCTTCGGCGGGGCCGGGGCCTTCTCCGACGGGAAGTTCAACTTCACCACCGCCTTCGGCGGCTGGCTCACCGACTTCATGCCCGCCGGCGAGGTGATGGAGCTCATCGAGTATGTGGACTCGATCAACGTCGCCCACGGCGCCACCACCGAGATGTACTCCACCGACACCCCGCAGGCCCGTGACCTGGCCAAGAAGGCCCTGGAGTTCGACCTCCACCTGCTTCAGGCCCGGTGCAAGCACCTGGGCACGGAGAAGAACCTGAAGATCCTCCAGAACATCTATGAGGACCTGAAGCCCCGGATCGAGTTCCGCTTCCACACCGCTGTGGCCGCCATCCACACTGCGGACGGCGGCTACCGTCTGGAGCTGGAGCAGGGCGGCGAGATCTCCTGCGACTGGCTCGTCGCCGCTCCGGGCCGCTCGGGCGCGGAGTGGTTCGCCGACCAGTGCAAGGGCCTGGGCCTCTCCCTCATCAACAACCAGGTGGATATCGGCGTCCGGGTGGAGCTGCCCGCCCGTGTGTTCGAGCACATCACCAGCGTGGTCTACGAGTCCAAGCTGGTCTACCGCACCAAGCAGTACGGCGACCAGGTGCGCACCTTCTGCATGAACCCCTACGGCCATGTGGTGGCGGAGAACGTGGAGGGCATCAATACCGTCAACGGCCACTCCTACGCGGACCCCGCCCTTCAGAGCGAGAACACCAACTTCGCCCTGCTGGTGTCCAACCGGTTCACAGAGCCCTTCAACGAGCCCTACCGCTACGGCAAGCATATCGCCTCCCTGTCCAACATGCTCTCCGGCGGCGTGCTGGTGCAGCGCTTCGGGGATCTGGTGAAGGGGGTGCGCACCAACGAGCACCGGATGCGCCAGTCCTTCACCCGGCCCACCCTCACCGCCGCCGTGCCCGGCGACCTGTCCCTGGCCCTGCCCAAGCGGCAGCTGGACAACATCATCGAGATGATCTACCAGCTGGACAAGCTGGCCCCGGGCACCGCCAATTACGACACCCTGCTCTACGGCGCGGAGGTCAAGTTCTACTCCTCCCGGCTGGCCCTCTCCGGCGAGCTGGAGACCGCCCTCCCACGCTTCTTCGCCATCGGCGACGGAGCGGGCATCACCCGGGGCCTGGCCCAGGCCGGCGCCTCCGGCGTCAAGGTGGCCCAGGTCATCGCCGGACGCCTGGAACAGGGCTGACCGGACGTTATGTCTCCTCCGCCTTTGGCGGGGCATATACGATCGTATATCCATCCCCCGGGCGGGAGCGATCTCCGCCCCACTTTCAGTATCCACAAGGGTTTTGCACATTTTCCACCGGATCTTCCACATCCATCCGCAGGCCGGTGGAAACTCCTCTGTATGCGATCGAGTAGACATAATCAACCTGTCAAGGACACCTTACACGGCGTTTTCGACGATCTTCTATTTTTCTCTCCGGGCGGGCCTGTTTTTCAAAAAGGGCCCGCCCGGTCCCCACAGGAGGTCCTCACCATGTCCCATCTCATCGCCGCCCTCTCCACCGCCGCCGCCCCGGCGGCCATCGGCATCCTGCGCCTGTCCGGCGAGGGAGCCATCCAGGCCGCGGACCGGGTGTTCCGCGCCCGGTCGGGCCGTCCCCTCTCGGAGGTCCCCGCCCAGAGGCTGGTGTACGGCTCCCTGCTGGACCGGGAGGGCAACGTCATCGACCAGGTCCTGGCCACCGTGTCCCGGGCTCCCCACAGCTACACTGGGGAGGATACGGCGGAGCTCCACTGCCACGGCTCCCCCATGGTGCTCTCTCTGGGGCTGGAGGCCCTGTACGCCGCCGGGGCCCGGCCCGCCCAGCCGGGGGAGTTCACCCGCCGGGCCTTCCTGGCGGGGAAGCTGGACCTGCCCCAGGCGGAGGCGGTGGCCGACCTGCTGGACGCGGAGACCCCCGAGGCCGCCCGGACGGCGGCGGGGCAGCTCACCGGAGCCCTCTCCCGCCGGGTGGAGGGGGTGTACCAGCGGCTCCTGGACCTGACCGCCCACTTCCACGCGGTGCTGGACTACCCGGATGAGGACATCGACCCCTTCCGTGCCCAGGCGCTCTCCGAGACCATGGAAGGGGCGGCGGCGGACCTGGAGGCCCTGCTGGCCACTTACGGCCGGGGCCGCTTCCTGGTCCGTGGGGCCCCCTGCGCCATCGTGGGCCTGCCCAACGCGGGGAAGTCCTCCCTGCTCAACGCCCTGGTGGGCTATCAGCGGGCCATCGTCACCGACATCCCCGGCACCACCCGGGACACGGTGGAGGAGCGGTGCGCCCTGGGCGGCGTGCTCCTCCGCCTAGTGGACACGGCGGGCCTCCGGGACACCGCCGACCCGGTGGAGCGGCTGGGGGTGGAGCGGAGCCGGGCCGCCCTGGAGGAGGCCGAGCTGGCCCTGGTGCTGGTGGACGGCTCCGCCCCGCCGGACCCCGCCCGCAGGGCCGCCGAGGAGGCCCTGTGGGAGGAGGCCCTCTCCAAGTGCCCCCGGGCGCTGCTGGTGCGCACCAAAGCGGACCTGCCCCAGGAGGACGCCCTCCCCTTCCGCCTCCCCGATGGGGCCCCCGCCCCCCAGCTCTCGGTGAGCGCCCGGACCGGGGCGGGGCTGGAGGAGCTGGGGGCCGCCGTGGCCGCCCTCTTCCCCGCCGGCGCCCCGGGAGAGACGGGGGCCATGCTCACCAACGCCCGGCAGGCGGAGGCCGCCCGCAGGGCCCTGGACGCCCTTCGGGAGGGAGGACAGGCCCTGGAGGCCGGGCTCACCCCCGACGCGGTGCTCACCGGGGTGGAGGACGCCCTGGAGGCCCTGGCCGAGCTCACCGGCCGGGCCGTCAGAGAGGACGTGGTGGACCGGATCTTCTCCCGCTTCTGTGTGGGCAAGTGAGCGCTCATCGCCCGCAACGGCAAGGATGGAGCCCGGGCTCAGCGGTGTTTCGCTGGGGCCCGGGCTCATCCTCTATCTTCCGGCCGGACATCATGTGCTTCGGTATTTTTCCACCGCCGGAGGACAGCGCAGGCCGCCTTGCGCGGGGGCCCCTCTCCACCTGTCCCGGCTATGAAGATCCCGCATAGCATGATCTCACATCGGCATTGGTCAGTTCCCGCCGCGATATGTAAAATATATGTAATGACACGGGGCATCTTCCCCGTGCAGGAAAGAAAGCGACTGCGAGGAGTGATCATTGTGCCAAAGAACTGGAAAAGGAGGCTGTTGTCCGGGTTGGTGGCCGCCTCGGTGACCGCATCCATGAGCGTGCCCAGTGCGCTGGCCGCGGACGATGCCCCTGACTTCGGCGAGCTGTACACCTGGGAGGACGTCCAGGCCGGTCTGGCAGAGACCGACGAAGAGGTGGACGCCAAGGTAGACGCCCTGCTGAAGGCCATGACAGATGAAGAGAAGTTCGCCCTGCTGGGCGCAGCGGGACCGGCTCCAACGGCGAGGCCGGCTCTCTGATCGGTGTGCCCCGCCTGGGCGTGCCCCGGTCCCGGATGTACGACGGCCCCGCCGGCGTGTACTATCTGGAGGACACCACCAACCCGCCCCAGGAGCAGATGGTGGCCGCCACCTGGGACCCGGAGATGGCCTATGAGTACGGCGTGATCCACGGCTCCGAGAACCAGGCCATCGGCGGCAACGTCCAGCTGGGCACCCAGTTCGACATCACCCGTATGCCCCAGTTCGGCCGGGCCAAGGACCAGTTCGGCGAGGACCCCTATCTGCTCTCCGACATGGCCGTGGGCGAGACCCAGGGCGTGCAGGACCAGGGCGTCATCGCCGTGGGCAAGCACTTCGCCGTGTTCTCCCAGAACGCCACGCCCGGTACCGGCACCAACATCGAGATCTCCGAGCAGGCCATGCACGAGCTGCATCTGCCCGGCTTCGAGGCGGCGGTGACCGAGGGCGGCCTGCTGGGCATGATGTCCTCTTACAACAAGATCAACGGCACGGCGGCCTCCGCCCACTCCTACCTGCAGGAGACCGTGCTCCGCCAGATGTGGAACTTCGTGGGCTTCACCGTCACCGACTGGGGCGGCAACAGCGGCTTCACCCTGGATGACGGCACCGATGTGGAGATGCCCAGCCTGAGCAACAACTCCCAGGAGAGCGCCCAGGCCCTGGTGGACGACGGCACCTACACCCAGGCGGAGATGGACGCCATGGTGGACGAGGCCGCGGGCAATGTGCTCACCGCCCTGGGCCGGGCCGGCTACCTCTACTGGGTGGAGATCGGCGCCGACGGCCTGGCCAAGGAGGACCCCGATCCCCCGGAGGTCATCCAGCTGGAGGGGCGTCTGGACGAGCTGGACGAGATCGTAGCTGAGAACACCCTCCGCTCCCAGAAGATCGCGGAGGAGGGCGGCGTCCTTCTGAAGAACGAGGAGGATGTGCTCCCCGTCGCTGTGGACGGCGATGACCGCACTGTGGGCATCATCGGCGTGGGCGGCATGGATCTGATCTCCGGCGTGGGCGGCGAGCGCTCCTACGGCACGATCAGCGAGATGACCAGCCCCTATGCGGCCATGGTGGACCTGCTGGGTGAGGACCGCGTGGACGGCGCCGTGGGCATCGATATGGTGGGCGAGCCCATCCCCGCTGAATATCTGTTCACCGCCGATCCCGACGCCGGCGAGACCGAGACCCCCGGCGTGCCCGCCGATGCGGCTGAGACCGTCGAGGAGACCGCCGGCGAGACCGAGGCCATCGAGGAGACCGCCGGCGAGGCCGAGACCGTCCAGGAGACCGCCGGCGAGACCGAGGCCCCCGAGGAGACCGCCGGCGAGACCGAGGCCCCCGAGGAGACCGCCGGCGAGACCGAGACCGTCGAGGAGACCGCCGGCGAGGCCGAGACCGTCCAGGAGACCGCCGGCGAGACCGAGACCGTCCAGGAGACCGCCGGCGAGACCGAGGCCCCCGACGCACCCGCCGACGAGGCCGAGACCGTCCAGGTCCTTGCCGACGAGCCCACCGAGGAGGAGACCGGTGCCTCCGTGGTCATCAACGGCGTCACCCGCACCTATGGCACTGCCGGCAGCAGCGGCGAGAGCCAGGACCAGCAGGGCCAGCAGATCACGGTGGGCGGCGTCAGCGAGACCCAGATGAACGGCCACGAGATCGGCGAGTTCGCCCAGATCGATGCGGATATCGACTTCACCACCGGCACCATCGATGGCGAGCCCAACCGCACCTACAAGAGCGAGAACGCGGACCAGGGCACCGCCACCGCCTTCCCCTATCAGGGCGAGGATGACCCTGTGGCCTACACCTGGACCACTTACATCCAGGCCCCCGAGACCGGCACCTACACCATGCTCCTGGAGGGCATCGGCGGCCAGATGCAGGGCGTCATCATGACTGACGGCCTGGACAGCATCGACGAGACCGTGGAGGAGCCCACCACCGTCACCTTCGGCGGCACCTCCAGCCGGCAGGGCGCCCAGTGGCCGGACAGCCAGGTCATCCCCACCGCCACCGGCATGAACATCGGCTCCTCCGCCACCGTAGAGCTGGAGGCGGGCAAGTACTACAAGGTCGTGGTGGCCGCAGTGGCCGGCTACGCGGAGAAGGACCTCCAGGTCCGGCTGGCCTGGATCACCCCCTCCATGCGGGAAGCGCAGTACCAGCAGGCTCTGGACGTGGCCGCTGCCCAGGACGTCTCCATCGTCTTCGCCTACCGGCAGGCCACCGATCCCGCCGACACCCGGGAGGAGACCACCCTCCGCCTGAGCGAGGACCAGGAGCAGCTGATCCTGGACGTGGCCGAGGCCGCCCATGAGAACGGCCACCAGGTGGTGGTGGTGCTGAACAACTCCACCGCCGTGGTGATGGACCAGTGGATCGATCAGGTGGACGGCCTGCTGGAGATGTATTTCCCCGGCCAGGGCGGCGGCGAGGCCACCGCGAACCTGCTCACCGGCGAGGTGAACCCCGGCGGCAAGCTGGCCTACGCCATCCCCGCCCACGATGAGGACACCCTCCTGACCTATTCCGACGAGGCCTTCGACAAGTATGAAGTGCCCGACGAGACTGATGAGGACGAGGGAGACGAAGGGACTTCCGGCGGCCCTGGAGGCGGCTTCCCTGGCGGAGACTTCCCTGGCGGGGACTTCCCCGGCGGGGACTTCCCCGGTGGCGGTTTCCCCGGTGGCGGTTTCCCCGGCGGCGGTTTCCCCGGCGGCGGTTTCCCCGGCATGGGCGGCAGTCCCAACACCACCAACTATGATGAGGGCATCCTGACCGGCTACCGCTGGTACGACGCCATGGATATCGAGCCCCTCTATGACTTCGGCTACGGCCTCTCCTACACCACCTTCGGCTACTCCGGCCTGCGCGTCACCGAGAATGCCACGGATGGCGATGAGGTGGGCTACGACGTGACCTTCACCGTCACCAACACCGGCGATGTGGCCGGCGACGAAGTGGTCCAGCTCTACCTGGGCCAGGCCGATATGAGCGCCCTGCCCGAGGGCATCCAGAGCGCGGAGCTCCAGCTGGCCGGCTATGAGCGGGTCAAGGACCTGCAGCCCGGCGAGAGCCGGGAGGTCACCTTCCATGTGGACCAGCGCTCCCTCTCCTACTGGAACAGCACCCTCTCCGATGACGAGCTGATCGAGTTCCCCGACGGCACCAAGGGCAAGTGGACCGTGGCCGAGGGAGAGCGCACCATCTATGTGGGCAGCTCCTCCGACACGGACGACCTGGTGCTCCAGGAGACCGTGGACGTGTCTCTGGGCGGCGTGGATGAGCCCGACGAGCCCGATGTGCCCGATGAGCCCGCCACCAGCGATGACCACGACGCGGAGAACGCCTCCACCGTGGTCTCCGGCGGCAGCGGCAGCTCCGCCGGCAGCAGTGAGACGCCCGACGAGCCCACTGAGCCCGAGGCCCCCGACACCGATATCGATGACGGCGAGACTCCGCTCTCTCCCACCACCTTCACCGACGTGCCCGCCGGCCACTGGGCCTCTGAGGCCATCGAGTATGTGACCGGCCAGGGCTACTTCAACGGCACCTCCGAGACTACCTTCGGCCCCAGCGTGCCCATGAGCCGCGCCATGCTGGCCACCGTGCTGTGGCGGATGGAGGGCCAGCCCGCCCCCACCGGCGCCAACGCCTTCACCGACGTGGCCGCCGGCCAGTGGTACACCGAGGCGGTGACCTGGGCCGCGGAGCAGGGCATCGTCACCGGTATCGGGAACGGCCTGTTCGATCCCGAGGGGAACATCACCCGTGAGCAGCTGGCCGTGATGCTCTACCGGTACGCCGGCGGCGGCGCCGCCGGGGCGGACCTGAGCGCCTACCCCGACGCCTCCAGCGTGTCCTCCTGGGCCGTTGAGGCCATGGGCTGGGCCGTGTCCAACGGCATCCTGTCCGGCAACGAGGCCGGCCAGCTCAACCCCGGCGGGGCCGCCACCCGCGCCGAGGTGGCCCAGATGCTGCTCAACTACAGCAGGATCTGAGCCGGAAAACAGCATAGCAAGATCCCCGAAGGGGCGCCCGGCAGCTGATGCTGCCGGGCGCCCCTTATCGTTTGCGGGCCGCGGGGACAGGCAAGAGAGGGGCCTCTTCCGCATACACATCAGGGGAGAGGGGGGCTGGCCGTGGAGAAGCGGGAGCGGAGAGAGGGGCTGCTGGAAAAGGCGGCGGAGCGGTTCGACCTGCCTGGAGACGTGGTGGCGGGGCTGCCCAGGATGGAGCTGCTGGGGGACCGGCAGTTCCGCATGGAGAACCACCAGGGCATCCTGGCCTATGGCACGGATGAGATCCACATCAGCGGCGGCAAGCTCATCGTGAAGGTCCGTGGAGAGGGGCTGGAGCTCCGGGCCATGAACGGGGTGGAGCTGCTCATCACCGGGCGCATCTCCGGTGTGGACCTGACCTGAGGAGGGGGAGCGGTGCAGACCTTCATCAATTTCCTGCGGGGCAGCGTCCCCTTCACTGTGACCGGGGCCTTCCCGGAGCGGTTCCTCAACCTCTGCGCCCAGCAGCGGGTGGCCTTCTGGGACCTGGAGTGGGTGGATGCCCATACGCTGCGCCTGCGGGCGGCCCGCCGGGATGCGCACAAGGTGCGGCGCATCGCGGAAAAGGTCCAGTGCGAGGCCGCCGCCCGGCGGGGGGAGGGGCTGCCCTTCTTCCTGGCGGGGTTCCGGAAGCGGTATGCCCTGCTGATCGGGCTGGTCCTGTCCATCGGGGCAGTGTGCGTGTTCTCCCAGTTCATCCTGACCATCGAGGTCTCGGGCAACCAACAGGTATCCACCTCGGTGATCCTCTCGGAGCTGGCCCGGCACGGCGTGCGGGTGGGGGCCTATGGCCCCGGCCTGGACGTGCGGCGCATCAGTCAGGAGTCCCTCATCCAGCTCACCGGGCTCTCCTGGATGTCGGTGAACCTCCACGGCACCCGGGCGGAGGTCCTGGTCCGGGAGAAGCTGCCCGAGCCGGAGACCCGGGAGGAGCATACGCCGGCCCATGTGGTGGCGGAGGCCCCGGGCATCATCACCCATATGGAGGTGCTGGAGGGGCAGCCCTGCTTCCAGGAGGGGGACACGGTGCTGGAGGGGGAGATCCTGATCAGCGGGGTCATGGACCTCAAGGAGCCCATGTGGTCCGAGACCGACGCGGGCCAGCGGCTGGTCCATGCACGGGGCAGCGTCTATGCCCGGACATGGCGGAGCCTGGAGGGGAAGATCCCTCTCACCGCCCAGGTGAAGGCCTACACCGGGGAGAGCGGCCGGACGTACAGCCTCACGGTACTGGGGCACAGGGTAAATATTTTAGGAAAGACTGGAATCCCCCTGCAGGGATATGATAAAATAAGCAAGGTCTATACGCTCACCCTCCCCGGCGGCCGGGAGATGCCCCTGGCCCTGGAGGTGACGGAGTGGCGGACCTATGAGACGGCGACGGCGGCGCTGGACCCCGGCGCGGCCCAGGATCTGCTGGAGACGCAGCTCTCCCAGCGGCTGACCCAACAGCTGGGAGAGGGAGGAGAAGTGGTCTCGTCGGCCTTCACGGCCCGGGCGGCGGACGGGATGCTGTATGTCACCCTCCAGGCGGAGTGCCTGGAGCAGATCGGGCGGGAGGTCACTTTCCCCGGTACGGCGGGAGAGATCCTCCCCGGGGCGGATGCCTGAACAGACCGGGCCGGATGCGCCGCGAAGGATAAGGAGCGAAGGAATTTTGATAGAACAGACCGTCAACATCGAGCGTATGGAAGAAGCCGCCAACATTTTCGGCTCCTTCGATGAAAATATGAAACTGATCGAGCGGGAGCTCTCCGTATCGGTGGTGAACCGGGACGGGGCCCTGAAGGTATCGGGCGAGGCGGAGGACGTCATGCACGGCGTGAAGGCCATCGAGGGCCTGATGGAGCTCTCCGGCCGGGGGGAGCCCATCAACGAGCAGAACGTCCGCTATGTGCTGGAGCTGGTCAAGTCGGGAAACGAAGACAAGATCGGCGAGGTGGCCCGGGACGTGCTCTGCGTCACCGCCAAGGGGAAGCCGGTCAAGCCCAAGACCCTGGGCCAGAAGCGGTATGTGGAGGCCATCAAGAAGAACACCGTCACCCTGGGGGTGGGGCCTGCCGGCACCGGCAAGACCTATCTGGCGGTGGCCGCCGCCGTGGCCGCTTTCCGGGGCGGAGAGGTCAACCGCATCATCCTCACCCGGCCCGCTGTGGAGGCGGGAGAGCGGCTGGGCTTCCTGCCGGGCGACCTCCAGAGCAAGGTGGATCCCTACCTCCGGCCCCTCTACGATGCCCTCTTCGATATGCTGGGGCCGGAGTCCTACGCCAAATATCTGGAGCGGGGCAATATCGAAGTGGCTCCCCTGGCCTACATGCGGGGCCGCACCCTGGACGACTCCTTCATCATCCTGGACGAGGCCCAGAACACCTCCCGGGAGCAGATGAAGATGTTCCTCACCCGTCTGGGCTTCGGCTCCAAGATCGTCATCACCGGCGACATCACCCAGATCGACCTGCCCGCCGACCGGGTCAGCGGCCTGAAAGAGGCCATGCGGGTCCTCCGGGGCGTGGAGGATATCGCCATCTGCCGCCTGGGAGAGGCCGATGTGGTGCGCCATGTGATCGTGCAGCGGATCATCCGGGCCTACGAGGAGGACGAGGTCCGGAAAAAGGGCAAACAGCACGGCTGAACGGGACCGGACTGAGAGCGCGGGAGGGTATCCTCCCGCGCTTTTTGGATAAAACGCACAAAAAAGATCCATATCTTTTTCACAAAAAACAATTGACTAATGGCGGGAGATGTTGTACTATATAGACAGAAAGGATGAGGTGAGTCCCATGGAGACAGAAACTCACAACAGCTTTTCAAAAGGGTGAATATGGAGCTCCAAACCATTCGCCCGCGTGTCCCAGACAAGAGCAGACAGCGAAAGACCTCCTGACAGATCCACCTACAGCACTCACCCATGTGAGAAGGCACACGGAGACCTCTAGCGAAGTATCGCGATCGACAGGACCGAATGTGCGAGAGATGTAAGAAGCGGTAATTGCAGGTAAGGTATCTTTTCCGAGCAAATGACTGGCGGCGCGTATCCTGTAGAAAGAAGAGGTAACGGAATTTGGTAGAGATCCAGGAAAACCGGTAGCCCCCTGGCCACGTTGGATGGCCAGGGGGTCGTGTTTTATCCGGAGCTCTTTTTATATGGAACGGATAAGGTGAGAAAAGAGCCGGCGCTCCACAGAGTGCCGGCTTTTGACGTCAGGAGGGGGGCGGATGGGGCTCAGGACTCCATGTGCCGCCCCAGGAAGCCGGAGACTGCCTGGACCAGCTTATACTCGGTATCGCTGGTGGTGGGTCCGCCGCCGACGGAAGCGAAGATGACGGAGCCCAGCACGTCCCCTTCGGCCAGGATAGGGGCGGCCACCTCCAGGGTATACTTGCTGGTGTCCTCACAGACGGGGAGGAAGGGGTCCTGCTCCCGGCGCTGGTAGATCTGCCGCTCCTCCATCAGCCGCTCCAGCTCGGGAGAGATGCGGTGGTCGCCGATCTCGCGCCTGGGCGTGCCCGATACGGCGATACAGGTATCCCGGTCGGTGATGACCGCGATCTGACTGGCGGTCTTGTAGAGGGCCTCACAGATCTGGGCGGCGAAATCCCCCAGTCCGCCCATGAGGGAGTATTTTTTGAAGATGACGCCTCCATCCTTGTCCGTATAGATCTCCAGAGGGTCGCCGTCACTGATAACATTGGCATGGAACACCTTGTCCGGACGTCTGTTGGACGTCTGGACGACGACGAGGGGCGAGATATGTCCCATGCCCGCCTTAAAATTTATGGTGTCCCTCCGGGCCAGCGCGGCTGCGGCCTCCGGGACCTCCTCCGGGAGCGTCCCGCAGCGGAGCAGGCCGTCCACGTCGGCCTTGAGCTGTACCTCCAGGTGGTCTTCATAGACCCTGATCTTTTGGACGATGAGCTGAAGGTCGTTCCGCTCCAGATGGTCCTTGGCCAGGATATCGTCGAACACCTCCATGGCGGTCTTGGCGGCCCGGTCCACCCGGATGATGGTATTGCGCTTGTCCACCGCCATGGCGATCTGGTCCTGGATGCCCCCGATGCGGCGGGCCAAGTCGCTCTCCAGCTCGTCATAGGTCTCCTCCAGGAGGGCCTCCTGTTCCGGATGCTTCACCAGATCCCGGATGCGCTGGCGCTTGGTGGCTTTCAGCTCCTCCTGGAGCTGGGCGAGCACCGCCTCCAGGTTCGCGGCGCTCTGCTCGGCCTCGCCCACGTCCTCCCGCTCCCGGGCGAGGTCCCTGTTGAGGCGCTCCAGCATCTCCCTGGAACCCGTTTTCACCTTTCGGATATAGGCCTTCATCAGCTCGTCCAGCCTGTCCACCCGGATATGGTGGCTGGTGCAGCCCTTCCGGCCGCGCCGGTGATAGGTGCCGCAGGTATAGGCGGCGCGCAGGTCAGAGCGGCTCATGGCGAACATGGGGGCCCCGCAGTCCCCGCACTCCAGGAAACCGGACCAGGGGTTGTCGTTTTTCTTCTTTCCCCGGTAGTGGCCGGTGGAGCGGCTCTCCCGGAGCGCCCGGACAGTGGCGAAGGTGCGGTAGTCGATGATGGGCTGGTGGTGGTGCTCGATGACCACATGCTCCAGCGCGTCCCGGCGGACGTCCTTGCCGTTGATCTTCTTCCGTGTGTACTTGCCCTGCCGCAGGGTGCCGATGTAGAAGTCATTGTCCAGGATGCCCTGGACGGTGACGATCGCCCACGCCGGCTTGGCGGCCCGTCTATAGCCCTCTCCGGCGGCCTCCTTCCTCTCCTTCTCCGCCATGCGGGGGGTCGGGATCCCCCGGTCGGTGAGGTGATTGGCGATCTTCTTATAGCCCCAGCCGTCGATGTACAGGCGGAAGATCTCCCGCACTACCTCCGCCTCGGTGGGGACGACCTCGAACTCCTGGCGCTTGTTCACGAGATAGCCGTAGGGGGCGGCGCAGATCCACCTGCCGTCGGCCTGCCGCCGCTGGATCACCGACTTCACCTTCTTGCTGGTGTCGGTGACAGGCATCTCGTTGATGAGGAACTGGAACTGGATCTTCAGCCAGTCGTCGTCATTGGGGAAGTCGATGCCGTCCCCGATGGAGACGATCCGCGCCCCGGCGTCGCGCAGATCCTCCAGCTCCACCAGGCCCCGGCTGTTGCGCCGGGAGAAACGGGAGAAATCTTTGACGACCAGGATCTCGTACTGATGGGACATGAGCCCCTTCCGCATCGCCTGATAGCCCTCCCGCTGCTCGAAGGTGTAGCCGGAGCGGTCCCGGTCTTCATAAAAGGTGAGGGTACTGTCTGGGAACTTCCGCTTCACGAAGTCCTCGATGATCGACCTCTGGTTCTCGATGGACACATTGTCCCGGTCCAGCTCTTCGTCCACCGAGATACGGCAGTAGCCCGCGATATGGTATCTCTCGATCAAGTGTCCCACCGTCCTTTCCCACATCTCTCCGCCCTCCGGCCAGGGCCGGAGACGGGGCCCGGGTCCGGCCCGCCGTGGCGGGCCGCATATGTCCGCGGCGGGTCATCCTGTCAATGGAAGTGAAGATAGAGATGATATAGATAGATGACATTGTACCATGCGGGCGCAAGGAGCGCAAATGGAAGATCAGGGAGGCGGGCAGGCCGCTCCGCCCCCCTTCTCCTGCCGGACCTCGAGCTCCGCCTGCCGTCTGCGGCCGTAGAGCAGCAGATCCCGCGTCTCCTCGTACAGCGGCGCTGTACCGGACAAGAACACCGCCACCAGATATCTTCGGGCGTGGTACGCCTGGTAGAGGGGCTCCAGCCGGCTCCGAAGCGCCACATCCGCCTTTTCCTGCCTGTCCAGCCAGATCTCCACGATCTTCGCGTCATCCCGTATGTTGATCTCCATCCCATCACCCTCCCGACTGCCAATAGTTTCCTCCCACGGCGGCCTTTTATGCGTCGTACATATGCCTCCAGGCCCGCAGCGCCCGCCCGGGAGACGGTGGGATGAACAAACACGGCCCTGTGTCCAATTATGGACGCGGGGCCGTGTTTGTCGCTTCCATGAACACGAAATAGACGTTTATACTAATAGTGCAGGAAGAAAATGCAGAAAATTCGGCGGCATCGCCAGATTAGAAAGGAGACGAGCATATATGGGGATCGTTTTGACAGAGGACCAGGCCGAGCTGAAGCGACTGATCGGGGCTTTCATGGAAGGGGAAGTCAAGCCCAGATTACGGGAGCTGGACGCGAGCGGAGAATTTCCGGTAGATATCTATAAAAAAGCATTCGAGCTGGGGTTCCACTGTCTGGACATCCCGGAGGAATACGGGGGAAGCGGTCTGGACCACACCACGATGGGCTTCCTCCTGGAGGAGATGGGGTATACCGACCCCGGATTCGCTATCACCATCCTGTGCACGTCTCTGGCTCTGAAGTGTGTGCTGATCGGCGGGAACGAAGAGCAGAAGCGCCGGATATGCGATATCATCGTGCCGGGCGGCTTTGGATCCTTCTGCCTGACGGAGCCCGGGAACGGCTCCGATTCGGTGGCTATGCGCACGACTTACCGCAGGGACGGAGATAGTTATGTGCTCAACGGCTCCAAATGTTTCGTGACCAACGGACAGGAGGCCAGCGTTTACATCGTCTTTGCCACGAAAGACCGCGCTCTGGGCGCGAAGGGCATCTCCGCCTTCATCGTAGAGCGCGGCACGCCCGGGCTCACCGTGGGCAAACACGAGGACAAGATGGGACTGAGGCTCTCCAACACGACGGATGTCGCGCTGGATGAGGTGCGGGTCCCCGCCGACTGCCTCCTGGGCGAGGAGGGGAAGGGCATGCACATCGCGCTGGCCGGCTTGGATGCCGGACGGCTGAACAATGCCGCCATCGCCACGGGCATCTGCCGCGCGGCATTGGATGCCGCGGTGGACTACGCCAAGCAGCGCACCTCCTTCGGCGTGCCGATCATCCGGCACCAGGCGATCCAGATGATGCTGGCCGATATGGCCATCCAGACGGAGGCGGCCAAGCTGCTGGTGTACAATGGGATGCAGGTGCTGGACGCGGGGAAGAAGGCCAGCAAAGAGGCGTCGATGGCAAAGGCGTTCTGTGGCGATGCGGCCGTCCAGGTGGCGACGAATGCGGTCCAGGTATTCGGCGGTTACGGCTACAGCAAGGAGTACCCCGTGGAAAAGATGATGAGAGACTCGAAGATCTTCCAGATCTTTGAAGGGACGAACCAGATCCAGCGGATCGTGATCGCGCGGGAACTGGAGAAGGAGTAACAGGCGGATCGGTGCATCCGGAGGCCGGGAAAGCGGCCTCCGGATGCGCGATCGAGTGGGAGGGCTCGATATGGAACTGCGAGGGCTGCTCTATGAAAAGCGGGGCAGGGTAGGCATCATTTCTTTCCACCGTCCGGAAGTGCTCAACGCGATGAACACGGAGACAGTGATAGAGATGAAGAAGGTATTTGCGGCCATGGATGAAGATCCGGACATCCGCTGCGTCATCCTGACCGGACACGGAGGAAAAGCGTTCTGTGCCGGTGGGGACATCCATGAAGAGGCGGAAAAAGACGTCATCGCCGCCTATGGATTCGTCCGCACGGGCGGAGAACTGCTGGAGAAGATCGAACGCTTCAAAGCCCCGGTCATCGCGGCCATCAACGGCTATTGCCTGGGAGGAGGGGTGGAGTTCGCGATCGCGTGTGATATCCGCATCGCTGCGGACGACGCGAAGCTGGGCTCTCCGGAGATAGATCTGGGCGTATATCCCGGGTGGGGCGGGACACAGCGCCTTCCGCGCATCGTGGGGATGTCGAAGGCCCGGGAGATCATGTATACCGGGGACAGATACACGGCCCGCCAGGCGCTCGAGATGGGGCTCGTGGACCGGGTGGTCCCGGCGGACCGACTGATGGATGAGGCGCTCGCCTTGGCGGAGAAGATCGCCTCTAAGGCGCCTATGGCGATCCGATATATCAAGACCTCCATCTATGACGGGATGCAGTGCGATCTTCAGCGCGCTTTACAGATGGAGAGCGCTCTTTTTGCCCACCTCTATGCCACGAAAGACACCAAAGAGGCTTATGCAGCATATCTGGAGAAGCGTCCGCCCAAAGGATTCATCGGACGCTGAACCACTACCCGCAGAAGGGAGAGACCATTTGAATGAGTGAAAACGTGGTGAAGCTGGACCGAGATGAGGGCGGGCTGGTCAGAGAGGAGACGCAGAGCGGCATCTATGTCGAGCCGGTCTATACGCCGGAGGATGTCAAGAGCCGTTATGAAGAGGACATCTCCGACCCCGGCAGCTATCCCTTCACCCGCGGGATCTACCCCAAGATGTACCGTGACCGCCTGTGGCTGAAAGCGTTCCTGGTCAGCTATGATACGCCGGAGTCCACCAACGCGGCGTTCAGATCCTATATCGAGAACGGGATGAACGACCTGCGCCTGACCTGCGACTTGCCCACACAGAACGGGCTGGATCCGGACCATCCGCTGGCGCTTTCCGCGATGTTCTGCGGCGGCATCGCCTCGTATGCCATCAACACCTATGAGACCATGCTGGACGGGCTGCCGCTGGAGAACACCGTGTACGAAGGCGGCTTCATGAACGTGCTGGACGCCATCTATTTCCACGGGCTGCTCGTGGCTATGATCGAGAACAGAGGCGGAGACATCAGCAAGCTCCTGGGGACCGACATCGCCGATCCGGTCCGGAGCAAGCTCGTCTATGGGGACCCGTCCTGGCCCACTGAGATCGAGCGCAGGGTGCTGATGGACCACATCGAGTACTGTCTGGAACACACGCCGAAGTGGAGGCCCGTGGTCCCCAATGGGATCGATCCGTGCCAGGCAGGGATGAACGCGATCCACGAACTGGGCGAGGTGATCGCTGTTTGTACGGCGATCATAGAAGACTTCTGCAAGCGCGGTCATACGATCGATGAGTTCGGGCCCATGGTGGTGGCGATGGACGCGGAGTCCGACTTTTTCGAGAGCATCGCCAAGTTCCGGGCGGCACGGCGCATGTGGGCCAAAGTGGCCAGGGAGCGCTTCGGAGCCCAGAAGAAGTCCACCATGATGCTGAAGATCGGGATACGGACCTCCGGGCTGTCGCTCCAGGCGCAGAAACCGCTGAACAATGCGGCCCGCGTGACCATCCAGACCCTGGCCGGCGTCCTGGGCGGAGTGAACTCCATCGATGCGTGCAGCATCGACGAGGCAGTGGGCCTGCCCTCTTACGAGGCGCGGATGTTCACCTTGGATATGCAGCACATCCTGGCCCATGAGGCCAATGTGCCCCTTACTGCGGACCCGCTGGGGGGCTCGTATTACCTGGAATGGCTGACGGACAAGCTGGAAGAGGAGGCCAACGCATACCTGAGGGAGATGGAGGAGAACGGGGGGATCTATGCCTGTCTGGAGAGCGGATGGCTCCGCGGGGTCATGGAGCAGGACCGCCTGCGGGTCCAGCGCGAGCGGGAAGAGGGGAAACGCCTGATCGTTGGCCTCAACGCTTTCCAGGGAGAGGATGGGCCTGTGAATCAGGCGATCGCCGACTGCGCCTATACCGTCCCGCCGGAACAGGTGCGCCAGGAGCGCGTGGCCGAGGTGAAAGCATTCCGGGCGTCCCGAGATCAGGAAGCGGTAGCCCGGGCCATCCGAAGGCTCTATCAGGATACGAAGACCGGGGCCAATATCTCCAGAGCGGTCATAGACGGCGGAAAAGCCGGCCTGACCATCGGAGAAGTGTGCGGTATCGTGCGGCTGGCCTATGGACTGGGATATGACCCTGTGGACATGATACCTACGCCGGACCATGTGGAGCAGGCCCTGCGGGACCTGCCGGCATAGGGAGAAGAAATACGGCCGAAACAGAGCGGCGGGGGGTGAACATCGATGCCGAGGAAGATCAGAGTTTTGGTGGCCAAGGCGGGCTGTGATATCCATGAGCGGGGCGCTTTGACCATGATGACCGCATTTCGCGACGCCGGGATGGAGGTCCTCTATACCGGCAGATACCAGTCGGAGGCGGCCATCGCCCGTACGGCAGTGGCGGAGGATGTGGATGTGATCGGCGTGTCCGACCTGACTGGGAGCCTGCCGATCATCTGCCGGAAGATATTGGAGGAGCTGCGCCGCATGGAGGCGGATATCCCCGTTTTTTGCGGCGGCCTGCTCACCCGGGCCGACCGGGAGGCGCTGCTGGAGATGGGAGTCAAGGCCTGCTTTGGGACAGGGAGCCCTGTCGGCGCATGCGTGGAAAAAGTCTATGAGCTCGTGGGACAGCGGCCATCGTAGCGCGGGCGCTCCTGCGGCTCCAGGGAGGAGGTGCGCGGAGATGAAGGCCGGGGACCTTCTGGAGCGGTTCCAGGCGCATGACTGGAGAGCGCTCGCACGGGCGATCACCATCGTGGAGAACGATGGGCAGGAGAAGCCGCTGGTGATGAGGGCCGCCTACCGGGACGCGGGGAAGGACTGCATGGTCGTCGGGCTCACTGGGGCGGGCGGAGCGGGAAAATCCACCCTGGTGGACTGCCTCATCTCCGCCTACCGGGAAGAGGGGGCCACTGTAGGGGTCCTGGCAGTGGACCCCAGCTCCCCCTATACCGGAGGCGCGCTGCTGGGGGACCGTCTCCGCATGGGACGGCACAGCGGTGACCCGGGCGTTTTCATCCGCTCCTTCGCCAGCCGTGGAGAGCTGGGCGGCATCTCTCAGGGGGCCAAGGATGCGCTCTACCTGTATAAGGCGTTCGGCTTTGACGTGATCCTCCTGGAGAGCCTTGGAGCGGGACAAGGCGAGACCGAAATCCGGAATTTTACGGATGTGACTGCTGTGGTCCTGGCGCCGGGAAACGGGGATGACATCCAGCTGGCCAAGGCCGGCATACAGGAGATCGCGGACATATTCGTTTTGAACAAGATGGACAGGCCGGGAGCCGGGAGCCTCCATCTCCAGCTGTCGGCGATGCTCGACCTGCTTCCGGCAGAGCGCCGCCCCATGCTGGTGCGGACCGCCGCTTCGAAGGGGAGGGGGATAGAGGAGCTCCTGTCTGCGATCGAGTCGGCGTATGCCAGGTCGGAGGGGACGCGGGGAGCCAGAGAGCGGGCCCGGATCGAAGATGAGATCTTCAGCGGGGCGCTCTCACGCTGGAAGGAAGCGGTGAAGGGGCAAGTCGCCCGGCTGGCGGACAGGGTATCTGCTGGGGAACTGACCCCGCAGGAGGCGGCGGCCCTGCTCGGAGGGCAGATCCGTTTGGGGGAGCCCTTCGGCGGCGGGGCGGACGAAGAAGAGCGGTGACATACAGGTGGGGATAGAAAGGAGCGGCTTATGGAACTGAAGGAAGCGATCCTGGGGAGACGGTCCATACGGGGCTATCTGCAAGAGCCGGTGTCCCAAGAAACGATACACGGCGTCCTGGAGCTGGCGACACGGGCGGTGTCGGCACTGAATATGCAGCCCTGGGAGCTCACCGTGGTGACCGGTGCGCCGCTGGATGCGATCCGGGAACGAAACATCGAGGACCTCAGGGCCGGCGTGCCATTCGATGTGCCGGAGCCGGAATTCGGCGGAGCCTATCGGACGAGGCGGGTCGCCATCGCGAAACAGCTCTTCAAAGCCATGGACATCCAACGGGAAGATAAAGCGCGCCGCACATGGTGGCTGGAGCGCGGCTTCCGCTTCTTTGACGCGCCGGTATTGGTCCTCATCCTGGAGGATACGACGGTCGACCCGTTGGTGTCCCGGCTGGACATCGGGTGTCTGACACAGAACCTGTGCTATGCCGCGATGGCATATGGCCTGGGGACCTGTGTCCAGAGCCAGGCGGTCATGCTGCAGCGCGGCATCCGGGAGGTGCTCTCCCTGCCGGAGGACAGGCGGCCGGCCGTCGGCATCGCATTGGGCTACCCCGATCCGGGATTCCCAGCCAATCAGGTGGTCAGCACGCGTGAGGACGTGGCGCAGATCACGCAGTGGGTCGGGTTTTAACGCCCTTCCAGAAGGGCGGCAGCAGTGCCGCGTACGCTAGAAATGCAAAATAGGAATGGTCCGAGATCCAGGCCGGGCATTGGACATATTCCTCCTGATATGGTAGAATGTAGATGTCTCATCCATGAGACATCTACATTTTTGCATCTGGACAGCGGGATCTGTCCGGGGGCACTTTGGGACCTGATGTGTAATTTTTTCGACGTCTGAAGATAAACGGATAAATTATACTGGGGGGAAGTTTATGCCGATCAATGTCGAACGTTTGTTTGCTGATGCGCTGATCGCCCTGAACAAGGAGAAGCCGCTCCATAAGATCACAGTGACGGAGATCGTACAGAGGGCTGGCGCCGGCCGGGGTACATTTTATAATCACTTCCGGGATAAGAACGACTTGATCTACTGGATATTCCTGCATACATTGGCGGGAGAGCGCAAGCTGGTAGAGACACAGGGCTACTTCCCCTATCTGGTAAAGCTGCACCAGGAGGCGATCAAGATCAAGAGCTTCCTCATGCAGGCCTGCAAGCTGGCGGGACAAAACTCTCTCTCAGAGGCGATCTACCAGCAGAACTATCACTATTACAAGAAGTGCATCTCTCGCCACTATGGAGAACAGAATATCACGGACGAAGTCGAGTTTGCCCTGAAGTTCAACGCGTACGCTGCCTCGAACATGTATATCGAGTGGGTCTCTTCAGGCATGGAGACCCCGCCGGAGCTGCAGGCGAAACGGCTCCTCCGCTGTATGCCGAAGGCGATACGGGACTTCCTCCCACTGCGGCCTGAGGAATGGGAGACATAAAAGCGAACGAGGGCCCGTCTCTCATATAGACGCGACAGGGAAGGGCACGCCCTTTCTTTGATGGTAAAGACAGCTCCTGCTTTCTGAAGGATACCTTGGAAGGCAGGGGCTCTTTTCATGTCCAAACAGTTCCCTGAAAAGGCGGATGGAAGATGGCCTGGACGGAGAGAGACGGAGCGGATCGTATAGAATGACCAAAAAATCGGGGGAGTTGGACGGAAAAATAATGGACGATCCACACGAAACGTCCAGACGTGGACACGAGGGGGCGTTTGTTCCTTCTCTTGCGATAAGAAGGAGGGTATAGTTTAGATAGCAGCAGCGGAGATGTAAAGTACGAACGAATCATGAAAGGGAGGCGTGATCGCCTATGTTTGAAAACACCTGCTTGAAGGGGCTCCGCGTTCTCGATGTGACCCGGTTCCTGGCCGGGCCGACGACCTGTCAGATCTTGAGCGACTTGGGAGCGGACGTTTGGAAGATCGAGCGTATCGGGACTGGTGATGACGGCAGGACCTTCGCGCCGTTCAAGAACGGAGAGTCTGGCTGGTACCACGCATTCAACCGCAACAAGCGCAGCATCACGCTGGACTATACCAAGCCCGAGGGGCGGGAGCTGTTCTACGAGCTGGTCAAAGAGTGCGATGTGTTGGTGGAGAACAATGCTGCGGGAGTGATGAAGAAATATCAGCTCGATTATGAGAGCGTGATCAAGTATAACCCCAGCATCATCTATGGCTCCATCTCCGGCTATGGGCAGAAGGACAGCCCATATGTCAATTATCCCGCCTTTGACGGGATCGCCCAGGCATTCGGCGGGCTCATCGCCATGAACGGGCGGGAAGGGGAGCCGGGCATCAAGGTCGGCCCGGGAGCCGTGGACGAGATCTCCGGGTATATGTGTGCCATCGGTGTGCTCGCCGCGCTGTATGAGCGGAGCATCTCCGGCAAGGGGCAGCACATCGATGTCGCGATGGTGGACGCCTGCCTGAACTTCACAGAGAATGCGGCCACTTATTATTCCTTCACCGGAGAGAATATGCCCCGCTGCGGCAACGGACACCCTTCGATCGGCATGACCGGGTGCTTCGATACCCTGGAGGGCAAGGATACCTTCTACATGAACATCTCCTCGGACAAATTCGCCTGGCTCATCCTGGATGCCATCGGGCACCCCGAGCTGAAGGACGACCCCCGCTGCGCCACCAATATGGCCCGGCGGCAGAACCGCGCGTTCCTGGATAAGCTGGTGAACGATTACACCTCCAAGCTGCCCAGGGACGAGGTGATCGCCCAGTTCCAGGCGATGCGCATCCCCTGCGCGCCGGTGAACACGATGGAAGACTGCTTCAAGGAGCCCCATTTCAGACAGCGCGGAGAACTGGTGGAGCTGGAGCACCCCAAGATCGGGCGGTACACGGTCACGATGACGCCCTTCAAGATGTCCAGGACGCCCTTCCGCGACCCGGTGCCGGCACAGGACCTGGGGGCCAGCGATGAGGCGGTATATAAGGGGATCCTGGGCAAGACGGATGAAGAGTACGCGGCCCTGAAGGAAAAAGGGATCATATGAGCGATGGAGCTTCCGCCGGAGATATACGGGGACCACACCGTATACAGCCATATCAATAATGATAAGATGGAGGGATCGGTATGCACAAATTCGAGCGGATCAGTGAGCAGGAGCTCTACGACCTGAGGATGAAGATCCGAAAGGTCACAGAGGAGGAGCTGGAGCCTCTGGGCAACTTGATGGACAAGACCAATGTCTACCCGCCCGAGATGTGGGAGATCGGGAAGCGGAACGACCTGTTCCGCATGACCATGCCCACAGAGTACGGCGGCATGGGGCTGGGCAAAGAGCAGTGGTTCACCATCCTGGAGGAGATCGCCCGGGGCAACAATGCCATCCGTATGTTTTTCCATATCGCCAACGGCATGGGCTGGGAGATCCTCTACGATCACGGTCCCAAGGAGCTGAAGGATGAGTGGCTGCCTCAGATGGCCAAAGGCGAGAAATTCATCGCCTTCGCCCTCACCGAGGAGGGCTGCGGCACAGGCGCGGATATCCGCTCCACCGCTGTCAAGAAGGGGGACAAGTGGGTCCTGAACGGCAAGAAGACCCTGATCTCCTTCACAGACGTGTGTGACGCCATCAACATCGTCTGCATCACGGACGACAGCAAGCGGAAGACCGGCGGAGCGCACACGACCTTCATGGTGCCGGTCAACACGCCCGGGCTGCGGATGGAGAACATGCCCCATATGATGGGCTGCCGCGGCGTCGGACATGCCTATGTCTATATGGAGGACCTGGAGATCGACGACAAATACCGGATGGGTCCTGTGGGCGAGGGCCTGTCGGTGGCGGTCAACTCCCTTCAGATCTCCCGCGGCTCCATGGCCGTCTGTATGCTGGGCATCTGCCAGCGGCTGCTGGAGCTGTGCATCAAGCGCGCCAATGACCGCGTCACGTTCGGCAAGCCTCTGATCCAGCGGCAGGCCATCCAGGGCATGATCGCCGACATGGCCGCCGAGATCCACGCGCTCCGCCTGCTGTGCCGGGACTGCGCCCAGAAGTTCGACCGCGGCGAGGATATCGATGAGATCTCCTCTATCGCCAAGCTGTTCGCTACCGGCGTGTCCCGCAGATGCACCGACACCGCGCTGGAGATCTTCGGCGGTATCGGCTACTTCGAGGATAACCCCTATGGACCGGTGGAGCGCCTCTATCGCGACTGCCGCGCCCTCTGGCTGGAGGAGGGCCCTCCCACCATCCAGCGCCTGACCCTGCTCCGTTCCGTCCTTTCCAAGAACGGCGAGATGAGGACCTCCAATTACGCGTAAGGTGGATGAGGACAGATGGATTTTTTACTTACCGAAGACCAAAGGGAGCTCAGGGACCTTGTCAGGTCTTTCATGCAGGAAGAAGTCAAACCGCATATAGCAGAGTACGACGAGAGCGGAGAGTTCCCCGTCGAGATCTATCGAAAGGCTTTTGACCTTGGCTTCCATGCACTGCATATCCCGGAGGAGTACGGCGGGAGCGGTCTGGACTTCACTACGATGGGCGTCCTGTTGGAGGAGATGGGACGAACGGACTCCGGCTTTGCGCTGACCATGCTGGCCACGGGCACGCCTATCGAGATGGTGCTCCGGGCCGGCACCGAAGAGCAAAAAAAGAGGATGAGCGATCTGGTGATCGCCGGCGGCTTTGCCGCACTGGGGCTCACGGAGCCCAACTGCGGCTCCGACGCCGCGGCCCTGCGCTCCACCTATCGGATCGAGGGCGACACGGTGGTCCTGAACGGGACGAAGACGTTCGTGACCAATGCGCAGGAGGCGTGCCTCTTCCTGATGTGCGCCACCAGAGACCGGAGCCTGGGGTCCAAGGGCATCACGGCTTTTATGCTGGAGCGGGACGTCCCGGGGCTGATCGTGGGCAAGCATGAAAATAAGATGGGGCTGCGCCTCTCCAACACCTGCGATGTCGTCATGGAGGATGTCCGCGTGCCGATCAGCGCCATGGTGGGCCCGGAGGGCAAGGGCCTGAGCATCGCCATGGGGGCGCTGGACCCCGGCCGGCTGTACAACGCGGCCATCGCCACCGGCATCTGCCAGGCGGCGCTGGACGAGTCTGTAGCATACGCCAAGATCCGGACCTCCTATGGGAAGCCTCTGATCGAACACCAGGCCATGCAGGTCCTGCTGGCCGACATGGCCATCAAGACAGAGGCGTCCCGACAGCTGGTGCGCTATGGCATGGCAAAGCTGGATGCGGGCCTCAATGCCACGAAGGAGGCGTCGATGGCAAAGACCTTCGCCTCGGACTCTGCCGTCCAGGTGACGACCGATGCGGTGCAGGTCTTTGGCGGCTATGGCTATTCCAAAGAATACCCGGTGGAGAAGATGATGCGCGACTCGAAGATCTTCCAGATCTTCGAGGGCACCAATCAGATCCAACGCTTGACCATCGCCAAGCAGTTGGCAAAAGCGTGATCGCAAGTTCATAGAGATCCTTTTGAAGAAAGGAGGACGCGTAGAAAGTCATGTGCTGGTATATCGAAGCGGTGACTGGATATGCGTCCTCCTTCTTATGCCCCATGCGCTCTGGCCGGGAGGACCGGATGGGGGAGCGGGAACAGAAAGATGAGGGTCATCGAACATGAAAGAACAGAGGAGAGCCTATCCCACGGCGTGCACCGTCAGCCGCCGCCCGCCATACCGGACAGAGGAGCCGAGATTTTATCGGTGCAGCACCTGCGGGATGGTACAGGTCCGGTATCAGGCGGCTGGAGCACAGAGCGCCGGGGAGGAGGAGCCCGGACGGTGCTGCGGCAAGGCGCTCACAAGAGAGATCCCCTGCCGGGACGAGCGCTGTCTGGCAGAACATGAGATGCGGTTCTCCATATTCGGCGGGTCGGAGCATAATGCTGTCCGGGTGGAGGTGGCGGCCGGGCTCCACCCCATGACAGAGGAACACCATATCGAGTGGATCTTCCTGCACACCTTTCAGGGTGGGCAGATGAAATACATCCCCCGCTACGGAAGGTCGGTAGCGACCTTTTGTATGGCTGATGAGGACGCTTTCGTATTTTGCGACAGAGAGGTGTGCCGCATGGGATGGGAGCACTGCCTTTTCCAGTGCAAGCGGGGACATCGCGCCTATGCCTATTGCAGCCAGCACGGGCTCTTTCAGTTGACTTTCTAGCCGCGCGAAAAGAAAGGAGTTAGAGGATGAAAAAGGACGTATTTTCCGGGATCAAGATCTTGGACCACACTTCTTATCTGCTGGGGGAATACACGACGCAGGTGTTTGCAGATCTGGGCGCCGAGGTCATAAAGGTCGAGAATCTGAAACATGGGGATTACGGCAGGACGCTGGAGCCGATGATCAACGGGGTCAGCTACTACACCTGCGCCCTGGACCGCAACAAGAAGAGCGTGACACTGAACCTGAAGAGCGAAAAGGGCAAGGAGGCATATCTCCGCCTTTTGAAGGATGCGGACATCGTCTTTGAAAATTTCAGGCCCGGCGTCATGAAACGGCTGGGCATCGACTATGAGGTGGAGAAAACGATCAATCCAGGCATCATACATGTGGCGATCAGCGCCTTCGGCCAGGACGATCCGCGGAGCCTGCTGGCCTATCACGACCTGAACTTCCAGGCGCTGTCCGGCTACATGTATCTGAACGGACCGCGGCACGCGCCGATCCATCTGTGCGACATGGTCAGCTCGATGGTGGCCATCCAGGATATGATGGCGGCCCTGCTGCAGCGAGGAGCGACCGGAGAAGGGGCTTTCTGCGATGTCAGCATGTTCGACTCCTTCATCTGGTGGAATGCCAAGATCGACGAGAAGTGGTGCTTCCAGGGCGGGCACTTCGAATATAGCGATCTGACGTTCCGCTTCCTGGGGAATTGGATCTGGGAGACGAAGGACGGCCGTCATGTGGCCCTCTGCCTGAACGAGGAGAAATTCTGGAACACCTGGATCGATATGACGGGCTTCGAAGAGATGCGCCCCTATATGAAGGCGCGGCTGGAGGAGCATCCGGAGTTCTTCGAAAAGATGGAGAGCTTCATGAAGAGCAAGACCCTGGACGAGTGGAAGGAATGGATCGGGGATAAGGATATCTGCGCCACCTATGTGAACAACAAGACGGAGGGGATCGAGTACATCTTGAAGTCCAATACCGGCCTGATGGAGTACTGCGACTTCCCCCTGACAGGCAAGACGCTGCAGACCCGCATCCCGCACAAGATCAGTTCGCTGCCCACGATCCCTCTCCAGGAGGCATCTGCGCCCCCCACTCTGGGCGAGGACAATCTGCAGATCCTTGAGAGCGTCGGTTATACCAGAGAAGAGATCGAAGACATGGCCGCCACGGGAGCCTGCGGACCGATCGCCTGACAGGAGCGGCCTCCACGGAGCGGTGGTATATAGAAAGGGTATCAATTCGAGAGGCAAGGAGTGTTACAATGGATCAGACCTTATTGATGTCCATCATAGGACTGGCGGTAGCGACGGCGGCATTGATCCTGTTGGCGTATAAAAACTGGTCGACGATCATCTACAGCGCGATCGCCGTATTGCTGCTCTGCGCATTCAACGGGATCGACCTCTTCGACGGCATCATGCAGACCTACGCCGTGGAGACAGGATCTTATTTCGCGCGGTGGTTCGTACTGTTCGTCACAGGCTCCATCTTCGGGAAGATCTATCAAGTGAGTGGAGCGGCAGCCACGATCGCGGCATCGCTGGCCAAGGTGTTCGGCAATAAAAATGCGCTGCTCCCCATCATCATCGCGGGGATCGTCTTGTCCATCGCCGGCGTCAGCTCTTTCGTACTGATCTTCGTCATGTACCCGATCGCTCTGGAGCTGTTCGCGAAAGCAAACCTTCCCAAGCGCCTGCTCCCGGCGGTGTTCTGCTACATCACTTGGACAGTCGCCGCGGCGATGCCGGGCTCCACGCAGTCCATGAACGTGCTCCCCATGGAGACGTTCGGGACCGACCCCTTGGCCGGTGCCGTCCCCGGCTTCATATTTGCCGGTCTGGCGATCGTCATCGATTCCGCCTTCATCCTCTGGCAGGCAAAGAAACTGGCGGCCCAAGGGATCGTATTCGACAGCTACGACGAATTGAACGAGACCTCCTCCGGGGATGCTGCTGCGAAGCGGCCCGGCCTGATCCCGGCTCTGCTTCCCGCCATGGTCATCATCGTCGGCTTCAATTTCCTGGGCTGGGACGTGGAGATCGCCCTGTTCCTGGGGATCATCCTCTCTGTGATCCTGTTCCATAAATGCCAGAGCTACCAGGAATGGGTGGAGATGACCAAGGACAGCGCGGTACAAGGAGCTGTGGTCCTGGTGAATACCGCCGTGATCGTCGGGTTCGGCGCCGTCGTCGTCCTGACGCCTCTATATGGCGCCATCATCGATTGGGTCAAGGTGACGACCATCAACCCGTATCTGCTGGCGGCGATCTCTGCGAACGTGTTCGCTTTCGTCCTGGGCTCGGCCACGAGCGCGGTCAATCTCTCCCTGCAGACTCTGGGCGAGGTCTTCATGGGCGTCGAGGGGATAAACCTGGGGTTCGTCCACCGCATCATCTGCCAAGCGGCCACCGGGCTCGATACACTGCCCCACTGCGGCGCTCTGCTGACGGTATTCGGCGTCTGCGGCGTGACGCACAAGGAGGCGTATAAATACGTCGGAGTCTGTACGGTCGTCGTGCCTGTACTGTTGACCTTCATAGTGGAAGTCCCCCTGTGCATCCTGCTCGGCTGAACCTCCATCTGAACGAGGACAGGCAGGGGCAGCATAGCGACAGATACATAGAAGGGCACTGTCGGGCGGGCCGGTCATAGGCATGAGATCCGGCGGCTCTCCTCGCGGACCATGGCCGGGGGCCCCAGCGATGGCACTTCCCGCCTCTGAGGACATGGCCTGCCGTCTCATCGGGGCGTGTGCTTGGCGCGCTGCTGAACGAGACGGACAGGCCGTGTCCTTTTGGGCCGTTCCCGAGGATGGGCCTCCCGGAGGGCGAGACGCCGTATCGCCGGCCCGTCCCGTCGGACATGCCCTGGAGGCGGAGACCGCGCCGCAGGAGAAGAAGATGTGGGTAACAGCGGAAGACGAAAACAAGTTCAGGAGGACGATATATGAAGATCGCAGTTTTTGGGGCAGGCACTATGGGCAGCGGGATCGCGGAGCTCTTCGCGGCCCATGGCCACGTCACCCTGATGTACGCCAGCAGTATCGCTTCTGCCCAGAGACACAAGGAGGCTTTGGCGGCCTCGCTGTCGAGAAGGGCGGAGCGCGGGAAACTGACGGAAGATAAGAGACGGTCGATCCTCGAGCTGATACATGTCGAGGAGAAAGAGGCCGCGGCAGACGCCGACCTCATCATCGAGACGATCAAGGAGGACATCGCCGCGAAGCGGGCGCTCTTGACCGAGCTGGATGACATGTGCAAGGCAGAGACGGTGTTCGCCTCCAACACTTCGGCCCTGTCGATCACGGAGCTGGGGATGGGGCTGAAACATCCTCTGATAGGGATGCACTTCTTTTTCCCCGTCCACGCTATGAAGCTGCTGGAGGTCGTCCGCGGAGCGGATACGCCGCAGGCGGCGTTCGATCTCATAAAAGGTCTGGCCCAGGACCTGGAAAAAGAGATGGTAGAGGTCACAGAAGCCCCGGGATTCATCGTCAACAAGCTCATCGACCCGCTGATCAATGAGGCCATCGGACTGGTGGAGACCGGAGTGGCCACGGTGGAAGACATCGACAGGGCCATGCGCTTCGGGCTCAATCACCCGATCGGCCCCCTCCAGTTGGCCGACAGTGCCGGACTGGATGTGATCCTCTCCATCATGGAGACCCTGTATGCGGAGACAGGCGACCCGAGATACCGCCCTGCGCCACTGCTGCGGAAGCTGGTCCGTGCCGGGCATCTGGGCAGAAAGACCGGCAAGGGGTTTTACGATTACAGCGATAGATAGTCCCACAGACTGTGACAGCGCAGACGATCCATAGAAAGCCGGGGGAGGAAGAGAGTTGTATCCGATCGTAAAAAAATGCCGTCTGCATGAGACGGTGACACATATGGAGATATTGGCGCCGGCCGTGGCAAAGAAAGCGATGCCGGGGCAGTTCGTCATCCTTCGCATCGACGAGGATGGGGAGCGCATCCCGCTGACCATCGCCGGTCACGACCAGGAGGCGGGCACGGTCAGTATCATTTTCCAGAAAGTGGGGGCCACTACCCGGCGGCTGGATGCGCTGGAGGAGGGGGACGCCCTTTTGGATCTCGTGGGCCCGCTGGGAAAGCCGAGCGACCTGGAGGGCAAGGAGGGCAAGAAGATAGCCGTGGTCGGCGGCGGCCTGGGCATCGCTATCGCCTATCCACAGGCCAAAGCCCTCCACGAGAGAGGGGCGGATGTGGATGTGATCGTGGGCTTCCGCTCCTCCAGCCTATCCATCCTGACGGAGGAGTTGAAGAGCGCCTGCACCCATCTGTATGTGATGACGGACGACGGTTCAAACGGACACAAGGGACTCGTCACCGACGCCTTGCAGGAGCGGCTGGCAGCCGGCGTGCACTATGATGAAGTCATCGCCATCGGACCGCTGCCCATGATGCGCGGCGTCTGCGACATGACCCGCACATACGATATCCCCACTGTAGTCTCCATGAACCCCATCATGATCGATGGGACCGGCATGTGCGGCGGCTGCCGTCTGACCGTCGCGGGAGAGACACGGTTCGCCTGTGTAGACGGACCGGATTTCGATGGACATCTGGTAGATTTCGATGAAGCTATCATCCGCAGCCGCATGTATCGGCGGGAAGAGGCGCAGAGCATGGAGCGGCATGAGAACTGTAGTCTGTTGAAGCAGGGAGGGCCTGGACATGCCTGATATGGGACCGAAAAAGACCCCGGCGGTGGAATTGGATCCGCTGGAGCGCCGGAAGGATTTTCGTGAGGTCAGTCTGGGCTACACCGACCAGGAGATGGCCCGGAGAGAGGCGGAGCGCTGTCTGAACTGCAAAGATCAGCCCTGCGTCTCCGGCTGCCCGGTCAATGTCCGCATCCCGGAGTTCATCCAGAGGATAAAAGCAGGTGACCTGGAAGGCGCGTACAGGATCTTGAGATCCACGAGCGCGCTGCCTGCCATCTGCGGACGAGTCTGCCCCCAGGAGACCCAATGTGAGAGCAGATGTGTCCGCGGCATCAAGGCGGAGCCGGTGGGCATCGGGAGGCTGGAGCGGTTCGCGGCGGACTGGGGCATGGCCCATCCCGAGGCCCTGCCGCAGACGGGCGCCGCGCCTGCCAATGGGAAGCGGGTCGCGGTGGTAGGCTCCGGCCCGGCCGGTCTGACCTGCGCCGGAGATCTGGCGAAGCTGGGGTATCGAGTCACGATCTTCGAAGCGCTGCATGCCCCGGGAGGCGTGCTGGTGTACGGCATCCCCGAGTTCCGCCTGCCGAAGGCACTGGTGCGGAAAGAGATCGCCGCCGTCGAAAAGCTGGGCGTTGAGATACATACCGATGTGGTGGTCGGGAGAACGATCTCGGTGGATGAACTGCTGGAGGGATATGACGCTGTATTCGTGGGCTCTGGAGCCGGACTGCCGAATTTTCAGAAGATCCCGGGAGAGAACTTGAATGGGGTCTATTCTGCGAACGAGTTCCTGACGCGTATCAACCTGATGAAGGCATATACCTTCCCGAAGGCGGATACGCCGGTACGAGTGGGCAGGCGGGCGGCCGTCATCGGCGGCGGCAACGTGGCGATGGACGCCGCCCGGTGCGCAAAGCGGCTTGGAGCAGAGGACGTCTATATCGTTTATCGCAGAGGCGAGGCAGAGATGCCGGCCAGAGCGGAAGAGGTACAGCATGCGAAGGAAGAGGGCATCGTATTCAAGCTCCTCTGTGCCCCGGTCGAGATCGTCGGGGATGAGGAAGGCAACGTGAAGCAGATGCGGTGCGTGGAGATGGAGCTGGGTGAACCGGATGCGTCCGGACGCCGGAGACCGGTCCCCAAAACGGGGAGCGAGTCTCTGATGGATGTGGACACGGTAGTCGTGGCCATCGGCAACCGCCCCGACCCGCTGATCAAAGATACGACACCTGGATTGAAGACCCAGAAATGGGGCGGGATCGTAGCGGATGAAGAGACCGGGAGGACTTCGAAGGAATGGGTCTATGCCGGAGGAGATGCCGTCACCGGCGCCGCCACAGTGATCTTGGCCATGGGAGCCGGGAAAAAGGCCGCTGCTGCGATCCATCGGGACCTGCAAAAAAAGGAGCAGAGCGGGACACGGTGACCTGACCGCTATCTTGCTCCGGCATGTGGACGGACCGCGCGCGCCGCGATGCCCCGGTCCGAGCGGAGCTGTGCGCCTCTATCCAGAGCTGCGCTGAGGGGAGGATATCAAAGACATGGACTGCCTGACGGCGATCTCGACCAGGCGGAGCGTCAGAGCTTATCGACCCGATCCCATCCCGGATGAGGTCCTTCAAAAGATCATGACTGCGGCCCTTATGGCGCCTTCGGCAGACGACCTCCAGCCGTGGTTTTTCGCCTTGCTCAAAAGCCGGGGGGCCATACGGGATCTGACCGGGATCCTGCGCCCGGCGCCGGAACGGCTGAAGGAACATTTGGAGGAACGATTTTCAAAATACCCGCAGGTGATAGCGGAGACGAAGCGGTTCCTCGCCAAACTGGGAGAGGCGCCGGTATGCGTCCTCGTTTTCCAAAAAGAGCAGACCTACCCCAACAAAGCCACAGTCATCCAGCAGAGCATCGCCGCCGCCATCGAGAACATGCTTTTGGCGGCGTGGAGCCTGGGCGTTGGGAGCTGCTGGCTGACAGCCCCCCTCGAGGCAGGTTTGGGACAGGGGATACGGGAGAGGTTCGCGCCGGGAAAAGGAGAACTGTCCGCTCTGATCACATTGGGGTATCCGGAGAAAGTCCCACCGGCGCCGAAAAGGAAAAGGGATCGATATATCATCTTATAGCCTGTTCACTTGAGCTGTGCTGTATGGGAAGATGACCGCAGGACCCGGTGACACGCCCGCCGGGCGGCCGCATCGGCGCCGGTAAGAGGCAGGCCGACCGGCGGGGGATCGGATAGCGTCGCCAGAAAGATGGAGAGGGCGCCCCTGGACAAACAAGTCCAGGGGCGCCCTCTCCATCTTTTTTGTAGTCCGGATCCCCGGGCTATGCCAGAGCGCTCTGTAAAAGCCGGAGCGGAGAGCAGACGCTTCCGTTCAGCTGGGGGCGCGGCCCGGCAGCTGCAAGCCCAGAAAGCAAAGAAGAGATCCCGATGAGCGGTGCGGTCAGTCTGTCACATGCGGAATGGGACTGCGGATACCATATCGTATCTGTGCCAAAGTTTTAGCGAAAGATGTTTTATCAGGAAAGTGGAAAGAAACAGGAGAAACTGCACAGACTCTGTGGATGGATACAGGTAAAGGTCATAGAGGCAGAGGTGCCTCCGGACTATATCCAAGTGACGGGGCCTTGCACACACAGGAAGGCCCTCCGCCTGTGCCGGAGGGCCGTTGAAGCCGGGAAAGTGGCGTGCGCTGTCCATGGGAGCGGTGTGTACATCAGTCTTATTATTTATTTTTATTATATAATTTGTATAATTTATATGATAAATACGCGGTTTTTGTTGAATATTTTGCACAAACATGTTAATGTGTAACTGCAAGTGGCGCCGCAGAACAGACGGTCCGAAGGGATAACGAGGAGATGATAAGAGCGCGGGAACGCAAAGATACCGAGCGACAGAAAGAGAGCGATCTTCGATCGCGATACATAACGGGAGGGACCGAGTATGGATATTACAGCGATCAAAAACAGCCCTGGGATGTGGATAGCCGCCGGCATCATGATCTTGATCATCGTGATCCAGGCAGCCCTCTTCATGCGCATGGCGAAAAAAGAGGCGAATGCTCTGGGCATCTCCAAAGAAAAGCAGAAAGAGGCCAAACGCTCCGCCGTTGTGGCGGCAGTCGGGCCCACCCTGGCCCTGTCCATCATGCTGGTCACGCTCATGGCTTCTCTGGGGGGGCCCACCGCCTGGATGCGGATGAACGATGTGGGATCCGGACGTACGGAGCTCGCGATCGCCTCTACCGTCGAGGATATGGTCACGGCAGAGGAGGGGACAGAGGAGTATGAGCTCCAGAACCTCTCTTACGCCGTATGGGCACAGGGGATCGACGTGGCGGGCTGGCTGATCGGGGCTATGGCCATGATCACCGCCGGCGGAGCGGTGACCAAGACCCTCAATGAAAAATTCGACCCGAAATGGATCAAATTGCTGATGGGCGGCTGCCTGGTGAGCCTGTTCTCCTACCTGTTGATCAATCAAGTCTATGGAAAGGCCAGTCCCTATGCGGTGGCCGCAGTAGCTGGCGGCATCACCATGTTCATCCTGAACAAGGCATTTGCCAAGAACAAACGGCTGCAGGAACTGGGCCTTGGGATCTCCATTATCGTCGGCGCCGCCGTTGCGGCTGTCATTTCCTGACCGAAGGAGGATGATCGTATGTTTGACAAAAAGTGCCTGCGTCTGGGGCTCATCACCATGTGCTGCGCGGTCATCGCCAGCTTCCTCCCCGCCCTGTACCTCTGGCTGTTCCATGGCGTGATCCCCAGCCCGCCTGACATCGCCTCCATCGCCGGCATGATGGCCGCGTCCTTTGCGGTGGGCTGGGTGGTGCAGCCGATCACCTTCTATCCGGCTCTGGGCGTCGGAGCCTCCTGTCTGAGTTGGACAACGGGGAATGTGGGAGATCTGCGCATGCCGGCCATCTCTGCCGCGCAGAAGGCCGCAGAGGTGGAAGCGGGCACGCCTGAGGGCAACGTGCTCTCCACCATGGCGGCGGCGGTGACCAACTTCGTCACCGTGATCTGGCTGACCTTCGTGGTCATCGTGGGCACGGGCCTGATCTCCATCCTGCCCGCCAGCGTGACGGACGCCTTCAGCTATATCGCGCCCGCGATCTTCGGCGCCATCGTCATCGACTACGCCATGAAGAACCTGCGCTTCAACGTCCCGCTCATCATCGCCGCCTTCATCACCTATGCGGTCCTGAGCATGCTGGGCCTGTCCAGCGTGTGGATCACACTGCTGGTGGTCATCATCGGCATGTTCGTCTCCCGAGGCGTATTCATGATCCAGTCGAAAAAGACGGAGAAGTGAGGAACGTCAGAGCGGCTGCTCCGTATCGGGGAGCGGGTAGTGTTCCCGCATGTATCCGATCAGGTGGTCCCTGAACAGCCGGGCGTTCCTGGAGAGATATGTGGAGCTCCGCCAGGAGACCGAGATATACCGCCGGGAGGTCCGCTCCTGGAGCGGACGGAGGACGATACCGCGCCCCACAGGATTATACCAGGTGATCTCGGGGAAGAGGGCCACACCGATCCCCATCTCCACGAAGTCGCAGACCGTGGTGGGAAAGTCGCAGACGAAGGCCACATTGGGCTCGAAACCGGCCTCCTGGCAGCAGGCGTAGAGATGGTCCTGCAGCTCCTTCCCATTCACCTGGATGAAGCTCTCCTGCCGGAGATCCTGGAAGGAGATCGTGTCGCGCGCCGCTAGGGGATGGTCCAGGGGCAGGGCCAGCAGGATGCGCTCTTTCAGGATAGTCTCTACATTGATGCCCTCCGGGCGGGAGGAGGAGCTGTTGATGCACAGGTCGAAGTCGTCTGCATCGGGCTGGCTCCAGTCGTTCTGCATGATACGAAAACGGATGTCCGGGTATTGCCGGGTAAAGTCCGGGAGCAGACCGATCAGGAGGTTGGAACTGGTGTTGATGGATACCGACACGACAGAATCGTTCTTGGCCGCCACATCGGCGAGCTCCCCCTTCGCCTCATCCACGAGAGCGAAGATCTGGTCGGTGTAGCCCAGGAGCTTCTTCCCGCAGTCGTTGAGGATCACGCTCTTCCCCGAGCGATCGAAGAGCTTCACGCCCAGCTCCTCCTCCAGATGCTTGATGCTCTGGCTCAAAGTGGGCTGCGTGACGTAGAGCTCCGCAGCCGCCTTGGACATGTTTTGGACTTTGGCTACGGCGCGAAAGTATTTCAGCTGGGACAATTCCACGGTGGACACCCTTTCTCCATGTTTGTACCCGGCAGGCGGGGGAGGTCTCTCGCACCGGGGAAGACGAAACTATAACTCTAAGTATATCGAGGTGTAAAGCGATGAGTCAAGCTCCTATCGTAGAAGAATTTATAGAACTGGCGAAGATCGACACCTTTTCCCGGCAGGAGAGGGCGATCGTAGACACGGTAAAGGCAAAACTGGAGAGCCTGGGCTGCACGGTCACGGAGGATGACGCGGCATCCAAGATCGATGGAGCCACGGCAGGGAACGTTTTCGCGGTCCTGGACGGAGGTCTGGAGGGCTCGATCCTCTTCTGCGCCCATCTGGACCGGGTACAGAACGGCTTCGGGATCCGGCCCCAGGTGGAAGACGGCAAGCTGGTGTCCGACGGGACCACGATACTGGCCGCAGACGACCTGTCCGGCGTGAGCGCGATCCTGGACGGGCTGCGGAGGCTGAAAGCCTCCGGGCAGAAGTTCCCGCGGATCGAGGTGCTCTTCACCGTATGCGAGGAGATCGGGCTGCGGGGCAGCTTCAACTTCGATGCCAGTGTGCTCCACTCCCGCTTCGGCTATGTACTGGACTCTCCCGGCCGGATCGGCCGGGTCCTCCGTTCCGCCATGGGGAAGGCCCAGCTCTTCCTGGAAGTGACGGGAGAACCGGCTCATGCGGCCTATCCTGAGCGGGGCAAGAGCGCCCTCAGGGCCGCAGTGCAGGTCCTCTCTTCGATCGGGGACAGCCGGGTGGATGAGGAGACGGTCATCAACTGGTCCTATTTCGACTGCCCGTCTCCCTGCAATACCATCCCCGACCATGTCCTCGCGAAGGCTTTCGCCATGAGCCGGAACAACGACAAGCTGGCTGCATATATCCAGGCATTCCAGGAGGTCTCTGCCGCTGTGGCGCAGACCACGGGCTGCAAGATCGAGGCCAGGGCTATCGTGGACTATCCGGCATTCCACACTCCGGACAGCGCCGCGCCGGTCCAGCTCGCCAAACGGGTCTTCGATGAGATGGGCATCCATATGTCCGTCGAAGACGGCGCGGGCGGTTTCGATGCCAACCTGCTCAGCAGGGCGGGGATCGCTCTCGTGGGCCTCTCTACCGGATATACGGCGAACCACACCATCAAAGAGTCCCTGGTGATCGAGGACCTCATCCATTCGGGGGAGATGGTGGCAAAACTGGCGCTCCAGTACGGGGCGTGACAGATCTGAGGATCGATCCGGGCCGCCGGATATGACAGACCGGCGGCCCGGGAACATATCTGCTGCGCGAAGGCGCGCAGCATCGGAGGGATATATATGAACGCATTGGAAGGGATCAGGGTCATCGATCTGAGCACCTCATACTCTGCGCCCATCGCCACTATGCAGCTGGCGGATTTCGGCGCTGAGGTGATCAAGATCGAGAATGTGAAGGCGGGAGACGGTTCCCGCTCCTGGAACCCCTGTATCAACGGACAGAGCATCCACTTCCTGTATATGAACCGCAACAAGAAGAGCGTGGCACTGAACCTGAAGAGCGAAGAGGGGAAGAAGATCCTCTTCGAGCTGGTGAAGGGCGCGGACATCGTGGTGGAGAACTACCGGCCCGGCGTGACGAAGAAGCTGGGGATCGACTATGAAGCCCTGCGGGCAGTCAAACCGGACATCATCATGGCCTCTCTTTCGGGATACGGACAGACGGGCCCCTATGCTCACCGCGGCGCCTATTCCAATCTGGCCGAGGCACAGAGCGGCTTGATGTACATCACCGGCTGGCCCGCCCCGGAGGGGAAGCCCACCGCCTCCGGCGTGGCATTTGGAGACAGCGTGGCGGGCATGTTCCTGGTGCAGGGCATCATGTATGCCCTGTACTACAGGGAGAAGACGGGGAAGGGCCAGTATATCGATGTGTCCATGGTGGACTCTCTGGTGGCCCTCCTGCAGCACTGCTTCGTACAATATTCGCTGCTGGGGCAGGAGCCGGAGCGCATCGGAGACCGGGATCTGTCCGATTATCCCTATGACCTCTTCGAGGCGAAGGACGGCTATTGCCAGCTGGGCAATTCCACGCCCACAGACTGGAGCCGCTTCGCCGAAGCCATCGGCCGGCCCGACCTGGGGGAGGACCCTGCGTACAAGACCTCCGTACAGCGGTGGGAACACATCAACGAGCTGCACGATATCGTCCAGGACTGGGCCTCCAAGCACACCCGGAAGGAGATCGAGACGATCTTCAGTGAATACGGTCAGCTCTATGCCCCTGTCCTGAAGATCAGCGAGGTCCTGGAGGACGAGCAGATCCTGTTCCGGGAGATGGTCGTCGATATGGAATATGAGGGGATGGGCAAATACAAGGACAAAGGGATCCCGGTCAAAATGAGCGAGACGCCCGGACAGATCCGCATGATGCCGCCCCACCTGGGAGAACACACCGATGAGATCCTGGCAGGGCTGGGCTATACGGCGGAGCAGATCGGCGCTCTGCGGGCGGAAGGCACCGTACGGTAACGAAAGAAGAAAGGAGGCAGACGCTATGGGCGTTCTGCACTATGATTTCAAAGGCATGCTCTACGATGAATGGGAGCTCGACAAGGTATATACCACGGGGGCGCGCACCATACGGGAGTCCGATGTGACGAGCTACTGCGCTCTCTCCGGAGACTACGATCCACACTATACCAACGAGCCCTTTGCGGAGCAGGACTATTACAAGAAGCCGGTGGTGCCCGGCGGACTGACCTTCATCATCGCCAACGGACTGGACTGCCAGACCCTCTGGGTGGACGGCAGCTATATCGGGCTGCTGGATCAGCAGATGTCCTTCCTAAAGCCGGTCTTCGTGGGAGATACCATCTACCTGACCATGACCCCCACTGCCAAACGCCTTTCCAGAAAACCGGGAAGAGGCATCATCACCTACCGCATCTCGGTATTCAACCAGCGGGACGAGATGGTCATGGACGGCACCTGGGTGATCTTGATGGCCACAGACCGAGAGCATATGGAGTAAGGAGGCAGGGAGGATATGGGACTCAAAGACCGTCAGTTCAAGGGCAAGACTTATGGTGAGTGGGAACTGGGCCAGACGTACATCACCGGCGCCCGGACCATTACGGAGACGGATATCGTCAACTTCGCCGGCCTCTCCGGCGACTGGAGCGCCACCCATACCAATGATGTGTATGGGCGGAGCACCATCTATGGCTCCCGCATCGCCTATGGGAACGTGACGTTCATCGTCAGTACGGGGCTGCTGTCCCAGACGCTGATGTTCGAGGGCACAGCGCTGGCACTGCTGGATATGCGGATCAGCTATCAGGAACCGGTGCGCTTCCAGGATACGATATACTGTAAGTTCATGGCGGAGGACAAGCGCCTGAGCAAAACGACCGGGCAGGGCGTGGTGACCTTCCATGTGTGGGTATATAACCAGGATGATGAGCAGGTAGCGGAAGAACGGCTGGTGCTGCTCATCAGGACGGAGAAGGCCGCCATGCGGCCGGATGGCGCTGAGAGCTGAGGAGGGGAGAAAAAGCATATGGACCCGTTTTTCAACGAAGACCATAGATCCATCCGTGAAATGGCGCGGGATTTCGCCAACAAGACGCTGGCGCCCCTGGCGGCAGGGATCGACCAGACGGAAGAGTTCCCGATGGAAGTGGTGCAGCAGATGGCGGACCTGGGCTTCCTGGGGCTGAAGATCCCCGAGGAGTACGGCGGCCTGGGGCTGGATATGCGCAGCTATGTGTGCGTGATGGAGGAGATCGCGAAGAAGTGCGCCACGGCCACCCTGTTCATCTCCTCCGCCAACTCCCT
>DWZK01000092.1 GCA_019117605.1 Candidatus Intestinimonas stercoravium | reverse complement strand
AGCCGGTCCGCCTGGCTGCGGATGAAGCTGAGGGCCGCATGGGCGGACTCCTTCATCACGTCCCCCAGGTTACCGGTGAGCTCCACCTTGCCGGAGCCGGGGACCACGTTGACCTCCACCTCCAGCAGCTCGCCGCCCACTGAGGTCCAGGCCAGGCCGTTGACCACGCCCACGCGCTCCTCCAGCACCTGGCGCTCCGGGTAGTATCGGGGGGCGCCCAGGAAGTCCTTCAGATCCTTGTCGGTGACCTTCACCTGCTTGACGTCCTCACTGGACACCAGGCGCATGGCCGCCTTCCGGCAGATAGCCGCCATCTGGCGCTCCAGCACACGCACTCCCGACTCCCGGGTGTAAGAGACGATCATGGCGCGGATGGCCCCGTCGGACACCTTCAGCTGGCTCTTCTCGATCCCGTGGCGCTTCATCTCCTTGGGCAGCAGGTAGCGCTTGGCGATCTGCAGCTTCTCCTCGTCGGTGTAGCTGGGCAGCTCGATGACCTCCATCCGGTCCAGCAGGGGACGGGGGATGGTCTCGGTGGTATTGGCGGTAGTGATAAACAGCACGTCGGACAGGTCGAAGGGGAGCTCCAGGAAGTTGTCCCGGAAGGTGCTGTTCTGCTCCGCGTCCAGCACCTCCAGCAGGGCGGAGGCCGGGTCGCCCCGGTGGTCATGGCCCAGCTTGTCGATCTCGTCCAGCAGCAGCAGGGGGTTGCAGCTCCCCGCCTGGTTGATAGCGGCGATGATCCGGCCGGGCATGGAGCCCACATAGGTCTTCCGGTGGCCCCGGATCTCCGCCTCGTCGCTGACACCGCCCAGGGAGATGCGGGCCAGCTTCCGGTTCATGGCCCGGGCCACCGACATGGCCACCGAGGTCTTGCCTACGCCGGGAGGGCCGACAAGGCAAATCACCTGCCCCTTCAGGTCGGGAGAGAGCTGCTTCACCGCCAGAAATTCCAGAATGCGCTCCTTCACCTTCTCCAGACCGAAGTGGTCGTGGTCCAAGGCCTTCCGGGCCGCCTCCACGCTCACCCGCTCTTTGGTCTTCTTCCCCCAGGGGAGCTCCAGGCACACATCCAGGTAGTTGCGCAGCACCGTGGCCTCAGAGGAGCCGAAGGGCTGTTTGGCCAGACGGCCCAGCTCCTTCTCCAGCTTCTCCCGCACCTCGTCGGGCAGCTTGGCCTCGGCGATCTTCTTGCGGTAGTCCTCGATCTCCGAGTCGCCGCCCTCGCCCTCGCCCAGCTCGGCCTGGATGGCCTTCATCTGCTCCCGCAGGTAGTAATCCCGCTGGTTGTCCGCCATCTGCTCCCGGGCCCGGTTCTGGATCTCCATATCCAGCCCCAAGATCTCCACCTCCCGGGTGAGCAGGCGGTACAGCCGCTCCAGGCGGCGCACCGGACGCAGCTCCTCCAGGATGGCCTGCTTGTCGCTGTTGCGCATGGCGATATTCTGGGCGATAAAGTCGGCGATATACCCCGGGTCCTCGCTGGCCAGCACGTTGATGAGCAGGTCGGGGGCCGTCTTGGGGGCCAGCTCGGTGTACTGGCGGAACATCTCATAGGTGGAGCGGATCAGAGCCTCGGTCTTGGCGGAGTTCTGCCCCGCCTTCTCCTCCTGGATGGGCTGCACCTCCGCCTCCAGGAAGGGGGCGGAGCGCAGCAGCCGCTTCAGGCTGCCCCGGGCGCCCCCCTCCACCATCACCCGCACATTGTCGCCGGGGGTGCGGAGGATCTGGCGCACGTTGGAGACGGTGCCGACGGTGTAAAGGTCTTTTGCCTCCGGGTACTCCACCCCGATGTCCTTCTGTCCCACCAGGAACACCGGATCGCCGGAGGCCATGGCCTCCTCCAGCGCCTTGATGGAGATCTCCCGGGACACGTCGAAGTGGATGAGCACATTGGGGAACACAGTCAGCCCCCGCAGGGCGATAACCGGCATCTTGACGGTCTCTTCCATCGTCCATTCTTTCTTCATGGTTCTCACTTCCTCTCTGGGATCTGAACACAGACGGCCAAGGGGAGTCCCCCTCCCCCGCCGCTCAGGTTTGAAAAAACAGCCCCGGCCCGCCGTTTGGAGGGACCGCGGGGCTGTTCAGTTTCAAATTGATTTCGGGCCTCAGCCCACGTTGGTGCCGGGCATTCCGCCCCGCTCCGGCCGCAGGGCGGCCTTGCCCAGGGGCAGGCGGGCCTGCCGCTCCGGGTCCCGGATGATCTCCGGCTGGGCCCCCTCGGTCACACAGGGGGCGGTGATGGTCACCTTGGCGATGGTGGGATCGGAGGGCACGTCATACATGATCTTGTTCATGACCTCCTCCAGAATGGCCCGCAGGCCCCGGGCACCGATGCCCCGGTCCACCGCCCGGCCGGCCACCGCCTCCAGGGCGTCCTGAGTGAACTCCAGGTCCACGTCGTCGTACTCCAGCAGCTTCTGGTACTGCTTCACCAGGGCGTTCTTGGGCTCGGTGAGGATCTGCACCATCTGCTTCCGGTCCAGGGACTGGAGGGTGGTGATGACGGGCAGGCGGCCCACCAGCTCGGGGATGATGCCGAACTTCAGCAGGTCCTGGGGCTGGATCTCCTTCAAAAGCTCGCCCACGTTGCGCTCCTTCTTGCTCTGGATCTCCGCGCCGAAGCCCATGGAGCGCTTGTCCAGGCGGCCCTCGATGATCTTGTCGATGCCCTCGAAGGCGCCGCCGCAGATGAACAGGATGTTCTTGGTGTCGATCTGGATGAACTCCTGGTGGGGGTGCTTCCGGCCGCCCTGGGGCGGCACGTTGGCCACGGTGCCCTCCAGGATCTTCAGCAGGGCCTGCTGCACGCCCTCGCCGGACACGTCCCGGGTGATGGAAGTGTTCTCGCTCTTCCGGGCGATCTTATCCATCTCGTCGATATAGATGATGCCCCGCTCGGCCAGCTCGATGTCGTAGTCGGCGGCCTGGACCAGACGCAGGAGGATGTTCTCCACGTCGTCGCCCACGTAGCCCGCCTCAGTGAGGGTGGTGGCGTCGGCGATGGCGAAGGGCACCTTCAGCACCCGGGCCAGGGTCTGGGCAAACAGGGTCTTGCCGCAGCCGGTGGGGCCCATGAGCAGGATGTTGCTCTTCTGGAGCTCCACGTCGTCCCCGCCGCCGAAGTAGATGCGCTTGTAGTGGTTATATACCGCCACAGACAGGGCCACCTTGGCGGCCTCCTGGCCGATGATATACTGGTCCAGCACCTGGTGGATCTCCCGGGGGGTGGGGATGGCGTCGGGAATCTCCCCGGCGGCGGAGTCCTGGATCAGGTCGCTCTCGTCCTCCAGGATGCTCATGCACAGCTGGACGCACTCGTTGCAGATATAGGCGCCGGGGCCGGCGATGAGCCGGCGGACCTGATCCTGGTGCTTGCCGCAGAAGGAACAGCGGATGGCGCGCTTTTCGTCGTTTTTTGCCATGAATCTCTTACCTCATAGTTTCCGCGGTGGGAGAGGGCGGAATGTCCCGCGGGCCCCTCCAATTCACCGTTTCTCGATGACCTTGTCGATCAGGCCGTACTCCAGGGCCTCCTGGGCGGTCATGAAGTTGTCCCGCTCGCAGTCGGCGGTGACCTGCTCCACGCTCTTGCCGGTGTTCTCGGCCAGGATGCGGTTCATCCGGCTCTTGACCACCTCCAGGCGCTTCAGGTGGAGGGCCATGTCGGTGATCTGTCCCTGGGTGCCGGCGGAGGGCTGGTGGATCATGATTTCCGCGTTGGGCAGGGCCAGACGCTTGCCCTTGGTGCCGGCGGCCAGGAGAAAGGCCCCCATGCTGGCGGCCAGGCCGATGCAGATGGTGGACACGTCGCACTTCACATACTGCATGGTGTCGTAGATGGCCATGCCGGCGGTGACAGAGCCGCCGGGGCTGTTGATGTAAAACTGGATCTCCTTGTCCGGGTCCTGGCTCTCCAGGTACAGCAGCTGGGCCACCACCAGGGAGGCGGTGGTGTCGTTGACCTCCTCAGACAGGAAGATGATGCGGTCGTTGAGCAGGCGGGAGAAGATGTCGTAGGAACGCTCTCCCCGGTTGGTCTGCTCTACTACATAGGGAACTAAGCTCATAGATAATACTCCTTTTTAGACGGTGATACCAAAGTATGCCCGCCGGACCGGAACATGATTCCATGTTTCAGGGAAATGGGAGCTTTTTTCTCCGCTCCCTGGATGTGAATCCACCCGGGGCGGCCTGAGCCGCCCCGGGTCGACTGTCTCTCTCTTACTCCGCCTTGGGCTCCTCAGCGCTCTCCTCGGTCTTCTTCTTCCGGGTGCGCTTGGGCTTCTCCTCGGCGGGCTGCTCCTCGCCGGCGGCCTCCTCGGTCTTCTTCTTGCGAGTGGCCTTCTTGGGCTTCTCCTCGGCGGCGGCCTCCTCCTTCTTGGGGGCCTCGCCCACCTTGGCCTCGTCCACCACCAGCTTGGAGGCCTTCTGGAGCAGCAGGTCCTGCTTCAGGGCGTCCACGGAGACGGCGGCCTTCACCTGCTCGGGGGTGAGCTTGTACTGCTCGGCCAGCTTGCTGACCTCGGCCTCGCACTCCTCCTCGGTGACCTCCATGTTCTCGGCGGCGGCCACGGCCTCCAGAGCCAGCTGGGTCTTCACCTGGCGCAGGGCGGAGGGCTTGGCGGAGGTGCGCAGCATCTCGGGGGTCATGCCCATCATCTTCAGGTAGTCGTCCATGGACATGCCCTGGCCGGACATGCGCATGGCGTACTCGTCCATGATCTTGTCCAGCTGGGTCTCCACCATGCCGTCGGGGATGTCGGCCTCCAGGTTGTCGATGAGCTGATCCAGCACGGCGCTCTCAAAGTCGTTCTGTGCCTCGGCGGTGCGGCGCTGCTGCAGCTTCTCGCCCAGGTCCTTCTTGAAGTCGGCCAGAGTCTCGAACTCGGACACGTCCTTGGCAAACTCGTCGTCCACCTCGGGGGCCTGGGGCTCCTTGACCTCCTTCACCTTCACCTTGAAGACCACGCTCTTGCCGGCCAGATCGGGCACATAGTCCTCGGGGAAGGTGATGTCCAGGTCCTTCTCGTCGCCGGCCTTCAGGCCGATGAGCTGATCCTCGAAGCCGGGGACGAAGGAGCCGGAGCCGATCTCCAGGCTGTAGTCCTCGCCCTTGCCGCCCTCGAAGGGCTTGCCGTCGTCAAAGCCCTCGAAGTC
>DWZK01000012.1 GCA_019117605.1 Candidatus Intestinimonas stercoravium | reverse complement strand
TGGGGCTTGGTGCGTTCAAACTTAGCCTTAGCCATTTGAATTTCCTCCTTATATTACAGGGTTCGCCACGAAACGAATCGATCTACGGGGTACATTCTAGCAAAAGAATGTAGGAATTGCAATAGGTTTTTCCGCTTTCCTACAGCCGGTCCAGATCAGTCCTGGTTGGCGCGGCCGCGCTCGGCGATGATCTTCTCCGCGATGTTCTTGGGGATCTCCACATAGCTGTGGGGCTCCATGGAATACTGGCCGCGGCCCTGGGTGCGGGAGCGCAGGTCGGTGGCGTAGCCGAACATCTCGCTCAGGGGCACCAGCGCGTCGATCGCCTGGGCGCCGGGGCGGGCCTCCATGCCCTGGATCTGACCGCGGCGGGCGTTCAGATCGCCGATGACGTCGCCCATATAGTCCTCGGGGACGATGACGTCCACCTTCATGATGGGCTCGAGCAGCACGGGGCTGGCCTTGCGGCAGGCCTCCTTGAAGGCCATGGATCCGGCGATCTTGAAGGCCATCTCGGAGGAGTCCACCTCGTGGTAAGAGCCGTCATACAGGGTGACCTTCACGTCCTCCACGGGGTAGCCGGCCAGCACACCGGCCTGCATGGCGCCCTGGATGCCCGCGTCCACGGCGGGGATATACTCCTTGGGGATGGCACCGCCCACGATGGCGTTGACGAACTCATAGCCCTTGCCGGACTCGTTGGGCTCCACATGGATCTTGACGTGGCCATACTGGCCCTTACCGCCGGACTGACGGGCGTACTTGGTGTCCTGGTCCACAGCCTTGCGGATGGTCTCCTTGTAGGCCACCTGGGGCGCGCCCACGTTGGCCTCCACCTTATACTCCCGGAGCAGGCGGTCCACGATGATCTCCAGGTGGAGCTCGCCCATACCGGCGATGATGGTCTGGCCGGTCTCCTCATCGGTGTAGGTCTTGAAGGTGGGGTCCTCCTCGGCCAGCTTGGCCAGAGCGATGCCCATCTTCTCCTGGCCGGCCTTGGTCTTGGGCTCGATGGCCACCCGGATGACGGGCTCAGGGAACCCCATGGACTCCAGGATGATGGGGTGCTTCTCGTCGCAGAGGGTATCACCGGTGGTGGAGTTCTTCAGGCCTACCACAGCGGCGATGTCGCCGGAGTAGACGGTCTCGATGTCCTCCCGGTGGTTGGCGTGCATCTGCAGGATGCGGCCGATGCGCTCCTTCTGCTTCTTGGTGGAGTTGAGCACGGAGGTGCCGGTGTTCAAAGTGCCGGAGTAGACCCGGATGAAGGACAGGCGTCCCACATAGGGATCGGCGGCGATCTTGAACGCCAGGGCGGAGAAGGGAGCGGCGTCGTCGGCGGGACGCTCGTCTTCCTCGTCGGTCTCGGGGTTCACGCCCTTGATGGCAGGGATGTCCACAGGAGAGGGCATATAGTCCACGATGGCATCCAGCAGCTTCTGCACGCCCTTGTTCCGGTAGGAGGTGCCACAGGTCACGGGGACGAGCTTGTTGTCGATGGTGCCCTGGCGGATGACCTTCCGGATCAGGTCCTGGGGGATGGGCTGCTCTTCGAGGGCCAGCTCCATGATCTCGTCGGAGAGGTCGGCGCAGGCGTCGATGAGCTTGGTACGGTACTCCTGGGCCAGCTCCATCATGTCGGCGGGGATCTCCTCCACCCGCATATCCTTGCCCATCTCATCGTAGTAGATGTCGGCGTCCATCTCCACCAGGTCGATGATGCCCTTGAAGGTATCCTCTTTGCCGATGGGGAGCTGGATGGGCACGGCATTACACTTGAGCCGGTCGTGGATCATGTTGAGCACGTTGTAGAAGTCGGCGCCCATGATGTCCATCTTGTTGACGTAGATCATGCGGGGGACCTGATAATGGTCGGCCTGGCGCCACACGGTCTCGGACTGGGGCTCCACGCCGCCCTTGGCGCACATGACGGTCACAGAACCATCCAGCACGCGCAGGGAGCGCTCCACCTCCACGGTGAAATCCACGTGGCCCGGGGTGTCGATGATGTTGATACGGGTCTGGGGGAACTGGTCCTTGGAGCCCTTCCAATAACAGGTGGTAGCGGCGGAGGTGATCGTGATGCCGCGCTCCTGCTCCTGGGCCATCCAGTCCATGGTCGCAGTACCGTCGTGGGTCTCACCGATCTTGTAGTTGACGCCAGTGTAGTACAGGATACGCTCGGTAGTAGTGGTCTTGCCGGCGTCGATGTGAGCCATGATGCCGATATTGCGCGTATTCTCTAGGCTAACTTTTCTAGGCATACTCTCAATAACTCCTTATTACCAGCGGTAATGCGCGAAGGCCTTGTTGGACTCGGCCATCTTGTGGGTATCCTCGCGCTTCTTGACCGCGGAACCAAGGTTATTGGCGGCATCCATGATCTCGCCGGCGAGACGCTCCTTCATGGTCTTCTCACTGCGGGCGCGAGCGTAATTGGTGAGCCAGCGCAGGCCGAGGGTCTGGCGGCGCTCCGGCCGCACCTCGATGGGGACCTGGTAGGTGGCGCCGCCCACACGGCGGGCCTTGACCTCCAGGGACGGCATGATGTTCTCCAGAGCGGCGGTGAACACCTCCAGGGGGTCCTTATCGGTCTTCTCCTTGATGATATCGAAAGCACCGTAGACCACTTTCTGGGAGACGCCCTTCTTGCCGTCCAGCATGATGCTGTTGACCAGCTTGGTCACCAGCACGGAATTATAAAGGGGATCGGGCAGTACTTCCCGCTTGGGCACGTTTCCTCTTCTGGGCACTTTGCTTCCCTCCTTCACAGTATGATTTCATAGGTACTCGAACCGCGCGATGCGGCCCGTGTAAAGACAAGTGCCTGCTTGTCCAGTGCCTGCCAAAGGAACGCCCCTATATATAGAAGCGCACATTGGCAAGACTGCCGTCTTGCGCCGTGGCGCAGACATCTTTCATGGTTTCGTCGTCCGTACCGGGAAGAACTTACTTCTTGCCGGCCTTGGGGCGCTTGGCGCCGTACTTGGAGCGGGCCTGCATCCGGCCGCTGACGCCCTGGGCGTCCAGAGTGCCGCGGATGATGTGGTAACGCACGCCGGGCAGGTCCCTGACACGGCCGCCGCGGATCATGACCACAGAGTGCTCCTGCAGGTTGTGGCCCACACCAGGGATATAGGCGGTGACCTCATAGCCGTTGGTGAGCTTCACACGGGCGATCTTCCGAAGCGCGGAGTTGGGCTTCTTAGGAGTGGAAGTACGCACAGCAGTGCACACGCCCCGCTTCTGAGGAGAAGGCAGATCGGTCTCCCGATTCTTCAGGGTGTTCAGGCCGTGCTGCATGGCGGGAGAGTTGGACTTGTAGGTGGCAGCCTCCCGGCCCTTGCGGACGAGCTGGTTGAAAGTAGGCATGGATGATTTCCTCCTTTCTCTATTTTTCAAAATTATATTTTAACGGAACAACTGAAAATTATTCCGTTAAAATCAAGTCTCAGCGGACCACGGCCGCCACAGCGGCCCCCACGGCGATACCGCAGGCCTGGCCCATAGCCCGCATGGCGGGCACATGTACGATCTCGACCCCATTTTCGGCGCAGAGCGCCTCGATGGGACTGGTGACGCTGGGGTCCGCGTCCTCTGCCAGATAGACCCGGACCGCTCTTCCGTCCTGAAGGGCACGGCGGGTCTGCTTGGCGCCCACCACCCGGGGTCCGGCCTTGAGCTCGGTCAGCAACCGTCATCCCCCCTGTTCCAGATATCCCAATGGAAAGCGGAGTTTTCCACCTAGTTTTCCACCGGGCGCAGATACACCTGCGCAATTTGGAATTATATCATGGTGAAAATTGTTAGTCAAGGGTGAGATATCAGAAAAAACACGGTCTTTCCCCTGTTTTCCCTACAGATCGCCGAAAAGCCCGGTCAGGGCCGGCAAAAATAAGGAAAGGGCGGCCCGCTGGGGCCGCCCTCAGCCTGTCGAAGAAGTGGTACAACGCTGGAGAAGCAGCGGGGGAATAGTGTGAAAGGGGGGCGGTGAGCCCCCACTTTCGCGTACAGTCAGGAACATTTTGACGTAAGTCAAAATGTCAGACAGCGTTTCAAAAAAATCCATTTGGACTTTTTTGAAACGCTGAGAGCCCGCCGGTATCGCCGGCGGGCTCTTCGCAGCTATTATGGTATGGCTCATCTCACAGGGGGGACCTCTTCCGGCCGGGCCTCGTCCACTGCCTCCTCCCGGCCCACCGACTGGATCCAGCCGATGACGGGGGAGGAGATAGAGACGGTGACCAGGGAGAAGAAGATCCGGGTGAAGGGGATGTAGGAGAGGGACAGGGCCAGCACGGTCAGATCGGTGAGCAGGTAGCACCGTGCGATGGGCCACTTGGACAGGTGGGAGATGGTGAGGGCCAGTGCGTCGTCCCCGCCGCAGGCCCCGCCGATCCGCACCACCAGCCCCACGCCTACGCCCACGAAGAGGGCGCCCAGCACGGCGGCGACCAGGGGATGCCCGGACAGGTCGGGCAGGAGGGGCGGGAAGGCCTCCCACAGCCGGTGGAACGCGGCGAAGGCCAGGCTGGCCACCACGGCGTACTTGGCGAAGGCGTTGCCCAGGAAGCGCCAGGCCAGCGCATAGCAGGCGATGTCCATGATCGGACTAGTGATGGAGGGGGAGAGGCCGAACCAGTGCTGGAGGAACAGGGTCATGCCCAGTACGCCGCCCTCGGTGATGCTGGTCTGCTCATGGATGTTGTAGAGACCGAAGGACAGGATGGCCGCGCCCAGGAGCACGACACCATAGGTGCGCAGCCAGGGCTTCAGCTTACTGCCGGGGGAAAACATAATAAAACTCCTCACATAGATTGATATCCTCATTATATCAGAGGATCGCGGGGAAAGCAACCGGACCGGGGAGACGCTCCGGGACTTGCGGGCGGCAAAAGGTGGACATGGGCGGCCGCCCATGGTAGAATGGAGGACAGCAGTATCCGCCCCAGGGCGGGCCGGAGGCCCGCCCGTGAGATATCAAAAGGAGAACATGCCCATGAAAGGGAAAAAAGCGGTACATATCCTCTCCACAGCGCTGGCACTGGCCCTGGTCCTGCCTCAGGCGGCGGGGGCGATCGGCCTGGAAGAGGCCCGAACGCTGCTGCGGGAGAACTATATCGACGAGATCCCGGAGGAGATCCTGGCACTGCCCACCATCGACGAGATCACCAACGCCATCGGGGACCCGTACACCTATTATATGACGGCGGAGGAATATGAGCAGTTCCAGACCGACCTCAACGGCGCGGAAGTGGTGGGGATCGGCGTCATGGTAGAGAAGAAGGTGGATGGGCTGGAGGTCATCGGCATCGCGCCCGACGCCCCCGCCCACGGCGTGCTCGAGACAGGGGATCTGATCGTGGCCGCCGACGGCGTCACCCTGGAGGAGGCGGGCACCCCCGACGCGCTGGCCGCCCTCATCGCCGGCGAGGAGGGGACCAGCGTCACGCTCACCGTCCTCCGGGACGGGGAGAGCCACCGCTTCACCTTCGTGCGGGAGCAGGTGGTATATCCCACCGTCACCGGCGAGGTGGTGGACGGCCACATCGGCTGGCTGGACTGCAACAGCTTCGGAGAGGACACGGGGGACTATTTCGAGACCTATATCACCGAAGAGGATCCGGAGGCCGACCGCTGGGTGGTGGACCTGCGCGGGAACCCCGGCGGCTCCGCCACCGCGGTGGTGGAGGCGGTGGGCCATGTACTGGGCAACTATGACGTGGCCTATCTGGTGGACCGGCAGGGCAGCGTTGGGGTATGGCGGCCCGTGCCGCTGCCGGTGGAGATCCCCGGCCTCATCCAGGAGCCTCTGGTCGTCCTGGTGGACGCCTCCTCCGCCAGCGCCGCCGAGCTCTTCGCCGCCGCCATCCGGGACTACCACTATGGGCTCATCATCGGGACCCGCACCTTCGGGAAGGGGATCGCGCAGAACGTGTTCGAGCAGGAGGACGGCTCTGCCTTCAAGATCACAACCTTCCGCTACTATTCCGCCGACTATGTGACCCCCGACCGGTCGGGGGTGCTCCCCCACCTGGTGGTGGACGCGGACCTGGCGGATGAGGTGGCGGTCCTGCTGTCCGGCGAGGTGGAGGAGCAGCCCGCAGAGGATGTCCTGGTGATCCGTCTGGCGGGGCAGGACTGGTATGTGCACCGTGACCAGGCGGCGGATGAGGACCTCGCCCCCGCTTTCTCGGAGCTGCTCTCCGCCCTGGCGCCCGGCACCCCCATGACCCTGGACGGCCAGGCGGTCACGCCGGCGGAGGCGGCGGAGGCCTGGGGGGTGGACTACGTCTCCCGCTGGTTCGGGGACGTGGAGAGCTCCCCCTATGCCGACCAGCTCAACGCCCTTGCCGCCCTGGGGGTCCTGCTGGGCGACGAGAACGGCAGCTTCGCCCCGGAGAGCCAGCTGACCCGGGCGGAACTGGCCGCCCTCATCACCCAGGGCATGGGGTACTGGTGCTGGGAGAGCCAGGGGGACGCCCCCTATACCGATGTAGGCGAGGACGACTGGTTCCGCACGGTGGCCAACATCACCTATCATCTGGACCTCATCCAGGGCAATGAGCAGGGCGAGTTCGACCCGGACGCCCCCATCGACTATCAGCAGTTCCTCACCATCCTGCTCCGGATGGGCCAGCGGGCGGATCTCACCATCGACCAGTGTCTGGACCGGCTCACGGAAGAGGAACTGGGCCGGCCGGAAGTGGCCAAGTTCGCCCCCTGGGCCCAGCCCGCTGCGGCCGCCGCGGAGCAGCTGGGGCTCCTGCTCACAGACCTGGAGGATATCGACCCGGAGGCCCCCGTGACCAGAGAAGAGGCCGGAGCCATGCTCTATGCCTTCCTGGACTACACCGGCATCCTGACCCCTGCGGCGGAGGAGTGAGGCGCCCCGCGCGGTGGGCACAGGGCGATGCCGCCGGAGCCGTCTATGCATGCATAAAAATATCATGCCGTGGAGGGAACCAGCTTGGTCCCCGCGACGTCTAAGCCAGACGAGGGGAACAAGATCCCCTGAAAATGACAGTAAGGAGGTCATTCTCTTGAGACATGTCAAATGGATGAACATCGCGTTGAGCACTGCGCTGGCGGTCTGCCTGGCGGTGCCGGCCTATGCTGCGGGAGCGCCGGAGGAGAGCGCCCCCGTCCAGGAAGAGACCGCTGCGGCCTATGAGGTGGTGCAGCGGGGCCAGACCACACCGGTCCTGGTGTGGGGCCAGGCCGCCGAGCTGGGGGAGGACAGCCTGACCCTGGTCAACGACAGCGAAGGCGCCCCCTATGAGAGCATCATCCTGGATATCGGTGAAGACACCATGATCCTGGATGCCGTCACCGGCGAGGTGCGGGCGTTCTCCGACATCCGGCAGGACGAGACCCTCTATGCCTGGGTGAGCCCGGCCATGACCAAGAGCCTGCCTCCCATCACCACAGCGGAGCTCATCCTCTGCGGCATCGCGGCGGACTATGGGGTGCCTGACTACGCCGAGGTGCAGGCGGTAGAAGAGACGGAGGATGGCCTGGATGTGTATGTGAGCGACCAGATGATCCTCCACCTGGGGAAGGACACCCAGCTCCTGGCCGGGCCCGGGACCACCGGCGAGGCGGCCCTGACGGACATCGTCCCCGGCACCCGGCTGCTCTCCTGGTACTCTGTGGTGGGGCTGAGCTATCCCGCCCAGGCCGCCCCGGAAAAGGTGATGCTGTTCCCCTCCTCTTATGACGGATGGGTGTCCACGGAGGGACTGGAGATCACGGTGAACGGGGAGGTCCTCTCCCTCACCGGCGCCAACGCCCCCAGAGTGGAGGACGGCCATCTGCTGGTCCCCCTCCGGGCTCTGGCGGAGACGCTGGGCTGTCAGGTGACCTGGGAGCCCTACACCGATCGGATCCTGGTGGAGAAGGACGGGCAGGAGCTCTACCGTCTGACCCTGGGAGAGGCCCAGGCCATCCAGGGCGAGGTGACCGTGGGCCTGCTGGCGGCGCCGGAGGCCACGGACGGCGTGACCTTCGTGGTGCTGGACGACCTCATCAGCCTCCACGGGATGAAGCTGTCCCAGGGCTTCTGAGCGGCAGGAGCGCACGCATACAAAAGGCAGAGGACAGTGGGCGGACCGCCGGTAACGGCGGTCCGCCCCGCTTTTTATCCTGCGGCATATCTGTCCCGGCCGCCCGGACAGGGGGAAAGAGGCAAGAACGGCATATCTGCACAAAGAGATGGACGATATCCGGTATTTATGGTATGATATGCTCAAAGGATAGGGGGCGATCGCCATGTACAGGATCCCGGCGGCCGTGATGTCTATCGGACATCGGGCATAGCCGACCATAGTATGGATAGATGACGACACAGTGCCGTTGCAGAAAGGTGGGATCGACTGTGTGGGAAGATATGGCAGGCCGTTCGCTGTTCTCCCTTCTGTTTGGAGAATGGTTCGGATACGCGACCCGAGGTTGGAGCGAGATCAAGCGGAAGTCCTTTGGGACGGGGATGCTGTTCGTCGCGGTCATCTGGCTGCTGTGCCTGCTGGGCGACTATCTGCTCCCGCCCCTGGCCATCCTGCGGACATACTTTGACGAGGCACATTGGATCCTCGGCAAGATCGTGCTGTGGCTGCTGGCCCTGCCGGTGGGGTTCCCCATAGGCTATCACCTCACGCGCCGCCGGCTGCTGCGCAGGGCGGAGCGGGAGGCCCGGGAGCCGCGGGACCCGGAGACGGGCCTGCCGGTGAGCAAGGTCCTGGGCAAGAGCCGGAGGCGGGCCCGGAAGGTCCAGCGCTGGTACGAGCTGGCCATGGGGATCCTGCTGTGGGGCTGGTACTTCTTCCTCACGCCCGCCCGGGAGTGGGTGGAGAGGCCAGAGATGCACGGCCAGTCCGCGGGCCTGCTCGTGGTATGGGTGCTTCTGATCGCCCTGCTGGTCGTGATCGGGGGACAGCTCGTCTACCGCGTGGCGGAGCGGCGGCTGCGCCAGTGGCTCTGATAGGATACAGGATAAAATGGGAGCGGACGCCGGAGAGACCCGGCGTCCGCTTTTCAGACTGTCGAAAAAGAGGAAGCACGCTGGAGAAGCAACGGGGGGATAGTGTGAAAGGGGGGCGGTGAGCCCCCACTTTCGCGTACAGTCGAGAACATTTTGACGCAAGTCAAAATGTCAGCCAGCGTGTCGAAAAGCCCAAATGGCTTTTCGACACGCTGGAGCGGACGCCGGAGAGACCCGGCGTCCGCTTTTCATATATCGTCAGTCTCTGTACCGCCACTTGAGGAGCAGGGCGGAGTTCACGATCACCGCCACCGACCCGGCGTTGTGGACCAGGGCCCCTGTCACAGGGTCCAGCACGTCGGCGATGGCCAGGAGGATGGCGGCGAAGTTCAGAGCCATGGAGAAGACGAGGTCGAGTCTGATCGTGCGCATCATCCGCCGGGAGAGGCGGAGGAGGTGGGGCAGCTCCCGGATGTCGTCGTTCACCAGGGCGATGTCGGCGGCGTCCACGGCGATATCGCTGCCCACGCCCCCCATGGCCACGCCCACCAGGGCCTTCTTCAGGGCGGGGGCGTCGTTCACTCCGTCCCCCACCATGCATACCAGGCGGCCCGCCTGCTGCTCCCCGTCGATCCAGGAGAGCTTGTCCTCCGGGAGGCAGCCGGCGCGAAAGGACTGGATGCCCACCTGGGCGGCGATGCGCCGGGCGGCGTTCTCATGGTCGCCGGTGAGGAGCACCGGGACAGCGCCCGCCTGCCGGATGCCCCGGACCGTCTCCGCCGCGTCGGGCCGGAGGGTGTCGGAGAGGGCCAGGAAGCCCGCCAGTGCCCCGTCCACGGCGATGTAGATGACCGTACAGCCCTCCTCCTGACGGGCTGCGGCGGTACGGAGGACCTCGGGGGCGCGGGGGACGCCATGCTCCTCCATCAGGGCCAGGTTCCCGGCCAGGAGGGCCCGGCCCTCCACCGTGGCCCGGACCCCGCGGCCGGGGAGCATCTGGAAGCCCTCCTCCTCCGGGAGGACGGCCTGGAGCTCCGCCCGGCAGCAGCGGACCACTGCTTTGCCCAAGGGGTGCTCCGAGCGCCGCTCCGCCGCGGCCGCCCAGGTATAGAGCTGGTCCCGGGACACGCCGGGGAGGAAGCTCTCCACGGCGGAGACCTGGGGGACGCCCAGGGTCAGGGTGCCCGTCTTGTCGAAGGCCACCAGGGATATCTTGGCCAGCCGTTCCAGCGCGTCCCCCTCGCGCACCAGCAGGCCGTGCCGGGTGGCGTTGCCGATGGCGGCCATGATGGCGGTGGGGGTGGCCAGCACCAGGGCACAGGGACAGAAGACCACGAGGATGGTCACCGAGCGGATGAGGTCCCGGGTCACGAGGCCGGTGAGAGCGGCGGCCGCCAGGGCGATGATGACGATCCAGGTGGCCCAGCGGTCGGCCAGCCCCACGATCTTGGCCTTGCCGGCGTCGGCGGACTGGACGAGGCGGATCATCCGCTGGATGGAGCTGTCCTCCCCCACTTTGGTGGCCCGCATATCGAAGGAGCCGAACTGGTTCACCGTACCGCTGGACACCTCGTCCCCCGGCCCCTTGTCCACCGGCAGCGGCTCCCCGGTCATCACCGCCTGGTCGATAGAGGTCTCGCCGGAGACGACCACGCCGTCCACCGGCACCGCCTCTCCGGGGAGGACCCGGAGCAGGTCGCCCACCTGGACCTGTTCCGCCGGAAGGATCTCCTCTCCCGCCTGGGTGAGCACCCGGGCGGTGCGGGGGGTGAGATGGACCAGCTTCTCGATGCCCGCCCGGGCCTTGGCTACGGTCAGATCCTCCAGCAGAGCGCCCAGCTGCATGATGAAGGCCACCTCGCCGGCGGCGAAGGTCTCGCCGATGGCGATAGAGGCCGCCAGGGCGATGGAGACCAGCACATCCGCCTTGATGTCGAAGGCGGTGACCAGACCTATCACCGCCTCCAGCACGATGGGCACGCCGCAGAGGAGGACGGCCAGCCACGCCGGATCTATGGGGAGGCGATAGCCCTCTGCCAGACTGAGGAGCAGGGCCAGGCCGGAGAGGACCAGACAGGCCACGTCCTTCCTGACCCCGCCCCACTCCAGGAAACGCTCCAAGTGTTCCATATACGCAGACCTCCTTATACCCCTATAGGTATAATGATTATACCCGTATGGGTATATGAAGTCAAGAGGGAGCGCATCTCGGACAGGGCGGAGCGTAAAGAGGGCCCGGCAGGAGACGCACAGCGCTCCCGCCGGGCCCTCTGCTGGAGAAGGACGGCATATCCTGTCCGAGGCGGCATAGGATACAAGATCAGGTCATGTTGGCGAACCGCTCCACCGCCTTGGTGAAGCTGGCGATGGTCTGATCCGCGTCTCCGTGCTCGATCCCATCCCGGACACAGTGCTTGATGTGTCCCTCCAATACCACCTGGCCCACCCGGTGGAGAGCGGATTTGGCGGCATTGATCTGGGAGAGGATGTCTTCACAGGGCACGTCCTCATCCACCATCCGGTCGATGGCCTGGACCTGGCCCACGATCTTCTTCAGCCGGCGGTGCAGGTTCTCGGCGTCCATGCATTGTCTCAAGGTGCACACCTCCGCAGTTTTTCTCTATTATGGGGGGCGGGGCGGGCCTTTGTCAAGTGCCGCCATCCTCCGGGACCACCTCCAGCCGGAACACATTGGCCACATCCGGGTCGGGGCAGCAGAAGCGGATGTCTCCCGCGGAGGAGAGGGGCAGGGTCCCGCCGTAGCGCAGGATATCCACATAGGGGAAGGCGGCGTGGGCCGCCATGGGGCAGAGCTTTCCCCGCTCTGTGTCGAAATCGAAGGTGTCTCCGATCGCGTGGCCGTGGTGGCAGCCCCGGGGGCCCAGGCGGTCCACCAGCCGGAGCCGGATCTTGGGTCGTTCCATGGTCAGTTCCTCCTTGAAAAACGGATAAGCGGCGGCCTCTTTCAGCTCAAAGTGCCAATATAGAATATAATACTACATAATGTTCACAATTTCCACTTGACTTCCCGGCGGCATGGGCACTAAAATATGTATCATCTATAATAGAAGAACACGCGGATAGTATGCGGCCGCAGAGGGCTGCATACGCTGCGTCCGGCAGGCACACGGGCGGCGTGTGCCTGTTTTGCGTCCGGCGCGGCAGATCGTTTGGGATAGGGGCAGAGTATGAGCGAGAGAAAACTGTATGTAGGCATCGATGTGGGGTCTACTACCACCAAGGTGGCGGCCCTGGACGTGGGGAGCCGGGAGCTGGTGTACGCGGACTACCAGCGCCACCACGCCGCCCAGATCAAAAGCGTCTATGAGGCGCTGGTGAAGCTGGGACAGACCTTCCCGGAGGCGCAGCTGCGGCTGGTGCTGACCGGGTCGGGCTCCAAGCCCCTGGCCGAGGCCCTGGACGTGCCCTACATCCAGGAGGTGGTGGCCAACTCCATCGCTCTCCGGGCGGACTACGCCGACGTGGGCACCGCCATCGAGCTGGGCGGGCAGGACGCCAAGATCATCTTCTTCCGCAGGAACGAGACCACCGGCCTCCTGGACGTGGCGGACATGCGGATGAACGGCAGCTGCGCCGGCGGCACCGGGGCCTTCATCGACGAGGTGGCCTCGATCCTCAACGTGCCGGTGGAGGAGTTCGACGCCCTGGCCGCCCAGGGGACCTGCGTCTACGATGTGTCCGGCCGCTGCGGCGTCTATGCCAAGACGGATATCCAGCCCCTGCTCAACCAGGGCGTCTCCAAGGCGGACCTGGCCCTGTCCGCCTTCCACGCCATCGCCAAGCAGACCATCGGCGGCCTGGCCCAGGGCCTGGAGATCCGGAAGCCCGTGGCCTTCGAGGGCGGCCCGCTCACCTTCCACCACACCCTGGTGAAGGTGTTCGCCCAGCGGCTGGGCCTGACCGGGGAGGAGACCCTTCAGCCCCAGCGGCCTGAGATCGTGATCGCCCGGGGCGCGGCCCTGTCCCTGGACGGGATGTACGCCGGGCAGGGCGCGGTGGAGCTCTCTGACGTGGTGGAGCGGCTGAAAGCCCTGGAGCGGGAGGGGAGCCTCCTGTCCTCCCAGCAAGGGGACCCCTTCTTCTCCTCCCGGGAGGAGCTGGAGCGGTTCCGGGCCGTCCACGCCCTCCCTGATGACCGTCCCGCCCCCCTCCGGAGGGGACAGACCGTCCGGGCCTGGCTGGGCATCGACTCGGGCAGCACCACCACCAAGTTCGTCCTCCTCGGCGAGAAGGAGGAGCTGCTGGACTCCTTCTACGCGCCCAACGCCGGAGAGCCCCTCATGGTGGCCAGGGAGGCTCTCATCGCCCTGCGGGAGCGGTATAAGGCGGCGGGCGCGGAGCTGGAGATCCTGGGGGTGGGCACCACCGGCTACGGCGAACAGCTCTTCGCCGAGGCCCTCTCCGCCGAGTGCCATGTGGTGGAGACGGTGGCCCACGCCCGGGCCGCCACCAAGTACATCCCCGATGCCACCTTCCTGCTGGATATCGGGGGCCAGGACATGAAGGCCATCTGGCTGGACCGGGGGGTAGTGACCAACATCGTGGTGAACGAGGCCTGCTCCTCCGGCTGCGGCTCCTTCCTGGAGAACTTCGCCTCCTCCCTCCACATCCCGGTGGACCAGATCGCGGAGGCGGCCTTCGCCTCCCAGCACCCCGCCTCCCTGGGCAGCCGCTGCACCGTGTTCATGAACAGCAGCATCGTCACCGAGCAGCGCAACGGCAAGCAGCCCGGAGACATCATGGCCGGCCTGTGCCGCTCCATCATCGAGAACGTGTTCACCAAGGTGATCCGGGTGTCCAACCTGGACAGCCTGGGGGATAAGATCGTGGTGCAGGGGGGCACCTTCCGCAACGACGCGGTGCTCCGGGCCATGGAGCAGTACACCGGCAAGCAGGTGTTCCGCTCCCCCTATCCGGGGCTCATGGGCGCGATCGGCGCGGCCCTCATCACCAAGGACCGGATGGCCGGCCAGAAGCGGACCTTCATCGGCCTGGACGCCCTGGACAGCTTCAGCTACACCCAGGAGGCCAACTCTCCCTGCCCCTTCTGCGGCAACCACTGCAAGCGGACCATCGTCACCTTCTCCAACGGCCGCTCCTGGGTCACCAACAACCGCTGCGAGCGGGGAGAGGTGCTGGGCGACCCCAGAGACGCGGAGGTACAGGCCCAGCTCAAGGAGAAGGCCGCCCACAAGGCCCGGACCCCCGACCTCTTCGCCCTGCGGCAGCGGCTCCTCTTCCAGGACTACCCCTGTCCCCAGCTCGCCCCCGACCGGGGCACCGTGATCGGCATCCCACGGGTCCTGTCCTTCTGGGATTCCATGCCCTTCTGGAACGCCTTCCTGCGCTCGCTGGGCTTCACCATCCAGCTCTCCGGCATGAGCACCCGGAAGATGTACGAGAGCGGCCTGTCCGCCGTCACCTCCGACACGGTGTGCTTCCCCGCCAAGCTGGTCCACGGCCATATCCGGGACCTGGCCGCCCGGAAGGTGGACCGGATCTTCATGCCCTCCATCACCACCGTCCCCACCGAGAACACGGAGAAGACCAGCGAGTCCATGTGCGCGGTGGTGAAAGGATACCCTATCGTGGTGCGCAACTCCGACGACCCGGAGCGGCTCTGGGGGATCCCCTTCGACGCGCCCCTTTTCCACTGGTATACCGCCGCCGACCGGCTGGACCAGCTCTCCGCCTACATGGAGGAGACCTTCCAGATCCCCCGGGATCTGACCGAGGCCGCCATCCGGGCCGGAGACGAGGCCCAGGCATCCTTCCGCGGCCAGCTCACCCAGGCGGGGGAGAAGGTGCTGGAGGACGTGCGGAGGGCGGGGACCTACGCCGTGGTCCTGGCCTCCCGCCCCTACCAGAACGACTCCCTGGTGGACCACGACCTGCCCGCCCTCTTCACCAGCATGGGGATCCCGGTGCTCACCGCCGACTCCCTGCCCCAGGTCAACGAGGTGGACCTGAAAAAGAGCACCCTGGACATCGTGAACAATTACCACGCCCGGATGCTCTCCTCCGCCATCCTGGCCGCCCGCGATCCCGCCCTGGAGTATGTCCAGATCGTGAGCTTCGGCTGCGGCCACGACGCCTATCTGTCCGATGAGATCATCCGCCTCATGAAGCAGATCTCGGGCAAGACCCCCCTGGTGCTCAAGCTGGACGAGAGCGATATCCAGGGCCCCCTGCGGATCCGGGTCCGCTCCTTCGTGGAGACCCTCTCCATGCGCAGGGAGAGCCAGAAGGCCCCGGAGGTCCGCCCTCTGAAGGACCCCTATCCGGTGAAGTTCACCGCTGCGGACAAAAAGGAGCGTGTGGTGCTGATACCGAACACCTCCCACGCCTTCTGCCGCCTCATGTCCGCGGCCATGAAGGGGCAGGGCCTGCGGGCGGAGCCCCTGGAGATCGGCAGGGAGGAGGCCATCCGCCTGGGCAAGCAGTATGTCCACAACGACATCTGCTTCCCCGCCCAGATCGTGATCGGCGAGGCGCTGGCCGCCCTGCGCAGCGGGAAGTATGACGGCCGGGAGGTGGCCGTCGGCATGGGCAAGTATGTGGGGGACTGCCGCCTCACCCACTACAGCTCCCTTCTCCGCAAGGCGCTGGACGATGCGGGCTACGCCGACGTGCCCATCCTCACCAACGACGACCGGGACAGCCACCACATCCACCCGGGCTATAAGATGGACTTGAAGGCCTCGGTGCGGATCGCCCTGGGCCTGCCCATGATCGACGTGCTGGAGGAGCTGCTGCGGAAGATACGGCCCTATGAGAAGGAGCCGGGCAGCACCGACCGGGCCTTCGAGCAGGGGATGGACCTGCTGATCGGCGGTATGGAGCGCCACGGCATACTGGGGGCCCGGCGGGGTTTCCGAAAGGCGGTGGATCTGCTCCAAGCGGTGCCCTACGACCGCTCTGTCCCCAAGCCCCGGGTGCTCATCGTGGGCGAGTACCTGTTGAACTTCCACCCCGGCGCCAACCACGATATCGAGGCCTATCTGGAGAAGAACGGCCTGGAGGTGATCGAGGCCCGGATGACCGACGTGATCCGCAAGACCTACTTCTACAAGGACGCCCAGGTGAAGGAGTACCGCGTCCACAAGCCCCTGAAGGAGAAGCTCTGGTACCGGCTGGCGAACAAGACCTTCGACGTGGGCCATGTCCTCACGGACCGGATCGCCCGCAGGCACCCCCTCTACGCTCCCGCCTGCCGGATGGACGACCTGGTGAAGGCCAGCGACCCCATCATCCACCACACCTTCGACGCGGGAGAGGGCGTGCTCATCCCCGGCGAGATCCTCCACCATGCCGCCCACGGCTGCCGGGCCTTCGTCATCCTCCAGCCCTTCGGCTGCCTGCCCAACCATGTGGTGGGACGGGGCATCGTGAAGAAGCTCAAGGAGATCTACCCCGACGCCCAGATCCTCCCCCTGGACTATGACCCCGACGTGAGCTTCGCCAACGTGGAGAACCGCCTCCAGATGCTGGTCATCAACGTCAAAGGCGGCGGCCGCCGCCAGGACGGCCAGGGCGGGGACAGCGGCCAGGGCGGCGGCACCCCCCAGGAGACCGGCGCCCAGGGGGAGCGGCGCTCCGCCGTATCCTCCGCCCTCACGGGCCGGAAGGCCGCTGCTCTCACCTGCTCCCACGGCTGAGGCCGCGCAGGCATGGCGCATACCACCGCCCCCGCCCGCTCCGACTGGAGCGGGCGGGGGCGGTCCTTCTGTGGGCGGACGCACAAGGACAGGGGGCGGATCCGGGGGAAAGATCGTGGAAAACGGCTCTTGCGGGAAGGGGGAGGGGCAACTATAATTGGTCGGGTATACTTCGGGGGCCGGGGACGGACCTCCAGAAAAGAGGCGCGCTCATGACCAGGGATCTCACCACAGGCAGCCCCCTGCGGCTGCTTTTGAGCTTCGGCTTCCCCACCCTGCTGGGGATGCTCTTCCAGCAGTTCTACAACCTGATGGACACCATGATCGTGGGCAAGCTGCTGGGGGCCCAGGCCCTGGCGGCTGTGGGCTCCACCAGCTCCATCAACTTCTTCGTCATCGGCTTCTGCATGGGCCTGTGCAACGGCTTCGCCATCCCTGTGGCCCAGCGGATGGGGGCGGGGGACCTGTCCCATATGCGCAAGTATGTGGCCAACGCGGCCTATCTGGGGATAGCTTTCTCGGCTGTGCTCACCGTGGCCACCGGCCTGCTCTGCCGCACGATCCTCACCGTCATGCGCACACCGGCGGATATCTACCAGGACGCCTATCTCTATATCTTCATCATCTTCATGGGGATCCCGGCCACCATCCTCTATAACCTGGTGGCGGGGATCATCCGCTCTCTGGGGGACAGCCGGACCCCGGTCTATTTCCTGGCCCTCTCCTCCTTCCTGAACATCTTCCTGGACTGCGCCCTGATCCTCTGGGCCCGCATGGGGGTGGCGGGAGCCGCCGTGGCTACCGTAGTGTCCCAGGCCATCTCCGGCGCGGCCTGCCTGGCCTTCATGGCAAAAAAATATCCGGTCCTGCGGATGGACCGGGAGGAGCGGCGGCTGGACCTCCGCTTCTGCGGGAAGCTCTGCGGGATCGGGGCGCCCATGGGGCTCCAGTACTCCATCACTGCTATCGGCTCCATCGTGCTCCAGGCCGCCGTCAACAGCCTGGGCAGCACCTATGTGGCGGCAGTGGCGGCGGGGAGCAAGCTCTTCCAGCTCCTGGGCTGCACCTTCGACGCCATGGGGGCCACCATGGCCACCTACTGCGGCCAGAACGTGGGGGCCTGGCAGCTGGACCGGCTGGGCAAAGGCATCCGGGCCTGCGTCCTGCTGGGGGCGGTCTGCTCTGTGGTGGAGCTCGGGGCCATGCTCCTCTTCTCCCGCCAGTGCGCCATGCTCTTCCTGGACCCGGCCGAGCCGGAGCTGTCGCTGCTGGTCTCCCTCACCAGTGAATATATCCTGATCAACTGCGCCTTCTTCATCCCCCTGGCCCTGGTGAACATCGTCCGCTTCTCCATCCAGGGCATGGGATACAGCGCCTTCGCCATCCTGGCCGGGGTGCTGGAGATGATCGCCCGGGCCGGCGTGGCCTTCTTCCTAGTCCCCGCCCTGGGCTATGTGGCGGCCTGCTTCGCCTCTCCTGCGGCCTGGATTTGTGCGGACCTGTTCCTCATCCCCGCCTGTATGGCCTGCATCGCCCGGCTGCGCCGGCTGGCCCCCTCCCGGCAGGAGGCGGCCCCGGCCCCCGCTCAGGAGGAGCTGCCGGCCGTCCACTGAAAGCGGGCCATGTCCACCCGCCCATCGGGGAGGAAGTCCACGCCCTCCATCTCCAACAGCAGGCGGTGGGTGTCCCTGCCGCTGGGGGAGAAGGCGTCGGAGAGGCGGCCCAGCCGGTCCACCACCCGGTGGCAGGGCACGTCCTCCGGCGCGGCGTGCATGGCGTAGCCGGCCACCCGGGCCGACCGGGGCATCCCGGCCATCCGGGCCAGCTGCCCATAGGAGGCCACCCGCCCCGGGGGGATCTGCCGGGCTGCCGCCCAGATCCGCTCAAAGGTGTTCATCCTGCCGCTCTCCTTTCGGGATCTCCGCCATCCGGCTCCACCGGCGGCAGCCGGGGCAGCGGAGGTACTTCCACCGCCACCCGGCATTGGGACTGAGCAGGTCCTGCCAGAAGGTGAGGGAGAACTGCCGCCCGCAGCGGGGGCAGCGGTACACATACCGTCCGGCGTGCCATCTCACCATCAGGTAGAGCAGCAGCACGTTGAAGGCGGCCGTCCCCAGCCAGGCGGCCCCGCCGGCCAGAGCGCCGGCCAGGACGCTCAGGAGGACGAGGATGAGATAGATACACAGCGCTGCCATGGGATCCCTCCGCTCTGCCCGCGTTTTCCCTCATTCTATCACGGCCGGACCCGGGATACAAGGGAGACGCCTCCTCTTGACAAAGGGGCGGGGCTGTGATATGATCATCTCAGCCAAGCTGACAACTGAACATAAGTGGTACGCAGGTGCTTGTGAGAGCCGCAAGAGGGAAGCCGGGTGAGAATCCCGCACAAGGCCGTTGCTGTATGGGCGGAGCAGCCCCCAAGAGGTCACTGGAGCGCAGGGCTCTGGGAAGGCGGGGAGATGCGTCGGACGCCTGAGTCAGAATACCTGCCTGCGTATGGCGCACACAGAGACCTCCTCGCGCTTTGGGAGGGTGCAGGCTCCGCAGGGACACCTGGGGAGCAGTGGCTGCATCCTTTGCGGATGCGGCATTTTTGTTGTCGGCGCTGTTTCTTATGAGCTGTCAGGGCGGCTATTCCTCCCTATTGGCCCATGCGGGCCCGGTCCGGATGCCGGAGCGCAGCTGCCACTGCGTCTCCGGCGTCCGGCTTTTTCATATCACGCAAAGGAGAACGAGCCATATGCGCCTCTATGTGGCCCCTATGGAGGGCGTCACCGGCCGGGTGTTCCGGCAGGTACACCACCGGCATTTCCCGGGAGCGGACAGGTACTACATGCCCTTCCTCTCCCCCGGGCAGGAGCACCACTTCACCCGGCGGGACCTGCGGGAGATCCTCCCGGGGGAGGACCGGGAGATCCCCGCGGTGCCCCAGCTCCTCACCCGGCGGGCGGAGGACTTCCTCTGGGCGGCCGGGGAGCTGGCGGCCATGGGCTACCGGCAGGTGGACCTGAATCTGGGTTGCCCTTCCGGGACGGTGACCGCAAAGGGGAAGGGGGCCGGTTTCCTGGCCCGGCCGGAGGAGCTGGATGCCTTCCTGGAGGAGGTCTTCTCCAAGGCGCCGCTGACGGTGTCGGTGAAGACCCGGCTGGGGATGAAGGACCCGGAGGAGTTCCCCCGCCTGCTGGAGATCTTCGACAAGTACCCTATCGTGGAGCTGACCATCCACCCCCGGGTGCGGACCGACTTCTACAAGGGCGCGCCCCGGCAGACCTGGTTCCAGTGGGCCCTGGACCACAGCGGCCTGCCCCTGTGCTACAACGGGGACCTGGTGGGAGCTCAGGCTGTCCGGGAGGCAGAGGCGGCCTGGCCCGCCGCCTCCGCCCTGATGGTGGGGCGGGGGATCGTGGCGGACCCGTCCCTCTTCCGGCGGGCAAGGGGCGGCCCGCCCCTGGGCCGGGAGGAGCTGCGGGCCTATCTCGACGACCTCTATGAGAGCTATGCCGGCGCCTTCCAGAGCCGCCGGAACGCCGCGATCCGGATGAAGGAGCTGTGGTACTATCTCATCGGCCTCTTCGAGGACGACGGGAAGGGGGCCAAGGGGATCCGGAAGGCCCGGGACACCGGGGAGTATGAGGCCCAGGTGGAGCGGATCTTCCACACCCTCCCCCTGCGGCAGGAGGCGCGGCCCGTCTGGAACGAATGAAAAGGGCTGTCTGGCATAGGCCAGACAGCTCTTTTCATCTCCGGGACAGCAGATCGCCGAACATCTCCGCCTCACGGGCCTCGTTCGAGAGGCTCCGGTCCCGGGAGCGGTAGAGCCCGGCCCCCAGCAGTGCCAGCACCAGGGCAAGGACGTACTCCAGGGGGTCCAGGGCGCCGGGGGAGAAGGGGAGGAGGATGTTCCCCGCCAGGAAGAGGGAGGCCAGCAGGCCCAAGAGGGCCATGGGCCGCCCGCCGGGCATGGGGACGGGGCGGGGGAGGTCCGGATATTTTTTCCACATATGGACCACCGCCAGCAGGGTCATGACCCACATGACGATGGTGGCCAGGGAGGCGATGTTGATGAGGGGGAGGAAGAGGAGCTTCCCGGTGAAGGGGGCCGCCAGGACGAAGGCCGCGGCGGCCCACACGCAGCGGGTGGGGGTGCCGTACCGGGGGTGGAGAGGGGCGAACCAGCGGGAGATGAGGTCGAACTGGGCCAGGCCGTACAGCATCCGGGCGGAGCTGTAGAGGGTGGAGTTCATCACGCCCACCGCCCCCACGAAGGCGGTGGCCAGGAAGAGGGCACGGATGGCGGGGGCCCCGGTGATGGCCACCAGCACGTCGGCGAAGGGGGCGGTGCGCTCCACCGCCTCCCGCCAGGGCATGTTCCCCGCCACTGCCGTGGACACCAGGCAGAGCAGAGAGGTCACCAGCAGCAGGCAGACGATAAGGGCGGCCCCCGCTTTCCGGGCGGCCTTCCCGGTGGCGTCCGCCGCGGCCTTGGCCACGGTCTCCCACCCGGCCACTGAGAACACCAGCAGGGAGAGGAGGGACAGGGAGCCCCGGAAGTCGAAGTCCAGTCCCCCGTCGGAGGCGTACACCTGGGGATCGAAGTGGGCGAAGGCCAGGGCCAGCCCGGCCAGGCACATCACCAGCAGCACCACCGTGGCGATCTTGGCCAGGGAGGCGCAGACGTCGGCCCCCCGGTACTGGATGTATACGATCGCTCCGGCGATGGCCAGCTGGAGCAGGACGTTGGACAGGGACACGGGGTAGCCCGCGACGGTATAGAGCACGGCGGCGCCGCTCAGGGCGGGGAGGAGCTCGTCCAGGAGGGAGATGGCGGCCAGATCCACCCAGCAGAACACGATGGAGTTCATGAGGACTCCGGCCCAGCCCACGGCGAAGCCCCCCAGGCTGCCGAAAGCGGCGGTGGAGTAGACCACCTCGCCCCCCGGCAGGGGGAGCATGGGGATGGCCTCCATATAGGCGAAGGCGAAGGGCAGCTCCACCAGGATGCACAGCGCGAAGGCGACCACCAGATCCAGGGGGCCGCCGGCGGCCTCCAGCCAGGTCCCGGTGAGCAGCAGCCAGCTGGTGCCCAGCATACAGCCCACGCCCATGGCCACCAGCCCGAAAAAGCTGATGGAGGGCTTCTTCTGTACCATCCTTTTCACGCCCTTTTCGAGATAAGATCGGATAAAAAATGAGTCAGCCGGGTGCCTGCTCCTGACACCCGGCTGACTCGAGAAGGAAAGAGGATACAATGAAATGAAGAAAACTGTCTTGTCCCTTGCAAGATGTATCCTACCCTATAAGTGTTAAGGAATCAGGCTGAAAGTATTACAGAAGTTTAAAATCTTTTTCCTGTCACCAATTCATGATGAGGGGCACCAGCACCGGCACGGCAAAGGAGAGGATCACGCCGGAGACGAAGGAGTAGATGGTGATCCGCTCGTGGGTGGCGCTCACCACCACGGGGAGCACGGTGTCCATGGCGGCGGCCCCGGGGAGGGCGACGCACTCGATGAAGCCCAGGCGCTTGGCCACCAGGGGGATGAGGAGGATGGACAGCACCTCCCGCATGACGTTCGCCAGGAAGGCCACCGCCGAGAGGGTGGCGGACCAGGAGGAGAGGAGCATGGGGGCCAGGGAGTACCAGCCCAGGCCGGCGGCAGCGGCCATGGTCTCCCGGGGACTGAGGGGGAGGAGCAGGCTGGCCAGAGCGGCAAAGGCCAGGGAGCCGGCGGCCACCGCCACAGGGATCAGGAGGACTTTGAGCCCGGCGGCCTTGATGTCCTCCAGCACGCCGCCCTGCCGCCCCATGTCCACCCCCACCAGGAAGAGGATGAGGCACAGGCCCACGGTGATGAAGGTCCCGCAGTGCTCCGCCACCCAGGGGGGCAGTATGAAGTAGCCGGCGGCGATGCCGCAGAGCACCGCGCCTACGATCCATTTGCTCACGGCTCGTCCCTCCCTTCGGCCTGTCCGGCCTCCCGCTGGGCCCTGGTGCGGCCCTGGGCGTCCAGCTTCAGCAGGCGGCGGACCAGCGTGACGGCCAGGAGAGACCCGGCAAGGGCGAAAAGGGTGATCGCCAGGGCGGACAGGCCGATCTCTCCCAGGGAGGCGATCACCTGGTCATCCGCGCCGATCTCCACTCCCAGGGCGGCGATCAGGGCGATGAGGGCCACCGATTGGAGGGGCCCCAGCCAGCGGCAGGGCCGGCTGCGCACCGCCTTTCGGGAGCCCACGAACACGCCCAGCGCCAGCATCCCGATGTACAGGAGCAGGCTCAGGTCCATATACTGCATGGGGATATCCTCTCCTCTCTGTCGATCCGGAAAATAGGGCGGGCCTCTCTGCCCGCCATCACTCTAAGAGTAGCAGATTTCCACCTGTATTGCAACCCCGGACGGCGCGAACATAAAAATGCGCCCCCGATCGGGGGCGCATTCGAATGAGGAATGGCTGCAGTCGCGATCAGGCCTCGGCCTCAGTGGCGCCGGGGACCTGGTCGGGCTCCATGACCTCGAAGTCGAAATACATGATGCCGGAATAGTCGCCGGCAGCGGTGATGTCGGCCACATCCACCCGCAGGTTGCGGCCATAGCCCCAGCCGCCGGCGCCCTCGGAGTTCTTATTCTGCTCCAGGACGGAGAAGATGCCGTTCTCCACGCTCCAGTTGGGGTGGCTGGTGGACTCCTGGACATAGAAGGGGAGCTCCACACCGTCCTCGTTCTTCATGACCAGCTCACCGTTCTCGCCCTCGCCGTGGTACTTGACCACCAGCACCTTGCCGTTGAAGTACTTGGCGTTGCACAGCGCCACGGAGAAGTTGATGGGCACGGAGCCCTCATCGCCCTGCATGATGTAGCCGCGGCCATGGGCAAGGGCGTTGTGATCGTCGAAGTCAGCCACCTTGGGGATCTTGACAGTGTACTCGGGATCCCGGACCTTGGTGGTGGCGTGGACGGTGGTCTGGCCCTCAGTGGGGTTGCCGGTGAGCTCCTGGTCGCCGCCGGCGGCCAGAGCGGGCACGGACAGGGACAGGGCCATAGCCCCAGCGAGGATGATGGACAGCGCTTTTTTCATTATGAGACACCTCTCTTATCAAAATTGGGGATTTTTTTGACCACCCCAATGGTCAGCGATCATGAGACCCGCAGGGTCAGAGCCATATTGGCGCCGTTATACTCGATGCTGGTGTCCTCCATGTCGATGCAGCGGTACTGGAGCTGGGCGCCTTCGTATTCCCCGGTCTCCAGAGGCGTATCGAGCTCGATCTCATAGAGCCCCTTGCCGGGAGGGATGAGCTGGGAGGTATAGATATTGGTCCCGTCGGGGAGCAGGATGCTGATGATGAAATAGCAGTCGTTCTCTTCCGGGTTCACGAAGCTCACGGATTGGGTGGTCTGTCCGGCCACGAAGTCCAGAGCGCTGTAGCCGGGGATGGAGATCATCCCCTCCAGGTCCTCGCCGCTGACCTCGCCCTCTTCGGGCTCCGGCAGGTCGCTCAGCGGGACATCTTCGTCGGGGAGCTCACCCTCCCAATCCACGGCGTTGGGGTCCACGGTGAGGCCCACGCCGCCGGCGCTGCTGCCGCCCCCGGTGATGGAGTCCCAGTTCAGGCCCACGGCCACGCCCGCCGCCGTCAGGACGATCACGACGGCGACGATGGCGACGATCAGCTTCTTTGTCAAGACCATGACGATCACTCACTTTCCAACTGGGAGGTAGACGCGAAGGGCGCCTCCTGGTCCGGCGCCTCTTCCGCCTGCTCCTCAGGAGGACTGGAAGGGGCCAGTACGAATGCAAAGGTCAAGGTGTCGGAGTAGTCCGCCCCATGCACGGCCTGGCTGGTGTCCAGCACGGCGGTGCAGGATATATCCGCATCCTCCCGGAAGGAGGCCACCACCTCTCCGGAGGACCAGGGGTCTTCCCCGGTGTATATCTGGTACGCCAGGCCGCCGGCCCCGCCATCGCTGTCCTCTCCCGTGGGGAGCAGGCAGAAGCCGTTGGCGGACTCCACCACCACGTTGAGCTCCATGGAGCCCAGACCAGACACATCCTGGGCAGAGATGGTGAAGGAGCAGGTGCGGGGCCCCTCATCCAGGACGATCTCTCCAAAGTCGATCTCCGGGGGGATCTTCACGATATAGGTGGGCTCGTTGACGGGATCCGCCGGGGGCTCTGCCGGGAGAGGGACGGCTTCCGGAGGGGCCGTCACCTCCGGGCTTTCGGAGGGCTCCGTCGGCGCTGTCTCACTGGGAACGGGCGGCGTCTCGGAGGGGGCGGGCTCTTCCGTCTCGGGGGGCGCGGTCTCCCCAGGGGCGGGCTCCTCCGTCTCGGAGGGCTCGGTC
>DWZK01000091.1 GCA_019117605.1 Candidatus Intestinimonas stercoravium | reverse complement strand
CTCCCGGGGCCTCTTCGGCTACCGGGACGAGTTCCTCACCGACACCAAGGGCGAGGGCATCATGGCCTCCGTCTTCGACTCCTACGCCCCCTATAAGGGCGAGGTGTCCCGCCGCTCCAGCGGCTCCCTGGTGTCCTTCGAGACCGGCGAGAGCGTGACCTACGGCCTCTTCAACGCCCAGGAGCGGGGCGTGCTCTTCATCGGGCCCGGCGTGCCCGTGTACGCCGGCATGGTGGTGGGCGAGACCCCCCGCAGCGAGGATATCACCGTGAATATCTGCAAAAAGAAGCAGCTTACCAATATGCGGGCTTCCGGCTCTGACGAGGCCCTGCGCCTCACGCCTCCCCGCCAGATGTCCCTGGAGCAGTGCCTGGAGTTCCTGGCCGACGACGAGCTGCTGGAGGTGACCCCCGAGTCCCTCCGGCTCCGCAAGCGCATCCTCAGCCACGCCGACCGGATGAAGGCCCTCAAGGGCGGCAAGTGAGCTGACATATAAAAAATGGAGTGGAGATCTTCTGATCTCCACTCCATTTTTTATAGGCGTTTTCAGCGCAGCTCCTCCATCTCTTCCGGGGCATAGAGGGCGGCGGGGAGCACGTTGGAGAGCTCCACCAGCAGGGTGGGGAGGCCGCCGCTGTAGTCCCCCTGGGGGGCCCGGAGGGGGAGGCTCTCTTCCCCCTTTCGGACCGGCAGGGAGAGCACCGCCCGCAGCCCTCCCCCGCTCCCGGCCTCCAGCACCAGGGTCCCGCCGTGGAGGAGGGCGATCTGCCGGGCGGCGGAGAGGCCCAAGCCCAGGCCCGCCCCCGGATCCTCCAGCGGGGGCGGCGCGCCCGGCCCCTGGAACAGCCGGCCCAGATCCGGGGCCGCCCCGTCGTTCCAGAGGACGATCTCCGCCCGGTCCTGCCGCCGGGAGAGGCGCAGGCCCACCCGTCCCTCCCGCCCCGCCGCCCGCAGGGCATTGGAGAGGAGCTCCAGCAGCAGCCGGGTGAGGAGCGCCGCATCCCCCATGGTGAGGAGGGTGGCCTCCTCCACCTGATAGGTGAAGGGCAGGCCCGCCCGGCGGCAGATCTCCTCCGCCTGGCGGCACAGGTCCCGGCAGAAGCCCGCCAGGTCCATGAGCACCGGACGGGATCCCTCCTCCTCCCTGCCGTCCAGGAGCTCCAGATGTCCGGTGAGCCGGAGGAGGCGGCACAGCCCCTGGTTGGCGGCGGCCAGATACTTCCGCTGCTGCTCCTCCCGCCCGCCGTCTCCGCCGGCGGCGATCCGCTGGAGGGCGGCGGACAGGCCCGCCATCTCCTGCCGGAGCTGGAAAGTGACCCCTTCCGGCACCGGGGCGCCCCCCTCCTCCACCCGCACGGTGAGGAGCAGCCCCGCCTCCAGGGGCTGGATGTGGACGCGGCAGGGCCGCCCCTCCAGCGCGCCCATCAGGAGCCGGGGGCCGCCTCCCGTCCCGGCCGGCGCCCAGGGGACGCGGGCCCCGGGGCGCAGGGCGGGATAGCGGCCGGCCGCCGGATTGCTGTATGCGATGCTCCCCTCCCGGACCAGGAGCACCGGGTCGGGGAAGCCGTCAAAGATCTCTTTGAGCAGGTCCTCTTCCGCTGGCAAGCATCTCACCTCTCTCTTGTCTCCGCTATGATGTGCAGACCAGGGGCGGGCTATATCGTTATTTTAGTGTACCAGATCTTCCCCCTCTCTGACAAGGGCGAAATGTCGGATCGTGTCGAATCATAGATTTTCTCTTCTCCTTCCCTTCGAAAGTTAAGATAATTTTCTTTGAAAATACCCCTTGATAAAATTCGTCAGATGCTATATAATACCCTCACAAGGGACCTCCCATTTATGATGAAAAAGGAGAGACGTTGAAATGAGCATCAAAATCGGCATCAATGGCTTCGGCCGCATCGGCCGTCTGGTCTTCCGCGCCGGCATCGACCGTCCCGACGTGGAGTTCGTCGGCATCAACGACCCCGGCATGACCCCCGACTATATGGCCTATATGCTCCGTTACGACACCATCCACGGCCGCTTCGACGGCACCATCGAGTATGACGATGAGAGCATCACCGTCAACGGCCACAAGGTCATGGTGTACGCCAAGATGAGCCCCGCCGAGATCCCCTGGGGCCAGATCGGCGCTGAGTATGTGGTGGAGTCCACCGGCCTGTTCCTCACCAAGGAGAAGGCCCAGGGCCACATCGACGCCGGCGCCAAGCACGTCATCATGTCCGCCCCCTCCAAGGACGACACCCCCATGTTCGTCATGGGCGTCAACAACGACACCTACGACTCCAGCATGACCTTCGTGTCCAACGCCTCCTGCACCACCAACTGCCTGGCCCCCATCGCCAAGGTCCTCCACGACAAGTTCGGCATCACTGACGGCCTGATGACCACCGTGCACTCCGTCACCGCCACCCAGAAGACCGTGGACGGCCCCTCCAAGAAGGATTGGCGCGGCGGCCGTGCGGCTACCTACAACATCATCCCCTCCTCCACCGGCGCCGCCAAGGCCGTGGGCAAGGTCATCCCCTCCCTCAACGGCAAGCTGACCGGTATGTCCATGCGTGTGCCCACCCTGGACGTGTCCGTGGTGGACCTGACCGTCAACCTGGCCAAGCCCGCCAAGTATGACGAGATCTGCGCCGCTATGAAGGAGGCCTCCGAGGGCGAGCTCAACGGCATCCTGGGTTACACCGAGGACGACGTGGTCTCCTCCGACTTCATCAGCGATCCCCACACCTCCATCTTCGACGCCAAGGCCGGCATCGCCCTCACCGATACCTTCGTGAAGGTCGTGTCCTGGTACGACAACG
>DWZK01000090.1 GCA_019117605.1 Candidatus Intestinimonas stercoravium | reverse complement strand
AGACCGAGGCTGGAATGATATCTCGCGTGATGAATATAAGATTTTGAGCGAAGTGGATCTTCCTCAGGACATATTCATGGAAGAGGAGATATCATTTTTGACCAACGAAAAAGAACGATTGCTATTTGAATATAAAAGAAGGCTGGAGAGCGATATAGAAGCGACATGAGATAAACAGATAGTGTTGCAGAACATAGGAACGGCCCGCCGGAAGGCGGGCCGTTTTTGCATATCAAATCTATTTCACGACCTTGATCCACTTCTTGGTGAAGAAGCGGCCGGTACAGAGGACGGCCTTGATGGCGAAGTCTATGTGCAGGGCCAGATAGACCCAGAAGGCATCCAGGCCCCAGAGGAGGCCCGCCGCATAGCCCAGGGGGATAGAGGCGGCCCACAGGAACAGGATATCCGCCACCATGAGGAAGCGAGTGTCGCCGCCGCCCCGGAGCACCCCCTTGGTGGTGACGTAGGCCATGGTCTGGAAAGGGATCAGGATGGCCATGGCATACATCTGCTCCATGGCGATGGCGCGGGTGGCCTCGCTGATCTGATAGAAGCCGACCACGAAGGGACTGATCGCCCAGATCACCACGCCGGCGGCTACGCCGAAGATGAGGCCAAGGGCCAGGAAAGTGACGCCCTGGCGGTAGGCGGTATCCGCATCTCCCTCACCGATGGTGTTGCCGGTCATGACGCTGCTGGCATTGCCTACACCTTGGATGATCACGTTGGTGAGCCGGGAGACCACCATGGTGATGGCGTTGGCGGCCACGAAGGCGGAGCCGATACGGCCCATGATCATAGCCAGGGCGGTGTAACCTACTCCCAGCAGGGAGTCGCTGACCACCACAGGGAGACTGAACTGGCAGAAGGAAGCCAGAAAGGAACGGCACGGCAGGAAGAGGTGCCGGACCCGGTAGCCGATCTTCTTCTCCCAGTGGAAGAAATAGCCGCAGATCATGGCTACCTCCACCAGACGGGCGATCAGGGTGCCCACCGCTGCGCCGGCGATCTCCATCCGGGGCGCCCCCAGTTTGCCGAAGATGAAGACCCAGTTGAAAAAGACATTGATGAAGAACACCGTGATAGAGGCCACCAGAGGCAGGCGGACTGAACTCACACTTCGCAGCACCAGGGTGAGGGTCAGAGAGATGCCGTAGAAGGGGAAAGTGTAGGCCAGGAAGGTGAAGTATCGAACGCCGGCCTGGATGACGTCGGCCTCGCCCGGGGCGAAGAGAGCCATGAGCCGGTCAGGGATGAGGATAGCCGCCGCCATGACCAGGAGGCCCGCCACAGTGACGATGCGCAGCATGATGGTGACCACCCGGCGGAGAGAGCTGATATCCCCCTTGCCCCAGTACTGGGCGGTCATGACGGAGGCGCCGCAGCCCATCCCCATACAGAAGACATGGAAAAGATTGGTGATTTGGTTGGCCAGGGAGGAGGCGGAGATCTGAGCCTCTCCCAGGCCGGCCAGCATGACGGTGTCCATCAGATTCACGCCGATGGTGATGGCGCTCTGCAGGATCACCGGGATGCCGATGTGCAGCATCTTGGAGTAGAACTGCCGGTCGCGGACGAAGATCTGCATAGGTCATCCCCCCAATATCGAAGATATGTGGTCCTGGCGGAGCGGACGGCCGTAAAGGGGGAGCTATTCCTCCACCAGGGCAGCGGTGGCCGGCGTATTGCGTTTTCGGCCGAAGATATCCTCCCGTTTCATGTATTTCTGCATGTACTCCACCACCATGCAAGAGAAGAGGAGCCGTTGCCGGATGGCACTGGAGTCCAGGCTCTCGTTGACGATGGACTCGATCTTCTCGATCTTGTGCTGCAGGGTGTTGCGGTGGAAGAACAGATCCCGGGCAGTCTGAGTGAGGTTCCTGTCGTTCCGCAGGTAGGTATACAGGACTTGGTAGAGGTTGGTCTTGTGTCTGAGGTCGTAGGTCACCAGGGTGATGACCCCGGGGTGGCACAAGTAGACCGGGTCGCCGTCGTGGAAGTCCTTGCAATGGTCCACACACAGACCCACGATCTGATACATGCTGTAGTCTTCGAAGCGGAAGATCCGCTCCTCCGGGTCGGAACAGAAGACCTTGGCATATTTGATGGTGCCCTTGGCCTGATTATACATATAGCGCAGGGAACTGAGCCAGCGGGTAAAGTTGCCGATGCAGGCATAGGCGTCGTAGTTCTTCAGCACTTCTTGAAATGCGCTCTTGTCAAAGAGCGGCTCGGTATAGTGGCGGGCCTTCCAGGCCAGGATGAGCACATCCCCCTTGTAGGTAGTGATCAATCCGTTGGGGAACACCTGCTCCAGCTCCTGCAGGAGCCGCCCGGTGAGAGAAGCATCGCAGTAGCTGCTCAGCTCCACGATGATACAGTGGTAGTACTTTTTCATGTGGACGGGGAGCTGCTTGATCCGGTCTACCAACTGTTCAGACTCGGTGAGGCGGCCTTCGATGAGGTCGGCCATCAGATCGCTCAGAGCGTTGCTCGTCTCGTATTTTTCATGGTTATACCGCAGAACGAACTGCTCGGTCCAGCCCTGGAAACGGGCGGCCATCTCCTTCGTGGAGATGGTGGATCGCTGTGCGGGGATGACGATCAGATGGTGGGCCACCGTCTGCGAGCGGTACTGGATGGGGTGGCAGCATATCTTCCACTCACCATCAGAGGCGGTGATGGAGAACCACGCTTTGTTCTCAGAGGCGGCACGGAGACGCTCCAGCTCCTGGAAGCTCTCATAAGAGAGATAGGATTCCTCCTCCAGCCGTTCGAAGATGGGGTGAGGAGGCACTGGGCCGGGACTGGAACAGAGCAGTTTCTGTCCGGCATCCAACAGACAGGTATAGCATTGCAATTTGCGGGAACCGCACTCCAGGAGAGCGGGGAGGTCCGGCTTGACATAGAGGTGCCGGTTCATGCTCTGCACCCACAGGTTGTAGCTGGAGCTCACCTGGTACAGGAGGTTGCACAAGGTGGGCAGGGACAGGGAAGTGACGATCAGATTGAAGCGGGGCTGACCCTCATAGGCAGAAAGAGCGGGACTGTTGCCGGAGAGCACGAAGGTGGGGAAGATGCCTCCCTCGGAGAGCTGGTCCACAGTCTGCACGAAGGTATCAGGAGTACCGATATAGAGCAGGCGGGAGTTGGAGATGGGCTGGCCATCCAGGATGTGGATCTGGATGAAGCTTTTCTTCGGGAGGAAATGCACATGGCGCTCCACGATGTGGGGTGCCAGCCCTTCCAGGAGCTGATGGATACTGATCATTCCATTTAACCGCCTTTCTCGTTCCGGATGCGTTGCAGGTATGGACAAGATGCCGGCCATGGCGTACCGGCCGCCTGTCTCAGACGGCCGGTACGCGCATATCTATCCTTGGAAGCGGACCCAGGAACCGTCCTCCGACCAGGAGAAGCGGGTGTTCAGCCGGGCCCCCTCTGTTTGCTTTACGACGAAGTCCAGGACCTCTTGTCCGCCGTTCTCCCTGTCCTTCAGGCGGGGGACCCCTGTCTCGTCGATCAGGCAGGGGATGAAGCCGTAGTCCACCAGGCCGTCCTTCCGGAAGAGGACCTTTGCGATCACTGTATTGCGGGATACCGGCGCCCAGGGATAATAAGGAGTGGGATAGTGCCCGTCCCCCCGCCCCTCGGCGGCCCGCTGCTTGAGATAGCGGATCATCTCGGGAGTGTCGTTATAGCCTGCGGTCATGGCATAGGTCACGGTCACGAAGTTGCCCAGGCCGTGGAAGATGGGCTTGCCGTGATAGACTTCGATGCCTTTGAGCAGGTGGTGGTGGTGCCCCAGGATGACATCGGCGCCCGCGTCGATCGCGGCGAAGCAGAGAGGCCGCTCGTAGGTGTCCAGGGCGGCGGTGATCCCGCCGTTGCCCTTGTGGAAGGCCACCACGGTCAGATCCACCTGCCGGGAGAGGGCCTCCACCTCCTGCTGCATCTGCTCCAGGCTGTCTTCCCAGACGAAGGTGTGGATCCGGGGCGGAGAGCCGGGCATGTCCATTTTCTGATGATAATAGGTGGCCACATCCACATAGTTGCAGCCGGGCTTCTGGCTGGTGGCCCAACCCAGCTTGGGGCCGGTGGCGTTGTAAGACAGGAAGCCGATCTTCACGCCTCCGCGCTCGAAGACGGCGGGGGCCTTCGCCTCGTCGATATCGGCGCCTCCGCCGGCGCACTCGATCCCCAGGGCCTTGAGCCCGTTCACGGTGTCGATGACCCCGTAGGGGCCGCAGTCGTAGAGATGGTTGCCGGCCACGCTGCACACGTCGAAGCCCGGGCCGAGAAGGGCCCGCAGGTGCTCCGGCTTGGAGGGCGGGGCCTGGATGTCCACGCAGGAGGGAAGGCTCCGGTCGGTGTGGGGGGTCTCCACATGGCCCGCCAGGACGTCCGCATTCTGGAGCACGGAGAGAGTATCGGCGAAATAGGGCTCTATAGGCGCGGGCTCGTCCAGGATCAGGTCGCCCACAGCCAAGAGCTCCAGCGCATCGGTCATGTCAGTCCCCCCCCTCTGCGGATACCTTGACCCAGCCGTCCTCCTGCCACTCCATGCGGCAGGGCAGCTTCTCCTCCTGCTGGATGCGCTGGATGTATCCGATCACCGGCTGGGCCGCTTCGTAAGTGGTGAGGGGCACCGGCGCGCCGGCATGGTCGATGTAGCAGGGGACATAGCCGAAGGACTCGATCCCCTCCTTAGTGAGGACGAGCTTGGCCAGCATGGTGTTCCGGCTGTCGGGGTTGAAGGGGTAGTAGGGCATGGTCATATCCGGCGTGAAGCCGAACATCTTTTTCCGGCTGGCGATCCAGGCCAGGCGCTCCGGACTGTCGTTGTCTGCGGTGGGGGTGAGGGCGTGGGTCACGCAGACGAAATTGCCCAGGTTGTGATAGATGGGCTTTCCCCGGTAGACCTCGATCCCACGGAGGATGTGGGCGTGGTGGCCGATCACTCCGTCGGCGCCGGCATCGATCGCCGCGTGGGCCAGAGGGATCTCGTACATCTGGATCACACTGTCCAGGTGCACCATCCCCTTGTGGAGGGCCACCAGGAGGATATCGCACTGGGGCCGCAGGGCCCGGATGTCCGCCTGCATCTGCTCCAGGGACTCCGGCTCGGGGAAGGTGTAGATCGTGGCGGGCAGACCGGGAGTGGCCCGGGGAGAGGGCTCGTGGTGGGTGAGGATGTTCACATAGGAGACGCCGGCCTTCTTGGAGGTGGCCCAGCCCTCCCGGGGGCCCACCGCGTTATAGGCCAGCACCGCCACAGAGATCCCCTTGCGGGTGGCCGTGGCGGGGGCCTTGGCCTCGGTGATGTTCCGGCCGCTGCCGGTCACGGAGATGCCCCGGGCCTTCAGGTGCTCGATAGTGTCCACGATGCCGGGGACGCCGTTGTCATGGGCATGGTTGCCCGCAGTGGTGCACAGGTTGAAGCCGCAGGGGACCAGGGCATCCAGATTGGACGGGTCCGCCGGCGGAGCCGGGACATCCGTGCTGTTTGCCTCGCCCCGGTCGGTGTGGGGGACCTCGATCTGTCCCAGCACGAAGTCGGCAGCCGCCAGAAGGTCTTTGGAGGGGGCAAAAAAGGAGTGGGGATCCGGCTCATCGATGATGATGTCGCCGGTGGCATACAGGATGGCTCGATCGCACATGAGGACGTCCTCCTTATGATCATAATAATGTAGGGAACGGTCCAAAGCGGTCGATCTTATGGGGATCGAATACAAATATTTTAGCATAAGCACAGACGAAATTGCTACTATTGCATAAAAAATGTGCGGACCGCACAAGTGTGGATCTACAAAGTGGGTGAGATGCACACAGAGGGGCCGCCGGGGATGGGAAGAGCGCTCAACTGGCATGCCAAAACGCCGGGTGAGAGAAGAATGTGGTCACTGTGCACATCTCGCTGGCGAAAACATCTCAAAAGTGAACGTAGTCAATGAACATGTTCTTGTGTAGACTGTATATTACCAAAGCGGTTTTTAGGGGATATTTTAGTAAAACTGGTTAGGAGATGAGAGGCGTAGAGGTAATGCAGGCTCCCGATCTCGAGAAAGAGAAATGATGATATGGGTCCTGACGGACCGTATGGATCTTACAGAAGGAGTGTACATATTTATGACGATGTTATCCGCCGTTGGTTTCATCACCATCATCGTGATGGTAGCCCTGATGCTGTCTGGAAAGATCTCCCTTCCCCCGATCCTGATCATCCTGCCGATCCTGGCCGCCCTTGTCACCGGCTTCAGTATCAGCGACATCACCGGGTTCCTCTCCAACGGTCTGAGCTCGGTGCTGAACACAGCGGCGCTGTTCACCTTCTCCGTCATCTTCTTCAATATGCTGGGCGACGTGGGGATGTTCGACCTGATCGTCTCCAAGATCCTGAAGGTGATGGGGAACCATGTATACCTGATCCTCCTCATGACCTGCCTGGTGGCTACGATCTCCCACCTGGACGGCTCCGGCGCCACCACCATGCTGATCACCATCCCCACCATGCTCCCCCTCTTCAAGAAGATGAACCTGAAGCCCACTCTGCTGCTCCTGTATGTGGGGCTCACCTCCGGCGTAGTCAATATGCTCCCCTGGGCCTCCGCCGTCATGCGCTTGTGCTCCGCCACCGGCCTGGACGTCTATGAGACGTACAGCGCCGTGATGCCGGTACAGATCGTGGCCCTCATCCTGGTCTATCTCTCTTGTTTCCCCATGGGCATGTGGCTGGCCAAGCGGGGATACGGCATGACCGACGAGGAGTTCCAGGTGCTCAAAAGCGGCGCGCTGAAGGAGCCAGTGGTCCAGGTGAAGAAGGGCGTGCTCATCTTTGACATGATCTTCACCGTGGCGCTGATCGTCCTGATGCTCGTAGGCATCCTCAACGCCAACCTCAGCTTCATGATCGCTCTGGCCATCGGCGCGATCGTGAATTTCCCCAACCCCAAAGACCAGGTGGCCCAGATCAAGAAGCACGGCTCCAACGCGCTGTACATGGTCATGATCATCTTCTCCATCGGTATCCTGGTGGGCATCATGAACGGCACCGGCATCATGGAGGCCATGACCAATACCCTGATCGGCATCATGCCCGAGTCCATGGGCAGCCACCTGCCCTTCATCCTCTGCCTGATCTCAGTGCCCCTGTCCATGTGCGTCGGTTCCGATACCGTCTACATGGTCATCGCCCCCATCCTGGGCGAGATGACCATCGCCTTCGGCGGCAGCATGCTCCAGGCCGGTGCGGCGCTGATGATCGGCTCCTGCCTGTCCGCCAACCTGGCCCTCATCGGCCCCACCCCCTATCTGGCACTGGGCCTGGCGGGCGTGGAGATGGGCGACCATCTGAAGGCCAATTTCCTCCCCACCTGGATCTTCGGCATCGTTATGGCGGTCATTGCCGTCCTCTTCGGCGTATTCCCCTTCTGACCACTGCTGCGCAGAGGGGCCTGCTCTATCTCCGGACGGGGCGGAGCCCGAGCCTGGCGCTCTGGGTCAGGAAGTGTCCACTTATCCCTATCTCTGTGAAAGGAGGTGGTATATGAGAGCCGCTGAGATATGTACATCAAAAATTTATCGAGAGAGATGAGAGGATCCACTCGATAAGGAGAAGAGAAAGGAAGTGTTAGTGTAATGCTAGCTGCTGTAGGATTCATCTTGGTCATCGCGATGGTCGCTCTGATCATCTGGGGCAGGGTCGCGCTGCCCCCCATCCTGATCCTCCTGTCCACCGCCGCTGTCATCGTGCTGAGCGTGACCGGCGCTCTGCCCGATGTGGTGGGCCCTCTGGGCATCCTGGATGCCCTGAAGGGCTACATCGGCACCGGCGCCAACAGCGTCCTGAATACGGTGGTGCTGTTCACCTTCGCCATCGTCTATTTCAACATCCTGAGCGACGCCGGTATGTTCGACGTGATCGTGGGCGCCGTCATGAAGCGCATGGGCAACAGCGTCAGCGCTATCCTGCTCATGACCTGCTTCCTGGCGTTCATCTCCCACCTGGACGGCTCCGGCGCCACCACGATGCTGATCACCATCCCCACCATGCTCCCCCTGTACAAAAAGATGCGGGTGAGCAACGTCATCCTTCTGGGCTATGTGGGCCTGTGGTCCGGCGTGGAGAACATGCTGCCCTGGACCTCCGCCCTGGCCCGTGTCTCCGCCTCCACCGGTGTGGATCCCTACGAACTGTGGAACGCGCTGCTGCCCGTGCAGATCGTGGGCTTCATCATCCTGATCGCCTCCTGCTTCGTACTGGGCAAGATCCTGAAGGCCCGCGGCTGCGGTATGCCTGACGACGAGTTCAACGCCATCAAGTCCGGCATGGGCAAGAAAGACGACCCCGTGCTGAAGGTCAGCAACACTGTCCTGTACATCGATATGATCATGACCGTCGTGATGGTCGTGGCTATGCTGCTGGGCTGGCTGAACACCAACGTGGCCTTCATGATCTTCCTGTCCTTCGCCCTGCTGCTCAACTGCCACGGCTCCAAGGAGATGACCGCCCAGATCAAGAAGCACGGCGCTACCGCCCTGAACATGGTCATGATCCTCTTCTCCATCGGTATGCTGGTGGGCGTTATGAAGGATACCGGCATGATGAACGCCATGACCGAGACCCTGATCAGCTTCGTGCCCGAGGCTATGGGCAGCCACCTGACCTTCATCATCGCCCTGCTGAGCGTGCCCCTGTCCATGGCGGTGGGCTCTGACTCCCTGTACATGATCATGGCCCCCATCTTCGGCAACATGGCGGTCGCCTTCGGCGGCACCACCATGCACGCCGCCGGCGCCTGCGTCATCGGCGCCTGCATCGCCGCCAACCTGTGTCTGGTGGCCCCCACTCCCTATCTGGCCCTGGGCCTGGCCGAAGTGGAGATGAAGGACAACCTGAAGTACCTCTTTATCCCCACCTGGATCCTGGGCATCGTCCTGGCCATCGTGGGCGCCATCGTCGGCGTGTTCCCGTTCTGATGGCAGGATAAGAGCAAAAGACCGAAGCGTCCGGCCGGGCCGCTGGCCCTTGGCCCGCGGCCCGGCCGGTATTCGATAGCATGAGAAGCAAGGAGGGGGACCTGTGAGGAAGCACTTGGGAAGACGGGCCGCCGCCGCGGTGCTGGCCGCCGGCCTGCTGGGCGCGGGAGCGGGCGCAGCTGCGGCGGAGGTGTCCGTCAGAGTCTATTTTGACGGCGAGCTGGCCGCGCCCACCGATGTCAACGGAGAGCCCGTGGAGGTATTCGCCCGGGACGGCACCACCTATCTGCCCCTGCGGGCGATCGCCGGATACCTGGGGATCCCCATCGAGTGGGACCCGGAGACCGGGGCGGTCTATGTGGGCACCATCCCCGGCAGGACGGTAAAGACCAAGACGGGCACCTATGTGGGCCGGCTGGACCCCGAGACCGGGGTGGTGGCCTACAAGGGCGTGACCTTCGGCACGGCAGAGCGCTGGAAGCGGGCGGAACTGCCCGCCGAGAGCGACGAGGTCCACTATCCCGCCGAGAGCGTGCTCCCCGTCCAGGGGACCTATGACCCGGAGACCCAGAGCGAGGACGTCCTCCAGATGGACATCTACGTCAACCCCGCCGGCACCTCGGACAAGAAGGCGGTCATCGTCTGGTGCCCTGTGGGCGGCGGCACTGCCAGCCGCGGCGGCAGCACCGACCCCTCCAAGATCGTGGCGGAGGAGCCCGATGTGATCGTGGCGGTGCCCAACTCCCGGGTGAGCTACTTCGGCTGCATCAACCTCACCGAGTTCGACGACTATGCGGAATATGAGGACGAGTACCGCTACAGCAACAACCTCATCCGCACGGACTTCCTCCTGGCGCTGCAATGGATCGGCGAGAACGTGGCCGCCTTCGGCGGCGACCCGGAGAACGTGACCATCGGCGGCCAGTCCGCGGGCGCGGTCACCGCCTCCTCCATGCTGCTGATCCCCGGAGCCACCGAATACTTCGACAAGGTGATCATGGAGAGCGGCGTGGCCATCGACCGCATCTCCCTGGCCACCTGGGAGGAGAGCCTGGAGGCCGCGGAGAAATTCCGGGAGCACACCGGGGTGACCACCATCGCGGAGGCTCTGGAGCTGGAGCCCCAGGAGCTGCTGGACGCCCAGGCATACCTGTCCTCCGGCGCGATCGGCGCCTACCTCCCCGATTCCCAGAGCAAGATGTTCACCACCGTGATCGACAATGTTGTGGTGTTCGATGACTATTGGGAGCAGCTGGAGGAAGTGGCCGCCTCCAACGACGTGGAGATCCTGGTGGGCTCCACCAACGGCGAGTATGACCGGGATCTGGCCGGCCTGAGCGAGGAGGAGGCCCTGGAGGCCATCATCTCCGCCAACTGGGGCAAGCTGGACCCGGCGCGGGGAGGCGCGGAGGACGCGGACGAGATCATCGGCTCCTATGTGGAGCGGAACGAGCAGTACGGCCGGGATACCATCACCGCCTACAAGGACCTGAAGAACGACATCAACCAGAAGGTCAGCGCGGTGATGATCGCGGAGCTCTTCAGCCGCGGCGGCAACGCCTACCTCTTCTCCTACGAGTGGTATGCGGAGAACGCGGACGGCCTCCGGGCGGTCCATGGCTCGGACCGGAACGCGCTCTTCGGCACGGACGAGAACGCCCCCGAGGAGCTGCAGAAGGCCATGCGGAGAGCCTGGTCCTGCTTCGCCCTCACCGGGGATCCCAACGCGGGCAATGCGTATTTCGAAGATGCCGGCGTGGAGTGGGCGCCCTATGACGCAGAGGGCAAGTGTACCATGGTGTTCGACACAGACCTGCACACAGAGGCCGGGCAGCGCGTAGAGGACATCGAGACGCTGATGCCCCTGTTCGGCGAATATGAGGCGCTGCGCGGCTGAGCGTAAAGTATAGGAAAGAAGGGATATCGTGTCAATACGGAAAGAAGCGCTGGAGAGCGAGGCGTTCCGCGCGCTGAAAGAAGTCTATGACCACCGGGACGCTCCCGCCGCCAAGTGGCGCGCGGAAGGGAAGAAGGTAGTCGGAGAGCTGGGCTGCGACGTGCCCGCCGAGCTCATCATCGCCGCCGGGATGCTCCCCGTACGGGTCTATGCGGACCCGGAACGGCCCCTGGTGGAGACCGACAAATATCTGGAGTACGCCTTCGATCCCGTGGTCCGGGCCCAGTTCGAGAAGATCGTGGATGGGACTTACCACGACCAGATCGACGCTCTGGCCATCTCCAACAGCACCGATGTCATCATCCGCGTCTTCCTCTATCTGCGGGAGATCCACCGGGTGGAGCCGGAGAAGGCGGTGCCGCCGGTGGCCTTCATCGACTGGCTCTTCACCCGCCACCGCATGCATCAGGTGCGGGACGAGTTCATCATCGAGCTCTTCAAGAAGCAGGTGGAGGAGTGGGCCGGCCGGGAGATCGGCGACGACGAGATCCGGGCCGCCGGCAAGATCTGCAACGAGGACCGCCAGGCCCTCCGGGAGATGGCCGCCCTCCGCCACGGCGAGGAGGTCCGCATCAACGGCTCCGAGGCCCTTGTGATCATCGGCTCCGGCCTCTTCATGGACCGGGCCGAGCACGCCAGGCTGGTCCGCCAGGTCACCGAGGACGCCAAGAGCTGGCCCGTCCTCACCGGGCCCCGGGTGTATTACACCGGCGCCAACCAGGAGGACACCGCCCTCTACGACAAGATCGAGGCTGCCGGCATGGTGGTGGTGGGCGAGGACACCGACTGGGGCGACCGCCACTACGACCGGGACTATGACCCCGACTACCCCGTGATCCGGGGCATCGTGGACCGCTACTATCTGCGGGAGTTCTCCGCCCGGAAGGCCACCCCCGCCCAGCGGGTGGGCGCCCTCGACAGGGAGGTGGACGCCGCCGGTGCCCAGGGCGTGATCTTCTACACCAATCAGTATGATGAGGTGGCCACCTGGGACATGCCCAAGCAGCGCAAGAGCCTGGAGGCCCGGGGCATCAAGCATGTCACCTTCGGGCGGATGCTGTGGCCCGTGTCCAAGAACGAGGGCCTGGATGAGAAACTGGCCGCGTTCGCGGCCGAGATGAAAGAAGGTGTCCAGTAATGCCTGAGGAGAAAAAAGCCGGTTCCCGCTCCACCGTCGTGAAGAAGCTGAAGGCCACCAAGACGGTCAGCGTGTACCAGAAGGAGTGGTTCTTCTCCATGAAGGACCGGGTGGAGAAGGAGAAGTGCGACTTCGCCATCCTGAACGCCGACGTGCCCATGGAGATCTTCCGGGCCATGGACATCCCCTTCGTGGTCAACCAGTGGTGGGCCGCCATCTGCGGCGCCAAGCGGATGACCCGCAAGTACTTCGGCCTGATGCAGGAGAACGGCTACCGCCCCGACCTGAACAGCTACGACGCCCAGGCCCTGGCCGAGAGCTTCGACCCCGACGACCACAAGGTGGATGCCGACGGCAACCCCATGGGCCCCTGGGGCGGACTGCCCAAGCCCACGATCTGCATCACCCGCCTGACCGGCGACGCGCAGAACAAGATCTTCGGCCTGCTGGCGGAGAACTATGACGCCGACCTGTATGTGATCGAGAACACCCAGGCCCGCAAGACCCCCTTGAACTGGTATGAGCTGGCCGCTGACCGCTGGGAAGAGATGTACGATACCGACCGCATCGACCTGGCCGTGGAGGAGATGAAGGAGCTCATCCGCTGGCTGGAGATGAAGACCGGCAAGCTCTTCGACATCAACAAGCTCCAGGAGGTCATGGACCTCATCAACGAGCAGGAGGGCTGGTATAAAAAGACCCGGGACCTGATCGCCCAGTGCCATCCCGTGCCCGTCACCGTGGTGGACACCATCAACGCCGTGATGCAGGCCCAGTGGCAGCGGGGCACCCGGTGGGCCGCCGACCACGCCAAGAGCCTCTACGAGGAGGTCAAGGCCCTGGCCGACAAGGGCGAGGCCGCCGTGCCCGATGAGAAGCTGCGCATGATGTGGCTGGGCCGCGGCATGTGGCAGGACTTCGCCTTCTATCAGCGCTTCGAGCAGAAGTACGGCGCCGTGTTCATGTGGTCCATGTATCTGGCCATGGGCGCCGACGCCTATATCCGCAACCATGTGGAGGAGGACCCCCTGCGGGCCCTGGCCGCACGGTACATCGGCATGGAGGACTTCCTCCACATGCCGCCCTGGAACAGCAGCTGGTTCCTGCAGCAGGCCAAGCAGAACGATATCGACGGCGTGGTCTATATGATCCCCGACAACGATATCCAGGCCGTGGAGGGCAGCTACTTCATCAAGAAGGTCATGGAAGACGCCGGCTACCCGGTGCTCACCTTCAACGCCGATCCTGTCAACCCCAAAAAGTGGAACGCCGAGACCATGACCGGACTGGTGGACGAGTTCATCGAGACCCGTGTGATCCCCAACAAGGAGAAGAAGGACAACAAATAGAGCCGGCAACGAGCTCTACATTATTTAGGAGGTATCATTATGGCTTGCAAAGGACCCCTCTCCGGTTACCGTATCCTGGACATGACTCAGTTCGAGGCCGGCACCGTCTGCACCGAGACCCTCGCCTGGCTGGGCGCCGAGGTCCTCAAGGTGGAGCGCCCCGTGAAGGGCGAGCTGGGCCGCTACTCCCAGGCGAACCCCGGCGTGGACAGCTACGGCTTCCTGGTCATGAACATGAACAAGAAGTCCATCACCTGCAACGCCAAGTCCCCCGAGGGCCTGGCCCTGCTGGAGAAGCTGCTCACCAAGTGCGACGTCATCGTGGAGAACATGGGCCCCGGCTCCATGGACCACCTGGGCCTCACCTATGAGCACTGCAAGGAGATCAACCCCAAGATCGTCTATGCCAGCCTGAAGGGCTTTGCCAAGGACGGTCCCTACGCCAACTATCCCGCCTTCGACCCCATCGCCACCCACACCGGTGTCATGGTCTCCGCCACCGGCCTGCCCGACCAGCCCATCAAATGCGGCATCTCCGTGGCCGATTCCGGCACCGGCATCATGATGGCCCTGAGCATCATCGCCGCCCTGCTCCAGCGGGAACGGGAGGGCATCGGCCAGCGCATCGACGTGGCCATGCAGGACTTCATGATCGGCCTGAGCCGCTCTCAGTGGGAGCCCTATCTGAACAACGGCAAGCCCAACCGCCGCGTGGCCAACGGCATGCCCCTGGAGGATGTGGCGCCCTCCGACACCTACCCCTGCAAGCCCTTCGGGCCCAACGACTATGTGCACATCTACTGCTCCCGCCATCCCGGCAGCAAGCAGTGGGACAACCTGTGCGACGTGATCGGCCGTCCCGACCTGAAGCAGGACGTGTGTCCCGAGATGGCCACGCCCCACTCCCGCTATGAACACCGGGACATCTGCGACGGCGCTATCAAGGAATGGCTGAAGAACTACGACAAGTTCACCGCCATGGATATCCTCTGCAAGGCGGACATCCCCGCCGGCGCTCTGCTGGACTGCGCCGACATCACCAACGACCCCCAGTACCTGGAGCGCGGCATGATCGCGGAGATCGAGCACCCCCAGCGGGGCAAGGTGAAGGTCCCCGGCTTCGCCCCCAAGCTCAGCGCCAACCATGTGGAGTATGAGTGCAGCCCCGAGCTGGGTGGCAGCAATGAGGAGATCTACGGCGGCCTGCTGGGCCTCTCCGCTGAGGAACTGGCGGAGCTGAAGGAGAAGAAGGCCATCTGACGGTCCTCCCCATTTTACAGTAGAATAACAAGGATGTGAGGTGTCTGCCGGCAGCTGGGAAAAGAAGATGGACCTGCTGCCGGCAGGCACCTTTATCAAATAAAGATCCCACAAGACAAAGGAGAGAACAAAAAAGGAAAAGAAAGGGAATGAACATGAAAAGACGGCTCGTATCCATCGCTCTCGCGACATCCATGCTCATGGGCCTCTTCTCCGCTACGGCGGCGGCGTACAGCGACGTGGCCGGCCACTGGGCGGAGCCCGCCATCCAGCGCTGGGAGAGCAATGCCCTGGTGGACCAGTGGAAGGACGGGGCGTTCCTGCCCGGCCAGGGGGTCACCGGCACCGAGCTGGCCCAGGTGCTGGAGGAGCTCTTCGGCTGTCAGAGCGCCTCGCCCTCCTCCGGCGTGCTCACCCGGCAGGAGGCGGTGGCCGCCATCGCCCGGGCCATCGGCCTGGAGGCGGCGGCAGGGGACAGCGGCACCTTCTCCGACTATGGGGCCATCGACCCGGCCTGCGCCGGCCTGGTGGAGGCCATGGCCGCCGCCGGCTATATCCAGGGCTATGACGGGCGGTTCAGCCCCGACGAGACGATCGGCCGGGCGGAGGTGGTCACCATCCTGGACCAGATCACCGGCGGCGGGAACAGTGTAGCGAAAGCCCCCACCGGGACCTACATCGGCGACGTGGACGAGGAGACCGGCGTGGTGGCCTATAAGGGCATCGATTTCGCCACCCACGAGCGGTTCCAGGCCCCTGTGGTGGCCGGGGAGAGCGACCAGGTCGTCTTGGCCACGGAGTTCGGCCCTCCCTCGGATGCCGGCGACCCGGACGCGCTGAACCTGGTGGTATATGTGAACCCTGCCAGCACGAGCTCCGACAAGTCCGTATTCATGTGGCAGTATGGCAGCGCCCAGAAGGGCGGCGTCACCAGCAAGTCGGACTGGACCAACTTCGTGGCGGAGAACCCGGATATCATCGTGGTCACCCCCAACCACCGGGGCGGCTTCTGGGGCAGCATCGACCTGTCCTCTCTGGACGGATACGAGGAACAGAAGGACATCTACCAGTATTCCAACAACCTGGCCCGGCTGGACCTGCTGGCCTGCCTGAAGTGGATCGACCAGAACATCGCGGCCTTCGGCGGCGACCCCGATGACGTGACCATCGGCGGCCAGTCCTCCGGCTCCAACAACTGCACCTGCCTGCTGATGATGGAGGAGGCCCGGGAGTATTTCGACAAAGCGATCATGGAGAGCTCCTTCTCCATCGACATCAGCCTCCAGCCCCTGGAGGACGCCCGGTTCGTGTCCAACGAGCTCTTCAAGGTCCTGGGCGTCACCAGCATCGACGAGCTGATGGCGTGCTCCATCGACGAGATCAACGCCGCCCAGGCAGAGGTCTCCTCCGGCTCGGTCAACGGCTCCACCGCTTTCGCCGACCTGGAGTGCAAGATGTTCAGCCCTGTCATCGACAACGTGGTCATCCACGACGACTACTATGAAGATCTGCTCGACGGCGGCCTGGAGGGCATCCAGTGCGTGTTCGGCTCCAACGAGGGCGAGTACGACCAGCAGTACCTCACCGACGGCGTGCCCATGAGCGCGGAAGAGGCTTTGGACTTCACCATCGAGCAGAACTGGGGCAAGCTCTCCGACCGGGGCTGGAACAGCGCCAACGCCCAGGCGGTCATCGACGAGTTCTACTCCCACAATGAGGAGTACGGCCGGAATGACTTCACGGCGGCCAAGGATCTGAAGAACGACCTGTACCTGCGGGCCGGCTCCATCATGTATGCGGAGGCGGTCAGCCGGTACACCGATGTCTACATGTATTACAACAGGTTCGATGTGACCCCGGAGGGGACGGCGCTGGGCGACCAGATCCGCTCTGCCCACGGATCTGAGATCGAAGTGATCGATCGAGACTGGGGGGATCTCCAGGAGCTCTTCCAGATGGTCCCCGGCTCCGAGGAGACAGCGGACATGCTCAGCGACATCTGGGCGGCATTCATCCGCACCGGCGACCCCAACTGCCAGGCCCTGGCGGACAAGGGCGTCACCTGGGAGACCTATCACCCCGACGACAAGCAGACCCTGGTCTTCAGCGACCAGCCCGAGATGGTGGAGGGCGTCCGTCAGAAGGACCTGGATACCCTGCTGCCCCTCTTCCGGGAGTATCCCCTCCTGGAGTCCTTCCAGCACTCCTCTCCCGGCCTGTACGCCGGCTACAGCGAGGCGGGATACGACGGCTATGAGCGCCACAGCGTCTATGTGCCCGTGAGCGACGGCACCCAGCTGGCGGTGGACTACTATATCCCCACCAAGGACGGTGCGCCCGCCTCCGAGCCCCTGCCCGTGGTATTCACCTACACCCCCTACGGCCGCCGGCGGGCGGACAACGTGACCAGCGCCGAGTGGTTCACCCGCTACGGCTATGCCTTCGCGGCGGCGGACGCCCGGGGCATGGGCGCCTCTTTCGGCACCCGTGACTCCGCCAACTCCCCCCAGGAGGCCCAGGACGGCGCCGACATCGTGGCCTGGATCCACGAGCAGAGCTGGTGCAACGGCAAGATCGGCACCATCGGCTCCTCCTATGTGGGCCAGACCCAGCTGGCCATCCTCAGCAAGAGCAAGCTGGTGGACGCCTCTGTGATCGGCTGCACCGACTATAACAAGTACGACGGCTGGATCCGGGGCGGCATCCCCCGCGCCTTCGGCTCCGAGCCCGATACCCAGTGGGAGGCCATCGGAGGCGACGTGACCGTCCAGTCCGTGGTGGACACCACCCCCGCCGTGGACGCCGACCCCGACAAGACCATGCTCTTCGAGGCCGTGTCCCAGCATGTGGAGAACGGCCTGCAGATCCCCATGTTCCAGCGCCTCCTGTGGCGGGACAGCTGGTCCGAGGAGGTGGACGGCGAGTACTGGAACATGGTCAGCGCCAGCACCAATCAGGAGGCCATCAACACCTCCGGCTCCGCCATCTACCTCATGGGCGGCCTGTACGACGTGTTCCGCCGGGACACCTTCGTCATGTACGAGGACCTGACCACGCCCAAGAAGCTCACCGTCGGTCCCTGGTACCACACCAAGGACAAGGTGGATCCCAACTGGGAGGTGGAGCAGCTCCGCTGGTTCGACTACTGGCTCAAGGGCATCGACAACGGCATCATGGATGAGCCGCCCATCTATCTCAAGACCGCCAATCTGGAAGAGGACGGCGGCTACCGCTGGCAGACCGAGTGGCCCGTGGACGAAGGCGCCCGCACCACCATGTACCTCACCGACGGCGCCCTCACCGAGACCGCGCCCGCCGGGGAGTCCTATGTGGATTATGACGTGGTCTACGGCATCACCACCGGCGTGGAGTCCACTACTTCCGAGGACGTGGACGCCAAGGGCGTCACCTTCACCAGCGCCCCCATGGAGGAGCCCTTCGAGATCACCGGCCACGCCATGGCCCACATCCAGTTCGAGATGCTCACCGACGACACGGACATCGACTTCTTCGTCACCATGTCCGACTATGACCCCGAGACCGGCGAGACCTTCCTCTTCGACGACGGCCACCTGCGGGCCTCCCTGCGGGGCACCGCGGAGCCCCCCTACGGCTTCCTGGGCCTGCCCTGGCATCCCGCAAACCAGGCCGACGCCCAGCCCATCACCACCGGAGAGGTGTACGAGCTGGAGATCGACATGATGCCCACCTCCTACATCATCCCCGAGGGCCACTGCCTGCGCGTGACCCTCTCCAACTCCATGGACCGGTTCTACTATCTGGGCCGGAGCGAGTACGAGGCGGACAGCAGCTGCGAGACCCCCGACGTGCGCATCTACACCGGCGGGGAGCACGCCTCTTACATCGAGCTGCCTGACATCTACGCCGGGCAGTGACCCGGACCTGCCAGGCGCAGGAAAGGGCGATATGGATCGCTGACCATTCGGGGCCCGGGCCGCTGTTCGAAGCGGCCCGGGCTTCGCCTCTCTATCACCGGCCCGGACCGGAGCCGAGGAAAAATAAATGGTGAAAAACGGAACTATATCGTAAAATATAATAGGAAAAATCATGACATTATCAATATAATGAAACTAAAATGCGATTTTACAAAAAGAAAAGGGAAACTGTCTTGTATTTCCAGAAGGACTGTGCTATACTCACCGTAACTCACTGGAGAACGGCCCCGCTTTTGCGGGGCCGCGTTTCCACGGCGGAAGAGAAAGAAAACTGTTTTTTGGAGAGTAGAGAGATGCGTTGGATATTTCAGCGGTTGTACAAATGGAACCTCTTGCGGAGCTTGAACCCCGGACGGATCGTGGTCGCCTCCTTTGCGATCATCATCCTGGTGGGAGCTCTGCTCTTGATGCTGCCCATCTCCAGCCGGGACGGACAGGTCACCGATTTCATCAGCTGCCTCTTCACGGCTACCTCCGCTACATGCGTCACAGGTCTGATCGTGGTGGACACCTATATGCACTGGACACTGTTCGGGCAAGTAGTCATCATCTGCCTCATCCAGTTGGGCGGCCTGGGTTTTATGACCCTCATCTCTGTGATCTCCTTCCTGCTCCGCCGCAGGATCGGGCTCTCTGAGAGGCTGCTCATGGCCTCCACTCTGAATCTGAACGATATGGACGGTGTGGTCCGGGTGGTCCGGCACGCCCTGATGGGCACCTTCCTCCTGGAAGGCATCGGGGCGGCGATCCTGGCTTTGCGCTTCATCCCCGATTTCGGCCTGCTCAAGGGGATCTGGCGGGGGATCTTCCACTCCATATCCGCCTTCTGCAACGCCGGTTTCGACATATTGGGCGTGGATCAGCCTTTCGTGAGCCTGACCAACTATAACGACGATCCGGTGATACTGCTGGTCATCATGTCTCTCATCGTGATCGGCGGCCTGGGCTTCTTCGTATGGGAGGACATCCTCCGCTGCCGGAAGGATCTGCGCAAGCTGTCCCTGTACAGCAAGATGGTCCTCTGTATGACCGCTGCCCTCATCATCGGGGGGACCCTCTTCTTCCTGGCGGTGGAGTGGCACAATCCCGCTACCCTTGGGGATATGCCGGTATGGCAGAAAGTGGTCAACTCCATGTTCCAGGCGATCACCCTCCGTACCGCCGGCTATGATTCGGTGGGCCAGGCCGGCCTGCTGGACAGCTCTCTGGTCATGGGATGCATCCTCATGCTGATCGGAGGTTCCAGCGGATCCACCGCCGGCGGTATCAAGACCGGCACCATCGCGGTGTTGCTGCTCACCCTGCGGGCGGGCCTGGTAGGCCGGGAAGCGGTGACCTTCCGGGGCCGCACCATCGCTCAGCGCCGGGTGATGGACGCCATGACCCTGGCCCTGGTGGTGGTGGGGGTCTTCGTGGCAGGCTCCATGGTGCTCTCTCTGCTGGAGTCGGTCCACTTCCTGGATGCCGCCTACGAGGTGGCCTCCGCCATGGCCACCGTGGGCGTCACGGTGGGCATCACCCCCGGTCTGGGGAACGTGGCGCGGGTGATGCTGGTGATCATGATGTACCTGGGGCGTGTGGGGATCATGTCCTTCTCCATCGCCTTCCTGTCCCGCAGCAAGGACCAGGCGAAGATCAAGTACCCCACTGCCGAAGTGATGATCGGCTGACCGGAAGACTGAAAGTATAAAAAGAGGATAAGGAGCAAGTGTAGAGCTATGAAAACTTATGTTGTGATCGGACTGGGACGTTTCGGCACGGCGGTGGCTACCGAACTGTGCCGGCTGGGCCACGAGGTGCTGGCCATCGACGGCGCAGAAGACCGGGTGCAGGCCATCGCCGACCAGGTGACCCATGCGGTCACCGGCGATGCCCGGGACCCCGCCGTCCTCCGGGCTCTGGGCGTGCGGAACTATGACTGTGCCATCGTGGCCATGGCTGATGACGTGGGCACCAGCGCTCTCATCACCATGAGCCTTAAGGAGATGGGGGTCAAAAAGGTCATCGCCAAGGCCCAGGGCTATGTGCATCAGAAGGTGCTCCAGAAGGTGGGGGCGGACCGGGTGGTCATCCCGGAGCACGAGACCGGCGTGAAGCTGGCCCAGAACCTCTCCAGCTCCAACGTGCTCAATTTCATCGAGCTCTCCGAGGACTTCGGTATCGTGGAGCTGAGCGTCCCCAAGCCTTGGCTGGGCAAGTCTCTCAAGGAACTGGATGTCCGGGCCAAGTACAAGGTCAATATCATCGCCGTGCACAAGAACGGCGGCGAGAACGGCTGGGAGGTGGCTCCCGGCGCGGACTATGTGCTCCAGCAGAGCGACGTGGTGGTCACTCTGGGCCGTAACGACGACATCGGCCGGCTCCACGACCTGTGATGGACACAGAGACGATCACCAGCCGCCAGAACCCTCTGGCGGCCCATATCCGAAAGCTGAACGCCTCCCGCTCCCACCGCAGGGAACGGGAGGAGTTCGTATGTGATGGGCCGAAGCTCCTGGCGGAAGCCCTCCGGTGGGGGGCGGAGCTGACCACCGTGGTGTGGGATATGGCAGGCCCCGCCCCCGACGGGGTGCCGGAGGGGGTGCGGATGGTCCGCGTTCCCGGAGAGCTGCTCTCCGCCCTCTCCACCACACAGACCCCTCAAGGGGTCCTCTTCCTGTGCCGGACGCCCCGCCTGGCCCTGCCGGAGGCCATGGAGGGCCGGCGCTACCTGGTGCTGGACGGGGTGCAGGACCCGGGCAATGTGGGGACGGTGCTGCGCACCGCCGATGCCTTCGGGGCGGACGGCCTCATCCTCCTGCCCGGTTGCGCCGACCCCTTCGCGCCCAAGACGGTGCGGGCCTCCATGGGGGCCTGCTTCCGCCTGCCCGTGTGGGAGGCGGACCGGGAGACGCTCACCGCCGCCCTGGAGCGGGCGGGGCTGCCCCTCTACGCCGCCGCTCTGGGGACGGATACCGGCGATGTGCGGCAGGTGGATCTGCGCCGGGCCGCCGTGGTCATCGGCAGTGAGGGCAGGGGCGTCTCGCCGGAGGTCCTGGCCCTGTGCGGCGGGACCTTGAAGATCCCCATGCGGGCGCGCTGCGAGTCCCTCAACGCCGCCGTGGCTGCCGCAGTGGTCCTCTGGGAGGGCTGGCGGGGCGAGGCCTGAGAGGCGGAGGAAGGAGAACGAGAGATGGCTCCTCTGAGATATTGGCTGTGGCTGAGCACCCGGGGGCTCCAGCCCGCCCTGGCCTTCCGGGTGCTGGAGCACTTCGGGGCCCCTGAACGGGCCTATTTCGCGGACCCGGCGGAATACGACCTGATCCCGGGCCTGTCGGATGGGGCGAAGGAGCGGCTGCGCCGCCAGTCCCTGGAGGAGGCGGAGCGCATCCTGGGGGACTGCGACCGCCTGGGCCTGCGTATCCTGACCCTGGGGGACGCGGATTATCCGGAGCGGCTCAAGAACATCTACGACCCGCCCCTGGTGCTGTATATACGGGGCAGGCTGCCCCATTTCGATGAGGAGGCGGCGGTGGCCCTGGTCGGGGCCCGCCGCCCTTCAGCATATGGCCGCCGCATGGCGGGCAAGCTGGGGAGGGAGCTGGCCGCCGGCGGAGGGCTGGTGGTCTCTGGCATCGCCCAGGGCCTGGATACCGAGGCCCTTCGGGGCGCGCTGAAAGGCGGCGGGAGGGCGGTGTCTGTCCTGGGGAACGGGATCGACGTGCCCTATCCATGGCAGAGCCGCTTCCTTTATGAGGATGTGGCCGCCGCCGGGGCGCTGATCAGCGAGTACCCGCCGGGGACCGAGCCCGCGGGCTGGCATTTCCCCATCCGCAACCGGATCATCAGCGGCCTGAGCCTGGGGGTGGTGGCCGTGGAATGTGCCCTCCGCAGCGGCACCATGATCACGGTGGGACAGGCCCTGGACCAGGACCGGGACGTATTCGCCGTCCCTGGCAATGCCGATGCCCCCATGAGCGAGGGGCCCAACCGGCTCATCCAGCAGGGGGCGAAGCTGGTGACCTGCGGCTGGGACGTGCTGCGGGAGTATGCCGGACGCTTCCCCGACAAGCTCCGCAGTCCTGCGCCCGCCCCACTGCCGGAGGGCGCGGAAGAAACGGCCGGACCGGGGGCGCCGGCCGGGCCGGAGGCCCCTCGAAGTCCCTCTTCCGGGGAAAAAACGGTTGACAAGCCGCTCCGAAGGGCATATAGTGACGTAAGTGGCCTGACTGAAGACCAGCGGGCGGTCCTCAGCGCCCTGGAGGGGGCGGCCTTGACTTCCGACGAGCTGGTGGAGCGGACCGGGCTCCCTGCACGGCGGGTGCTCTCGGCTCTGACCCTCCTCCAGATCCAGGGCTATCTCACGGAGCTCCCTGGCAAGCGCTTCGAGATCTTGGGAGCGCCCGCAGAGATATGATATGCAGACGGGCGGCCGCGGCCGCCCGTTTTTCCAACGATATTCCCGGCCCGCGTCTCAAGCGGGCGGCAAGGATACCAATGGAGGTACGAAGTGGCAAAAACGAATACAGATCTGGTGATCGTGGAGTCCCCGGCGAAGGCCAAGACCATCGGGAGGTATCTGGGCCCCGGCTATGAGGTCAGGGCGTCCATGGGACACGTCCGCGATCTGCCGAAGAGCAAGCTGGGGGTGGACGTGGAACACGGGTTCCAGCCGGACTACCAGCCCATCAAGGGGAAGGAAGACGTGATCGCCGACCTGAAGAAGGCGGCCAAGGGCAGCGACAAGGTCTTTCTGGCCACCGACCCGGACCGGGAAGGGGAGGCCATCTCCTGGCATCTGAAGGAGCTGCTGGGGATCCCCGACGACAAGACCTACCGGGTCACCTTCAACGAGATCACGAAGAAAGTGGTCAACGACTCCATCGCCTCCCCCCGCGCCATCGACATGGACCTGGTGGACGCCCAGCAGGCCCGGCGGGTGCTGGATCGGATCGTGGGCTATCAGCTCTCCCCGCTCCTGTGGAAGAAGATCCGCCGGGGGCTCTCGGCGGGGCGGGTGCAGTCGGTGGCCACCCGCCTGGTGTGCGAGCGGGAGGAGGAGATCCGGGCCTTCCAGCCCCAGGAGTACTGGTCCCTGGACGTGGACCTCTCCCGCATCGCGCCCGCGCAGGGCGCCTTTACCGCCGCCTTCTACGGCCGGGAGAAGAAGCAGGAGCTCCACAGCGAGGAGGAGGTCCAGGCGGTGGTGGAGGCGGTGAAGGCCGCGCCCTTCACCGTGAAAGGGGTCAAGCGGCAGGACAAGACCCGCTCTCCGGCGCCCCCCTTCATCACCTCCACCCTCCAGCAGGAGGCCAGCCGGAAGCTGAACATGACCCCCCGGCGCACCATGGCGGTGGCCCAGCAGCTCTATGAGGGCGTGGACATCCAGGGCGAGGGCACTGTGGGCCTCATCACCTATATGCGTACCGACTCCCTGCGCCTGTCCGAGGAGGCCCTGGCCGCCGCCAAGGAGATGATCGTCAGCCGGTACGGCGCGGCCTACTACCCGGAGAAGACCCGGCACTTCAAGTCCAAGTCCGGGGCCCAGGATGCCCACGAGGCCATCCGGCCCTCCGACGTGCGCCTCACCCCCGAGGACGTGAAGAAGGACCTGACCAGCGAGCAGTACCGGCTCTACAAGCTCATCTGGAGCCGGTTCCTGGCCTGCCAGATGGCCAACGCCGTCTATGACAGCGTGTCCATCGAGGTGGAGTCCGCGGGCTACCGCTTCCGGGCCAACCACTCCTCCCTCAAGTTCTCCGGCTTCACCGCTGTATATGTGGAGGGGAAGGATGAGGAGGACGAGGTGAAGCAGTCTCCTCTGCCCGACCTGAAGGAAGGGGAGCCCCTGGCCCTCACCGGCACCAAGCCGGAGCAGCACTTCACCCAGCCCCCCAGCCGGTACACCGAGGCCAGTCTCATCAAGGCCCTGGAGGAGAAGGGCATCGGCCGCCCCTCCACCTACGCCCCCACGATCTCCACGATCCTGGACCGGGAGTATGTGGTGAAAGAGGGGAAGAACCTCCGCCCCACCCCCCTGGGAGAGGTGGTCACCGGCCTCATGAAGGAGAAGTTCCCCGACATCGTGGACACCGCCTTCACAGCCCAGATGGAGGAGCAGCTGGACAAGGTGGAGGAGGGCAAGGAGGACTGGCGCGACCTGCTCAAGGGCTTCTACGGCGACTTTGAAAAGGAGCTCCAGGAGGCGGAGAAGGACCAGGAGCGGATCAAGGTGCCCGACGAGGTGTCGGAGGAGATCTGCCCGGTATGCGGCAGGCAGCTGGTGGTGAAGTCCGGCCGGTTCGGCCGCTTCCTGGCCTGCCCCGGCTATCCGGAGTGTACTTTCACCCAGCCCATCGTGGTGGAGATGCCCGGCAAGTGCCCCAAGTGCGGGGGCCGCATCCTGAAAAAGACCTCCAAACGGGGATACACCTACTATGGCTGCGAGTTCAACGTGGTCAGGGAGGGCAGCAAGGCCCAGCAGTGCGACTTCATGACCTGGGATGTGCCGGTGAAGGACACCTGCCCCGAGTGCGGCTGGACCATGTTCAAGAAGGCGGGCCGGGGCTTCAAGCGCCCCTTCTGCATCAACCCGGACTGCGCCAACTTCACCCCGGAGGAGAAGCGGGGCGGCTACCGCAAGAAGGCCGCCGCCAAAGACGGGGAGGCCCAGGAGGCCGCGGAGCCCCAGGAGACGGCCGCCAAGAAGAAGACGGCCGGGAAGAAGGCGGCGGCGGAGAAGGCCCCCGCGGCGAAAAAGACCGCTGCGAAGAGAGCGGCGGCCAAAGCGGAGGGCGAAGGGGCGGAGAAGGCCCCGGCCAAGAAGACCGCCGCGAAGAAGTCCACCGCCAAGGCCGAGAAGACGGCGGGGACCAAAAAGACCACGAAGACCACCGCCAGGAAGGCGGCGGCGAAAAAAGCCGAGTGACGGCGTCCTTCCCCGGGGAAGGAGTCAAGGGCCCTGCCCTTGACTGATCCGCCCCTTGCAGCGGGGCGAGACCTTATCCGAGGAGAGGACGACATGACGAGAGAAGAGACCCAGGAGAGACGCCTGGACACCAACCTGGACACGGACCTGTTGAAATGGATCGCCTGCGCGGCCATGCTCTGCGACCACATCGGCAGCGCCTTTTTCCCGGAGATCCCGGTCTTCCGCTGGATCGGACGGCTGGCCTTCCCCCTGTTCTGCTACTGCATGACCGTAGGCCTGCTGTACACCCACGACATCCGGCGCTACCTGGGGCGGCTGGCGGTGTTCGCCGCCGTCTCCCAGCCCTTCTGGATCCTGGCCTTCCACCCGGACGACATCCTGGGCAACCTGACCAACTGGAACATCTTCTTCACCCTGTTTTTGAGCCTGCTGGCCATGTGGGGCTTCAAGGAGCGGAAGTGGTGGCTCTTCCTGGCCTGCGTGGTGGTCCTGGCCCTGTTCAACTTCGACTACGGCTACGGCGGCGTGGTGCTGATGCTGATCTTCTACCTGTGCCGCCGGCACCGGGCCGCAGGCGCGGCGCTCTATGTGCTGGACTACCTGCCCGCCCTGTGGGGCGGGAGCCTGGAGGATCCCCTGGCCCTGGTGGTGGGAGGGCATCCCGTCAACTGGACGATCTTCGCCCTGCTGGCCCTGCCCCTCATCTACCTGCCCACCAAAAGCGGCCTGCGGACCCCCAAATGGTTTTTCTATGTGTTCTATCCCGCCCATCTGGCGGTCATCGCGGCGGTGCGTTCGCTCGCCGGACTATCCTGACGAACAGCGAGGAGATATATGAGACCCGTGATCGTGATCGGCGCCGGCCTTGCGGGGAGCGAGGCGGCGTGGCAGCTTGCCCGGCGGGGGATCCCCGTGGAGCTGCATGAGATGAAGCCCCAAAAGATGACGCCCGCCCACCACAGCCCCTGGTTCGGAGAGCTGGTGTGCTCCAACTCCCTGCGCTCCGACCAGCTGGAGAACGCGGTGGGGCTCCTCAAGGAGGAGCTGCGCCGCTGCGGCTCCCTGATCCTGTCCTGCGCCGACGCCCACCGGGTGGAGGCGGGCGGCGCCCTGGCGGTGGATCGGGAGGGCTTCAGCCGGGCGGTCACGGAGCAGGTCCGCGCCCACCCCCTGATCCGGGTGGTGGAGGGGGAGGTCACCGAGATCCCGCCCGAGGGGGAGGTCATCCTGGCCTCCGGCCCCCTGACCTCCGACGCCCTGGCGGAGAAGATCCAGGGGCTGGTCCACGCCGACTACCTGAGCTTCTTCGACGCGGCGGCCCCCCTGGTGACCTTCGAGAGCCTGGACATGGACCACGCCTGGTTCGCCTCCCGCTATGACAAGGGGACGGCGGACTATGTGAACTGCGCCCTCAGCGAGGAGGAGTACGCCGCCTTCTGGGAGGCTCTCACCACGGCGGAGGCGGCGGAGGTCCACGGCTTCGAGGACCAGAACGTATTCGAAGGCTGCATGCCTGTGGAGGTCATGGCCCGCCGGGGCCGGGACACCCTGCGCTACGGCCCCCTGAAGCCCAAGGGCCTCCGGGACCCCAAAACAGGGCGGGAGCCCTATGCGGTGGTGCAGCTCCGCAAGGACAACGCCCAGGGCTCCATCTACAATCTGGTGGGCTTCCAGACCCACCTGCGCTGGCCGGAGCAGAAGCGGGTGTTCTCCATGATCCCCGCCCTCTCCCACGCGGAGTTCGTCCGCTACGGAGTCATGCACCGGAACACCTATCTGGACTCCCCCCGGCTCCTGGACCGGTACTACCGGCTGCGGAAGGAGCCCCGGATCTGCTTCGCCGGACAGATCACCGGGGTGGAGGGCTATGTGGAGTCCACCGCCTCCGGCTTCCTGGCGGCGGTGGAGCTGGCCCGGCGGCTGCTGGGACAGCCCCCCGTGGACTTCCCCCAGGAGACCGCCATCGGGGCCCTGGCCCTGTATGTATCCAACGAGACGGTGGAGAAGTTCCAGCCCATGAACGTGAACTTCGGCATCATGCCGCCCCTGGGCTACAAGGTCAAAGGCAAGCGCAATAAAAACGCGGAGCTGAGCAGACGGGGCCTGGAGGTCCTGGCGGGGCTGGAGATCTGAAGCGCTGAGGGCGCTTGCCTTGCGAGCGGAGCGAGCCGCGCCGTCCGGCGCGCCCAAGCGTCCGGACCGGCGGTCCGGACCTTGCCGCAGGGGCAGTCGATCTGCCCCGAGGATGTGCAGCCAGACCGGGGCCCCCACGGGACTCGTCCCGTGGGGAGACGAGCGCGATAAAAACGCGGAGCTGAGCAGACGGGGCCTGGAGGTCCTGGCGGGGCTGGAGCTCTAGTCCGACCCCTGGAGGAGCAGGCGGAGGGCGGCCCGGAAGCCGCTGCGATAGCAGCACTCGTTCTCCAGGATGCTCCGCCGGTAGACCAGCTCCTCCAGCTCCTCATCCGCCTCTGTGCGGGCGGCCAGGGCCCGGGCGGCATCGCGGTAGCCCTCCATGTGCTCGAAGCCGATGCGGCCGGCCTCCAGGTCGTGGAAGAAGAGCAGGGCGAGGGGGTCCGACATCATGAAACACCTCATTTCAGATTTAATCTGAATATATGATATCAGATAAGATCTGAAAGTGCAAGGGGGACAGGCCATGTTCGATAAAAAGATCTTCGGGGCCCGTCTGGCCCAGCTGCGGAGAGAGAGAAATATGACCGCCTCCCAACTGGGGCGGGAATTGGGCATCACCAGCACGCAGATCGGCGATATGGAGAAAGGGGCTTCCGCCACATCCATGGCGAGGCTCTACGCGCTGTGCGTGTTTTTCCAGGTCTCCGCCGACTATCTGCTGGGACTGAGCGATGAGCGGCGGGATATCGGGATGGACCGGACGGCGGCGCAGGGATCCTGCGATGGATAAAAAGACTGATAAGAGAGAAGGTATGCTATGAAGATCATCGTGGACGCCATGGGCGGCGACAATGCGCCCCACAGCAACGTGCGGGGCGCACTGACTGCGGTGAAGGAGTACGGCGTGGAGGTCATCCTGGTAGGCCGGGGGGAGGACATCCTCCAGTGCCTCCGGTCGGACGGGATCGGCGATCTGCCCAAGGGGATCGAGATCGTCCACGCCGACCAGGTGGTGGAGATGTGCGACAATCCGGCCACCGCCTTCCGGGAGAAGAAGAACTCCTCTCTGACGGTGGGCCTGGACCTGCTCAAGAAGGGGGGCGGGGACGCCTTCGTCTCCGCCGGGAGCACCGGCGCGCTGCTCTCCGCCGCCACCCTGATGGTCAAGCGGATCCGGGGCATCCGCCGGGCGGCCCTGGCACCGGTGGTGCCCACGGGGAAGGGGGGCGCGGTGCTCATCGACGCCGGCGCCACCGCCGAGTGCGCCCCGGAATACCTTCTGCAATTCGCCTTCATGGGCTCCTATTACGCCGACCATGTGCTGGGCCGTCCGGAGCCCCGGGTGGGCCTGCTGAACATCGGGGCGGAGCCCTCCAAGGGCGGCGAACTCCAGAAGGAGACCCACGCCCTCCTCACCAAGGCGGGGAAAGAGGGCCGCATCAACTTCGTGGGCAACGTGGAGGCCCGGGAGGCGGTGTACGGCGAGGTGGATGTGATCGTGGCCGACGGGTACTCGGGCAATATCTTCCTCAAGACCATGGAGGGCACCGGCGGTCTCCTGGCCAGGGAGCTCAAGGCCATGTTCAAGAAGAACCTCATCACCAAGCTGGGGGCCCTGTGCGTCAAGGACGGTCTGATGGCCTTCAAGAAGCTGATGGACTCCGGCGAGGTGGGAGGCACCGCCCTGCTGGGCATCTCCAAGCCGGTGATCAAGGCCCACGGCTCCTCCAACGACTACGCCATCAAGAACGCCATCCGGCAGGCCGCCACCTTCGTGAGCTCCGGCATCATCGACGACATCGTGGAGAACATCGACCACATGCGCCTGGAGCGGGAGGAGGCCGGCTGAGCCCGCACAAATTGAAAATTGGTATTGACAGCCAGCGGAAATGTCCCTATTATGATGGTGTAAAATCCTTTGAAGGAGTCGAGGACGATATGATTTTCGAGAAGCTGTGCAAACTCATCTCCGAGCAGTTCGGCATCGAGGCGGATACCATCACCATGGACACTACTTTCGAAAACGACCTGGACGCGGATTCCCTGGACATCGTGGAGCTCTCCATGGCCTTGGAGGAGGAGTTCGGCATCTCCGAGATGTCCGAGGACGAGATCGCCAAGATCGCCACAGTGGGGGATCTGGTGAACTACATCCAGAACAAGCTGGACGCCTGAGGCTGCGCCCATACGCTCACGCTGAGTGCGAAAGCCCCGCGAAGGCGGGGCTTTCGTTTCATTATATCCGCGCTTCGCGGCGCCGAAGGGAGGTGAAAGCATATGGAGCGTTTGGAACAGCGGCTGGGCTATACCTTCCAGGACCGCAGCTATCTGGAGAACGCGCTGACTCACAGCTCCTACGCCAACGAGAACAAGGGCAAGAGCCTGGGGAGCAACGAGAGGCTGGAGTTCCTGGGGGACTCTGTGCTGGGCATGGTGGTGGCCGACTACCTCTACCGCAACCACCCCGACATGCCGGAGGGAGAGCTGACCCGTACCCGGGCCGCCCTGGTGTGTGAGGAGAGCCTGGTGGAGGTGGCCCGCAAGCTGGAGCTGGGCAGCTACCTCCAGCTGGGCAAGGGCGAGGACGCCGGCGGCGGCAGGCAGCGGCCCTCCATCCAGGCGGACGCCGTGGAGGCGGTGATCGCCGCAGTGTATCTGGACGGCGGGATCGGGTCGGCCCGGAAGCTCATCACCAAGTTCATCCTGACCAACAACCAGCGGGAGCTGGACGGCGGGTCCCGGGACTACAAGACCGCCCTCCAGGAACTGGTCCAGCGGGAGAGCGGACAGGTCCTGAGCTACCGGCTCATGGGAGAGAGCGGCCCTGACCACGCCAAGGTATTCCAGGTGGAGGTCTCCCTCAACGGCGAACCGGTAGGCGCCGGGGAAGGGCGCAGCAAGAAAGAGGCGGAGCAGAACGCCGCCAAGGCGGCCATAGCCGTCATCCAGGGGCGGTGAACCGCCCGCGCTCTGGAGGTCCAGAGGATATCTGAGAATCGCCTAAATACCATACCGCAATATTTCGCCGCTTCTCAGATATCCCCTGGGATCGAGAAAGGAGTGGAGGAGTTTCCTTTGGAGAGAGAGAAGTTTTCATCCCGTCTCGGCTTCATCCTGATCTCAGCGGGCTGCGCCATCGGCCTGGGCAACGTATGGCGTTTCCCCTATATCGTGGGACAGTACGGCGGCGCTGCCTTCGTCCTGGTCTATCTCTTCTTCCTGGTGGTCATGGGCATCCCCATCATGGTCATGGAGTTCTCCGTGGGCCGGGCCAGCCAGAAGAGCGTCATCTGCTCCTTCCAGCAGCTGGAGCCCAAGGGGACCAGATGGCATTGGTACGGCTGGTTCGGCATGGCGGGCAACTATCTGCTCATGATGTTCTATACCACCATCGCCGGCTGGCTCATCCTGTATTTCTGCAAGATGCTCAAGGGCGACTTCGTGGGGCAGGACACCCAGGGAGTGGCGCAGATCTTCAGCGACATGACCGCCGACCCGGCGATCCAGGTGGTGTTCATGGGCCTGGTGGTCCTGCTGGGCATGCTGGTGTGCAGCCGGGGCCTGAAGGACGGCGTGGAGAAGGTGAACAAGGCCATGATGCTCTGCCTCTTCGCCCTGCTGCTGGTGTTGGCGGTCCGGGCGGTGACCCTGCCCGGGGCCATCGAGGGCCTGAAGTTCTACCTGGTGCCCAATTTCCACAACCTGTTCTACGGGCCCGACGGCAGCTTCCGCCTGGGAGAGGCCGTCTACGCCGCCATGGGGCAGGCTTTCTTCACCCTCAGCCTGGGCATCGGCGCCATGGCCATCTTCGGCAGCTATCTGGGCCGGGAGCGGCGGATGCTGGGGGAGGTCATCAACATCACCGTGCTGGATACCTGCGTGGCCTTCATCTCCGGCCTCATCATCTTCCCCTCGGCCTTCGCCTTCGGGATCGAGCCCGACTCGGGGCCCAACCTGATCTTCGTCACCCTGCCCAACATCTTCAACGACATGCCCGGCGGGCGGCTGTGGGGGGCCTTGTTCTTCGTGTTCATGTCCTTCGCGGCCCTGTCCACCGTTACCGCCGTGTTCGAGAACATCCTGGCCTGCTGGATGGACAAGTGGGAGGTCAGCCGCCGGACGGCGGTGATCGCCAACACGGTGCTCATCTTCCTGCTGAGCCTGCCCTGCCTGCTGGGCTTCAACGTCCTCTCCGGCTTCCAGCCCTTCGGGGCGGGCAGCGGCGTCATGGACCTGGAGGACTTCATCGTCTCCCAGAACCTGCTGCCCCTGGGCTCGCTGCTCTACCTGCTCTTCTGCGTGGTCTCCCCCAAGGTGGGCTGGGGCTATGAGAACTTCCTGGCAGAGGCGGACCAGGGCAAGGGGCTGAAGTTCCCCGCCAAGCTGCGGCCCTACTTCACTTACATCCTGCCCCTCATCGTCCTGGTGATCTTCGCTATGGGCTACTATGAGAAATTTTTCTGAGGACCTCGGGGAGGGCGGCACAGCCGCCCTCCCTGTTTTGCGCGTGGGAGCGGTCTCTCCCCGGGAAATGATTTGCAAAGGGACGGGAGACTTGGTATAATGTACTATCTAGTATCTACGAGACGTCCCGGCCCGGGGGCAGCGCCGCCGGCGGGGCCGTGAGGAGTGCAGGCTTTGTATCTGAAAGCGCTGGAGATCCAGGGGTTCAAGTCTTTCCCGGATAAGACGGTGTTGACCTTCGACCACGACGTCACCGCCATCGTGGGCCCCAACGGCAGCGGAAAATCCAATATATCGGACGCGGTGCGCTGGGTGATGGGGGAGCAGTCCACCAAGGCCCTCCGGGGCGGGAAGATGGAGGACGTGATCTTTGGCGGCACCACCAAGCGCAAACAGCTGGGCTATGCCGAGGTATCCCTCCTCCTGGACAACACCGGCCACATGTTCGACCGGGAGGAGAGCGAGATCATGGTCACCCGGCGGTATTACCGCTCGGGGGAGAGCGAGTACTTCATCAACCGCCACGCGGTGCGGCTCCGGGACGTGAACGAGCTCTTCATGGACACCGGCCTGGGCCGGGAGGGCTATTCCATCATCGGCCAGGGCAAGATCGACGAGATCCTGTCGGTGAAGAGCGCCGACCGGCGGGAGGTCTTCGAGGAGGCGGCGGGCATCTCCCGCTACCGCCACCGGAAGGAGGAGGCGGAGCGGAAGCTGGAGCGCTCCCAGGAGAACCTGGTGCGCATCAACGACAAGATCGGCGAGCTGGAGCTCCAGGTGGAGCCGCTCCGGGCCCAGGCGGAGAAGGCCAAGCGCTACCTCCTCCTGCGGGACGAGCTGCGGAGCCTGGAGATCTCTCTGTGGATGGACCAGCTGGACCACCTCCGGGCGGAGGAGATCAAGCTGGACACCGACTACGAGGGGGCGATCCGGCAGAAGGAGGCCGCCGCCGCCCAGGTGGAGGCCCTCTACGCCCAGGCGGAGCGCTACGCCGCCCAGATGCGGGAGAAGGAGCTGGAGGCGGAGGGCCTCCGGTTCCAGATGCAGCAGCGGCAGGCGGACGCCAACGAGTGCGACCGGGCCATCGCCGTGCTGAAGGCCCAGATCCAGCACAACCTGGAGAGCGCGGACCAGGTCCGGCGGGAGCTGGACCAGCAGGAGGGGCGGGCCGGGTCGATCGCCGGCCAGATCGCCCAGCGGCAGGAGCGGCTCGCGGAGATCGGGGCCCGGCTCACAGAGCTGCGGGAGGCGCTCGACGGCACCCGGCGCTCCGCCGAAGAGGAGAGCCGCAGCGCCGGCGCGCTCCGGAGCGAGCTGGAGGCCCTCCGGGCCAAGGCGGCGGACGAGACCGCATCCGCCGCAGAGGCCAAGGCCCTGCTCTCCGCCCTTGCGGCGGCGGCCCAGGAGCTCCTGGACCGGGACAACGGGGTCCGGCAGGAGCTCTCTGTGGGAGAGTGGAAGCTGGAGGAGAACCGGAAGGCCAACGACCAGGTGAAGGACGAACTGGACAAGGCCAGGGAAGAGCGGGCCTCTCTGCTCAACGTCCTGCAGGGCTACGTCCTCCGGGCGGAGACCAGGCAGAAGCGGGTGAAAGAGGCGGAGGACCGCCACGTCCGCCTGAAGATGGAGGAGAACGCCCTCTCTTCCCGGATCCATATCCTCTCTGAGATGGAGAAGGTCTACGAGGGCTACTCCAAGGCGGTGAAGCTGGTGATGGGGGAGGCCCAGCGGGGCGGGCTCCGGCACGTCCACGGCCCGGTGGCCGACCTGGTCCAGGTGCCCGATGCCTACACCGTGGCCATCGAGACCGCCCTGGGGGGCGCCATGCAGAACATCGTGGTGGACGCGGAGGAGGACGGCAAGGCGGCCATCGGCTACCTCAAGCGCCGGGACGGAGGCCGGTGTACGTTCCTGCCCCTGAGCTCCATCCGCCCAGCCGACTTTCGGGATCAGGGGGTGGAGAGAGAGCCCGGCTTCATCGGCATGGGGGACCGGCTGGTCCGGTACGATCCCCGCTATGCGAAGGTATTCTCCAACCTGCTGGGCCGGGTGGTGGTGGCCGAGGACCTGGACGCCGCTATCGCCATCGCCAGGAAGTACCATCACCGCTTCCGGATCGTGACGCTGGATGGACAGGTGCTCGATCCCGGCGGCTCCATGACGGGCGGCTCCGCCTCCCGGTCGGCGGGCATCCTCAGCCGGGCCAACGAGCTCACCCGGCTCCGCGCCCAGCTCTCGGACATCCAGGAGAAGCTGGCCCAGGCCGTCAAGGCGCTGGACGACGCACGGCGGGAGGCGGCGGTGGCCGCCTACGACGTGGAGACCGCCCAGAGCCGCCAGCGGGAGCTGGAGGACGGGATCTTGAAGCTGAAGGAGCGGTGGGACGCGGGCTGCCGGACCACGGAAGAGCTGGCGGCCCGGGCCCGGGATCAGCGGCAGGAGCTGGACCAGATCGAGGAGCGCGCCCGGCAGCTGGAGGCGGACACCGCACAGGCCCGCGGCCGCATCGAGGCCCTGGAGGGCTCTGCGGCCGCCCTCCAGGCGGAGGCGGAGGGCAAAGAGGCCGGGGCCCGGGAGAGCCAGGCCAGGATGGAGGCGGTGAACGCCCGCATGGCCGCCCTGCGGCTGGAGATCGCCTCTCTGGAGGCAGAGGAGGCCGCCTCCTCCAAAGCGCTGGGAGAGCTGGAAGACCTGCGCCGGGACATCGCCGGGGACAAGGCCCAGCGGGAGAGCCTGCTGGCCGGATATGAGGAGAAGGACCGGGACCTGACCGCGCAGATCGCCCGGCAGGAGGAAGAGCTCCAGAAGATCAGAGGCGAGGAGCAGGAGCGGCGGGCGGCCATCGCCCGGAAGAACGAGGAGCGGCTGGCCTTGGAGGCCCAGCGGAACCGGGCGGACAAGGAGAGCCGGGAGAAGAACGGAGAGCTGCTGGCCATGGAGCGGGAGGTCTCGGTCCTGGAGCAGAAGAAGACCCAGGTGGCTGCGGAGGAGAAGCAGCTCCTGGACAAGCTGTGGGACACCTATGAGCTCTCTCATCAGGCGGCCCAGGCCCAGCGGGTGGAGCTGGAGAGCGTTCCCAAGGCCCAGCGCCGGGTGGGAGAGCTCAAGCGGGAGATGTCCGCGCTGGGCAACATCAATCTGGACGCCATCGAGGAGTTCCAGCGGGTGAACGAGCGGTACTGCTATCTCACCGGCCAGCGGGACGACGTGGCACAGTCCAAGGCGGAGCTGGAGAAGGTCATCGGCGAGATCACCGCCGAGATGAAACGTATCTTCTCCCAGCAGTTCTCCGTCATCAACGAGGCGTTCCAGGAGACCTTCCGGGAGCTCTTCGGCGGCGGCACCGCCGCGCTGGAGCTGGAGGACCCGGACGACATCCTGAACTGCGGCATCGAGATCAAGGTGCAGCCCCCCGGGAAGGCGCTGAAGGTGCTCTCTCTCCTCTCCGGCGGGGAGAAGGCCTTCGTGGCCATCGCCCTCTATTTCGCCATCCTGAAAGTGCGCCCCACCCCCTTCTGCGTCATGGATGAGATCGAAGCGGCCCTGGACGATGTCAACGTCCAGCGCTTCGCCAATTACCTGCGGACCATGAGCGAGAAGACCCAGTTCATCGTCATCACCCACCGCCGGGGCACCATGGAAGAGGCGGACGTGCTCTACGGCGTGACGATGCAGGAACAGGGGATCAGCCGCCTGCTGGCCATCGACCTGAACGAAGTGGAGGAGAAGCTGCACATCAAGTAGAAGAGCAGGTATTTTCAGGGCCCCGCCGGAGGCGGGACCATCTGAATAAAAGACGATCCGAGGAGTAACACATGGGATTTTTTGATAAAATTAAAAAGCTGAATATCTTTTCCGGATTTTCCGCCATCGACGATGACTTCTATGATGAGCTGGAGGAGCGGCTGATCCTCTCGGACATGGGGATGGACACCACGCTCAAGGCGGTGGAGGAGCTCAAGCGGCGGGTGAAGGCCCAGAAGATCAAGGACGAGGAGGGAGTGCGGGGCTGCCTCCGGGAGGTCCTGCGGGACATGCTGGAGGTGGGGGACCAGAGCCTCCATCTCACCACCAAGCCCTCGGTCATCCTGTTCATCGGGGTCAACGGCGTGGGCAAGACCACCACCATCGGCAAGCTGGCCGCCTCCCTCAAGGGGGAGGGGAAGCGGGTCCTCCTCTGCGCGGGGGACACGTTCCGGGCCGCCGCCGCCGAACAGCTCACCATCTGGGCCCAGCGGGCCGGAGTGGAGATCGTCAAGCAGCACGAGGGGGCGGACCCCGCCGCGGTGGTATACGACGCGGTGAGCGCCGCCCGGGCGCGGAACATGGACGTGGTGCTGGTGGACACCGCCGGCCGCCTCCACAACAAGCAGAACCTGATGAACGAGCTGAACAAGATCTCCCGGGTCATCGACCGGGAGCTGCCCGGTGCGGACCGGGAGACCCTGCTGGTGCTGGACGCCACCACCGGGCAGAACGGGCTCATCCAGGCCAAACAGTTCCAGGAGACCGCCGGGGTCACCGGCATCGTCCTCACCAAGCTGGACGGCTCCGCCAAGGGGGGCATCACCGTGGCCATCGCGGACACCCTGCAGATCCCTGTGAAGTATGTGGGCCTGGGGGAGGGCCTGGAGGATCTGCGGCCTTTTGACGCGGAGGCCTTTACCCAGGCGCTGGTATAGCTTATTATTATATAGGAAAAGAACAGGGGCCGCTGGACGGCCCTATCGGGAGGTCTGTTATCATGGCAAGAGTGGACGGACGGGCCTGGGATCAGCTCCGGCCCATTGAGATCGTGCCCGGCTTCAACCGGTTCGCGGAGGGTTCCTGCCTCATCCGCTGCGGAGATACGGTGGTGCTGTGTACCGCCTCGGTGGAGGACAAGACCCCGCCCCATGTGCCCGAGGGAGAGGGCTGGGTCACCGCCGAATACTCCATGCTGCCCCGGGCCAACCGGGAGCGCTCCAAGCGGGACATATCCAAGCTGAAGCTCTCCCCCCGCTCCGCGGAGATCCAGCGGCTGATCGGCCGGGCCCTCCGGGCGGCGGTGGACATGGAAAAGCTGGGCGAGCACACCATCACCATCGACTGCGACGTGCTCCAGGGGGACGGCGGCACCCGCACCGCCAGCGTCACCGGCGGCTTCGTGGCCCTGTCCCTGGCCCTCCACAAGATGGTGGAACAGGGCGTCCTGACGGAGATGCCCCTCAAGACCTGTGTGGCCGCCATCTCCGCCGGCATCGTCCACGACGAGCTACTGCTGGACTTGTGCTACGAGGAGGACTCCGCCGCCCAGGTGGACCTGAACTGCGTCATGACCGGGGAGGGGAAGATCGTGGAGCTCCAGGGCACCGGCGAGGGCCGGGCCTTCACCATCGACGAGCAGAGAGCGCTGGTGGACCTGTGCGCCAAGGGCATCCGGGAGGTCCAGGCCATCCAGCGCAGCGTATTAGGAGGGTAAGACATGAAAGTCGTACTTGCCAGCAAGAACCAGCATAAATTGGTAGAGATGCGGGACATCCTCTCTGCCCAGGGGGTGGAGGTGGTCCTGGAGTCCGACGTGGGCGTGGATGTGGAAGTGGAAGAGACGGGGGCCACCTTCGAGGAGAACTCTCTCCTGAAGGCCAAGGCCGTCATGGAGGCCACCGGCATGCCCGCCATCGCCGACGACTCCGGGCTGTCGGTGGACGCCCTGAACGGGGCCCCGGGGGTGTATTCCGCCCGCTATGGCGGGGATGGCCTGGATGACGTGGGCCGCTACCGCCTCCTGTTGGAGAACATGCGGGGACAGATGGACCGGAAGTGCCGGTTCGTCTCGGTCATCACCCTGTGCATGCCCAACGGCGCGGTGATCTCCGCCCGGGGGGAGTGCGAGGGCACCCTGGCCTACGCGCCCCAGGGGGAGAACGGCTTCGGCTACGACCCGGTGTTCTTCGTGCCGGAGAAGAAGAAGACCTTCGCCCAGCTGACGCCGGAGGAGAAGAACGCGATCTCCCATCGGGGACGTGCCCTCCAGCTCTTCCGGGAGAGACTGGCCAGCTACCTGGCCGAGAGAACGACATAAAAAGGAGAACATATGGATCTGACAAGCAAGCAGCGCGCACAGCTCCGGGGGATGGCCAACGCCCTCGCCCCCATCGTCCACATCGGGAAGGACGGGATCGGGGAGAACCTGATCAAACAGACGGACGACGCCCTGGAGGCCAGGGAGCTCATCAAGTGCCGGGTGCTGGAGAACTCTATGCTCACCGCCCGGGAGGCCGCAGACGCCCTGGCGCAGGCCACCCGCAGCGAAGTGGTGCAGGTCATCGGAACAAGATTCGTTTTGTACCGTCAAACCCACAGGAAGGACAAGAAGGACCCTATCGTCCTGGTCAAGGACAGGCGGTAAGAGCGCATCCCCCATCTCGAGGGGGAGATGCGGCATATCAAGAGGAGGCGTGTCCACGGTGAAGATCGGTATCTACGGCGGCACCTTCGATCCCCCCCATCTGGGCCATATGGAGGCCGCCCGGGCGGCGGCCGCAGTCCTCGGCCTGGACCGGGTCTGCTTCGTCCCCGCGTTCCTCCCGCCCCATAAGGTCCTCCCGGATGACGGGGTCGCCCCGGGGGACCGGCTGGCTATGGCGGCCCTGATGGCGGACGGCCTGTGCCTGGAGACGGGCAGGCCGGACCTGGCCCGGGCGGACCCGATCGAGCTGGACCGGGGCGGGAAAAGCTACACTGTGGACACCCTGCGGGCTTTCCGGGACCGCTTCCCGGAGGATGAGCTGTGGCTCCTCATGGGGACGGACATGTTCCTCACGCTCCAGGACTGGCGGGAGCCGGAGGCGATCATGTCCCTGGCGGGCATCGCAGCCTTCGCGCGCAGCGAGTCGGACGCGGGCGGGATGATGGAGATCCAGGGGAGATACCTGGGGGAGACGTACGGGGCCCGTGTGGCCGTGGTCCAGCTGCCCAGGATCGTAGAGCTCTCCTCCACCCAGGTCCGGGATCTCCTCCACAGGGACCGGCCGGCAGTGCGCAGCAAGCTCTGGGGGCAGGTCTACGGCTATATCCTCCTCCACGGGCTCTACGGCGTGGAGGCGGATCTGAAGCATCTGCCGGACGACGATCTCCGCTGCGCCTCCCTGTCCATGGTGAAGGCCAAGCGCATCCCACATATCCTGGGCTGCGAGGGAGAGGCGGTCCGCCTGGCCAAGCGCTGGGGGGCCGACCCGGAACTGGCCCGGCGGGCGGGCATCCTCCACGACTGCACCAAATATCTGGATCTGGAAGAGCAGTTGAAATTGTGCGAAAAATATGATATCGTACTGGACAGCCTGGAAAAGAAAGCGGTGAAGCTGCTCCACTCCAAGACGGGGGCGGCCATCGCCCGGCATGTATTCGGAGAGCCGGAGCAAGTCTGCGACGCCATCTACTGGCACACCACCGGGAAGGCGGACATGGACCTCCTCTCCAAGGTGCTGTATCTGGCTGACTATATCGAGCCCTCCCGGGCCGATTTCCCCGGGCTGAAGGAGCTGCGGCAGCTGGCCTATCAGGACCTGGACGCGGCTCTGCTGATGGGCTGCGAGCTCACCATCGCGGATATGGAGGAGCGGGGCATGCCTATCCATACCAACACCCTCCAGGCCCGGGACTATCTGAAAGGACGAGCACACTGATGGATCCAAAGAAACCAAAGACAGGCGGAGCCCGCCTCCTGAAAAGAGACGCCAAGCCGCCCAAGCCCAAAAAGCAGCTCACCCGGCGGCAGAAGATCCTCCGGGTGGTCTATGCGCTGGTGACGGTGATGGCGCTGCTGGTCGTGGTGGTCTTCGCGGCCTCCCGGCTGCTCTTCGTCCGGCCCACGGTGGAGACCCCCGCCCGCCCCAACGCGCCGGTGAACAGCGGAGAGGGCGCGGAAGAGCTGGACACGGAGGACCCAGGGGTCCACGCCAGCGGGCGGAAGGATGATTTCTACACCTTCCTGGTCATCGGCCGGGACACCGGTGGAGGCGGCAACACCGACACCATCCTGTTGGCGGCCTATGACGTGGCCGCCCAGGAGGTCAACGTGATGAGCATCCCCCGGGACACCATGGTCAACGTCTCCTGGGACATCAAGCGGATCAACTCCGTGTACAACATGTACGGCGGCGGGGACGAGGGCATCGAGGCCCTGGACCGGGAGATCAGCCAGCTGGTGGGCTTCGTGCCCGACTTCCAGGTAGTGGTGGAGTGGAAGGCCGTGGGCGAGCTGGTAGACGCCATCGGCGGTGTGTGGTACGATGTGCCCCGGGACATGTACTACTGGGATCCCACCCAGGACTTGCTGATCGATGTGGACAAGGGCTATCAGAAGCTGGATGGGGACAAGGCCATGCAGGTGGTCCGGTTCCGGGACGGCCCCAACGGCTATGTCAACGGCGACCTGGGCCGCATCGAGACTCAGCAGGGCTTCTTGAAGGCCCTTATGGAGCAGTGTCTCCAGATCACCAATATCACCCGTATCCGGGAGCTGGCCCAGGTGTTCACCGATAACGTGACCACCAATCTCACCATCCCGAATCTCCTCTGGTTCGCCCAGCAGGCACTGCTGGGGAACGAGGAGGACGGGTCCACGCTGAGCATGGACAATGTCTGCTTCTATACCATGCCCTGTACCAACAAGGCGGTATGGAGCCGGGGCTACGGCAATATGCAGTCCTATGTGGTGCCCAATACCGATGAGCTGGTGGATCTGGTCAACCAGTGCTTCAACCCCTATGTGGACGACCTGGACTCCAATGAATTGGATATCATGTATGTGAACTCTGACGGCACCATCGGCTCCAGCACGGGGACACTGGAGGACACCCGGCACAACTCCGCCTGGATCGCGCACCAGACCGCGCCCGAGCCGGAGGAGAGCGAGACGCCGGAGGAGACGGGGGCCCCGGAGAGCACCGAGACGCCCGGCGAGACCGAAGGCCCTGTGGGCGAGTCGGCCCCTCCCGAGAGCAGTTCGCCCGGCGCGGACATGCCCGAGGACAGCCATCCCCCCGAGGAGAGCGCACCCTTCGCGCCCTCTGAGACCGAGCCGGGAGAGGCCGGGACAGAGGAGCCCGCGGAGACTGAGACCACCGGTGAGGCGGGGGCCGCAGAGAGCGAGACACCTGTTTCGGAGACACCGGAGGGGGGAGCGCCCGCTTCGGAAGAGCCTGGAGAGGCGACAGAGACCACGCCGCCGGCGGAGACAGAGAGCACCGCCCCGGAGACGGACGGAGGGGAGACAGAGGCCCCGCCGGAGGGCATCCCTATCTTTTGACGACACATGAAGGAGGCTTTACATGACGCCTAGAGAGATGGCGCTGACGATCGCAAAGGCGCTGGACAGCAAGAAGGGCCTGGATATCAAGGTCCTGGAGACCGGCCCGCTCACCACGCTGGCGGACTATTTCGTGATCTGTACCGCCACGTCCACCACCCAGGTCAAGGCCTTGGCGGACGAGTGCGAGAAGGTCATGAAGGAGGCCGGAGAGCTGCCCCACCATGTGGAGGGGCACCGGGGCGGCACCTGGGTGCTGCTGGACTTCTCCTCGGTGGTGGTCCATCTGTTCATGGAGGAGGCCCGGGAGTTTTACGACCTGGAGCGCCTCTGGAAGGACGCTCCGGAGCTGGACCTGCGGGAGGTCCTCACCCCGAATGGTCCCCAGGGAGAAGGATAAAAGATACGGCGCGCCTCAGAGCCATGCTCTGAGGCGCGTTTCACATCTCTCGTTCGGATCTGTCGGAGGGAAAGGGCGGCGCCCCCTGGCCATCCTGGAACGATCACATATCTATCCGGCATTTCATCTGAATTTTACATTCACGTTACAAGAAGCATTAGATAAACCGCAGAGCCCAGGTTGCATGTGACCCGAAAATTCGCTACAATAAATTTAGGTCCGCACGTATCTTTATGACAAAAGGAGGGGATGTGTGCCCCTGCGAGAGGAAAACGGCCCGGCTCGTGAGAGAGCCGCGGCTATCGTCTGTGAGGAAGGATGGTCTTTAAATGACGAAAACACGATGGCAACGAAAAGCGCTGGCGGCGCTGATGTCCATTTCCATGGCTTTCAGCGCCCTGCCTGCCGGGGCTTTTGCCGCGGAGGGCACGGGAACTTTTGAGAAGATCACAGAACAGGCGGAATTCACCACTGGCAAGTATGTGATGACGGTGGACGACTATGCGGTGGAGGCGCTGAGCGGCACCTGGCTCCCCGCCGCGGAGGTGGATACCAGCGCGGATACCCTCACCGATCCCGCCTCCGGCATCGTGTGGGATATCACGGTGGACGGCGAGACCGCCGTGCTCACCGACGCCAACGGCGTCACGGTGGCCCCCAAGGGCGGCAATGCGAACGGCATTTCGAAGGGGGACTACGTCTGGGACGTGACCTTCGCCGACGGGACGTTCCAGTTCCACGGCGTGGGAGAGGACACGGTGACCCTGGCCAGCAATAAGAGCTCCGAGAACAAATTCCGTGCGTATAAAGACAGTACGATCGCCGGCCAGCCTGGCGGCTACCCCTGCGACTTCACCCTCTACAAGCTAGAGGGCGGCGGCACGGAAGAGCCCGGCCCCTCCGACCCGGACGCCCCCATCGCAGACGGGGAGGAAGTGGTCATCTATAACCCCGCCTACGGGAAGGCCCTGTCGGCCACCTATAACGGCTACTACAACAACGGCACCGATGTGACCGTAGGCAGCGACGGCACCCTGACCGGGTACAGCGCCTCTGACGTGTGGACGGTCATCGACAACGGTGACGGGACCTGGTCGTTCTCCTATGATGGGCAGAAGATCGGCATGGGGGACAGCCACACCAGTATGCCGCTTGACGGGAAAAACGACAAGTGGGAGCTGGTGGAGGCGGAGGACGGCCTGTGGTATGTCCGCAATACCGTCCGGGATGCCTACATGGAGTGGTATGACTCCAAAGACAACTGGAGCGCGTACTATAATATCAGCGCGGGCAGCGAGGACATGTTCGCCCTGGCTTTCTACAAGGCAGAGGGAGAGGACCCCGGCCCCTCCGACCCGGACGCCCCCATCGCGGACGGGGAGGAAGTGGTCATCTATAACCCGGCCTACGGGAAGGCCCTGTCGGCCACCTATACCGGCCACTACAACAACGGCACCGACGTGACCGTAGGCAGCGACGGCACCCTGAGCGGGTACAGCGCCTCCGATGTGTGGACGGTCACCGACAACGGTGACGGGACCTGGTCGTTCTCCTATGACGGGCAGAAGATCAGCATGGGGGACGAATTCACCAGTATGCCGCTTGACGAGAAGAACGACAAGTGGGAGCTGGTAGAGGCGGAGGACGGCCTGTGGTACGTCCGCAATACCGTCCGGGATGCCTACATGGAGTGGTATGACTCCAAAGACAACTGGAGCGCGTACTATAATATCAGCGCAGGCAGCGAGGACATGTTCGCCCTGGCCTTCTACAAGGTCACCGGCGACATCCCGGAGCCCGGCGGGGACCTCCCCGAGGAGGGGGACCAGGTCGTGCTCTACAACCTGTCCGCCCAGGGCGTGCTGGCGGGCCAGGACGACAATGCGGAGAGCCCCTCCATTGAGAACGCTCCCACCGAGCTTGCAGACGGCGCGGCTGTCCCCGGCAACGGCGCGGCGGTGTTCACCGTGGAGCACAATGGGGAGTACTACCGCTTCCATAACGAGAGCTACGGATACCTGTGCTCCAACGGCACCGGCAACAACGCCTTCTACAGCCAGGAGGCCTCCGAGGACGCCGACTGGACCCTGGCCGTGCTGGGCTCCGGCTACAGCCTGGAGAGCCGCACCGCAAAGTTCAACGGCCGCTATTCCCAGTACCTGGAGTACTACGGCGGGTCTTTCAAGACCTACAGCATGTACAATGTCACCGACTATGATATCTACACCTTCCTGTTCTGCCCCCTGGCGGAGGGCGTGAACGTCACCGAGGGTGTGGTCAACGTGCCCACCGTGACCTTCGGCGTCCTCACCGACGCCTTCGTGGGGACCGACTACACCGTCACCTTTACCGTGGACGCGGTGTTCGGCGTCCAGACCGTCTCCGCCCAGTACGGCGGGACCACGGTCCAGCCTGTGCTGGAGAACGGGGTCTGGTCCTTTACCATCCCCGGCTCCGCCCTGACGGAGGGGACCCTGGAGTTGGCGGTCTCCGGCACGGACAGCAAGGGAGCGGCCTTCCTCGGCACGGCCATCCTCACCGTGAAGGACGAGCCTGTGATCACCGCCGTGTCCCCCGACGCCGGGGCAGAGACCGGCGAGGATAAGCGGCCCGTGATCTCGGTCACCTTTGCCAACGCGGGAGAGTCCCCCGCAGCCAAGCTGACCCTGACCGGCAGCGGCGTGACGGTGGCGGACGGGGCGGATATGACCATCGAGGGGAACACCGCCTCCTATACCCCCGCCGCCGATCTGGCAGACGGCCGCTATACCGCCGCCGTCACCGTCACCCGGACGGGCGGCAAGAGCGCCTCCCGCACCTGGAGCTTCACTGTGGGCGAGGCGGCCTATCAGCTCTACTTCGGGCAGCTCCACTCTCACACCACCTACTCTGACGGCTCCGGCTCCCTGGAGTCCGCCCTGGACTATGTGGCCGGACTGCCCGAGAGCGCAAACGTGGACTTCGTGGCCTTCACCGACCACTCCAACTACTTTGACAGCACCAGCTCCTCCAACCCGGAGCAGGCCCTCTATGACAAGAGCCAGATGACCGGGGAGAGCCTGGCCACCTGGGAGGAGTACAAGGGCGCGGTGGCCGGCTTCAACGACGAGCACGCCGGGGAACTGGTGGCCCTGGCCGGCTTCGAGATGACCTGGTCCGGCGGCCCCGGCCACATCAACACCTTCAACACCGAGGGCCTGGTCTCCCGCAACAACGACACCCTCAACAGCAAGACGTCGGACGCCGGGCTGAAGGCCTATTACTCCCTGCTCAGCCAGGCCGAGGGCGTGAACTCCATCAACCAGTTCAACCACCCCGGCACCACCTTCGGCAACTTCGTCGACTTCGCCTACTGGGACCCCGTCATCGACACCCGCATCCAGCTGGTGGAAGTGGGCAACGGCGAGGGCGCCATCGGCGCGGGCGGCTACTATCCCAGCTATGAGCAGTACATCATGGCTCTGGACAAGGGCTGGCATGTGGGCCCCACCAACAACCAGGACAACCACAAGGGCAAGTGGGGCAACGCCAACGACGCCCGTGACGTCATCCTTACCGACGATTTCTCCGAGGAGGGCATCTATCAGGCCATCCGGGACCGCCGCATCTACGCCACCGAGGACAAGAACCTGGAGATCCAGTACAGCCTCAACGGTCAGATGCTGGGTTCCATCATTGATGACGACAGCGTAGAGGCCGCGGAGATCGCCGTCTCGGTCTACGACCCCGACGCCGCCGACTCCATCACCCGCGTGGAGGTGGTGGTGAACTCCGGCGCGGTGGCCCACACCTGGGACGACCCGGAGGAGCTGGCCTCCGGCGAGCTCACCTGCACCATCCCCGCCGACTACAGCTACTACTTCATCCGGGTCACCCAGGGCGACGGCGACCTGGCCGTCACCGCTCCCGTCTGGGTGGGCGAGACCCTGAAGCTGGGCATCTCCTCCGTGGAGTGCGGCACCGAGAATCCCGTCACGGATGAGCCGGTGACCATCACCACCAACCTCTTCAACAGCGAGACGGAAGCGGCCGCGGTGGACTCCATCACCTACACCAGCGGAGGCGAGACCCTGTATACCGACACCACCGGCTACACCGTGGACGCCTCCGGCGGCACGCTGGCAGTGGAGTGGACTTACACCCCGACCCAGGCCCGGCTCACCACCATCACCGTCACAGTGGCGATGACCCAGGGCGGGACCCAGTACACCTACAGCATGGACGTGACCCTGGACGTGCTGGACGCGGAGAAGCTGGTGTATATCGGCATCGACGCCTCCCACTATAACGAGTATGTCAACGGCAACTATAAGGACTCCATGGGCAACTTCGGCAACCTGGCGGCCGGTCATCTGGTGCGCACCGTGGAGCTGGAGACCAGCGGCGATCTGATCGCCGCCTGCGAGAATGCGGACGGGAAGTATAAGGCCATCATCCTCACCGCTCCCTCCCGGCGGCTGGCGGAGGCCCAGAGCGACCCGCGGACCTACTCCCAGGAGGAGCTGGACGCCCTGGCGGCCTTCAACGCTGCCGGCGGCACGGTCGTGGTGTCCGGCTGGGGCGACGTCTATGAGAACTACAGCGTCATCCAGGATGACCCCACCATCCTGCACATGGCCGCCACCCAGAACCAGCTCCTGGAGGCGCTGGGCTCCTCGCTGCGCCTGGGCGATGACACGGCTTCTGATGACGAGCGCAACGGCGGGGACTCCAACCGCAGGCTCTACCTGTCCACCTATAACTTCGACAGCTTCTTGATGGACGGCGTGGAGTTCGACCCTGAGAACCCCGACAACAACATGTACTCCCAGCTCTACAGCAACTACGGCGGTTCTACCGTCTATGCGGTGGATGAGAGCGGTACGCCCACCAGCGTCTTGCCCGCGACAGTCACGCCGGTGGTCTACGGCCACGACTCCACCTACTCCAGCGACAACGACCACGACGGCCTGGGCGGAGATATCCCTGAATATCCCGTGTCCGAAGGGGACGACCGCCTGATGGTCCTGGCCACCGAGCAGGTGGAGGATCAGGGCCTCATCATCGTCGCCGGCGCTGCCTTCATGTCCAACTTCGAGGTCCAGGCCACGGTAGAGGACTCCGGAGCGGAAAAGAACTACTCCAACTATGATATCTGCGAGAACCTGGTGGAATACCTCAATCCTGTCACCGTCAGCCACATCGCCGACGTGCAGGCGGAGCCGGAAGAGGGCGTCCGCTACACCATCGAGGGCGTGGTCACCTCCAACGCCTCCGGCTATGACAGAGACACCGCCTTCTTCGACTGCATCTACGTCCAGGACGACACCGCCGGCGTCAACGCCTTCCCTGTGGCGGGAGACTTCAAGATCGGCGACATCGTTCGGATCACCGGCACCACCTCCTCCTACCAGGGCGAGCGGCAGATCGCCGTGGACAGCATCGAGAAGGTCGGCGAGGGCGCCGCTCCCGCCCCCAAGGCCATCACTGCGGCCCAGCTCAACGACGGCTCTGTCCTGGGCAGTCTGGTAACGCTGGAGGGCACCGTGACCTCCTTCCAGGAGGAGAACGGCCTGGTCCAGACCATCATGGTCAGGGACGAGAACGGCGATGTGGGCCGGGTGTTCATCGACGGCTACATCACCACCGATCAGGACGTGGAGGGGCTGGAGGTAGGCTGCGCCATCACCGCCACCGGTCTGGCCTCCTATGACGATACCTTCGACGGCCCTGCGCCCCGCATCCGCATCCGGGACCGGGCGGACATCGTATGCACCGAAGCGCCTGAGGAGCCCGACGAGCCCACGCCCGAGCCCCCGGAGACCGATGAGGACCACGACCCGGAGAACAGCTCCACCGTGGTGACCGCGCCGGGGCAGAGCGGCTCTTCCGGCCAGGGCGGCGGCACTGAGATCGGCGAGGGTGAGACGCCTCTGGCTCCCACCGTGTTCACAGATGTGCCCGCGGGCGCATGGTACGCCGGCGCAGTCCAGAATGTCGTCGCCAACGGCCTGATGCAGGGCGTGTCCGGCGGGCTCTTCGCCCCCGATATGACGGTGAGCCGGGCCATGGTGGCCACGGTGCTCTACCGCATGTCCGGCGAGACTTATACCGGCGGCTCCGCCTTCCCCGACGTGGAGAGCGGCAGCTGGTACGCCCAGGCGGTGGGCTGGGCCAGCCAGGCGGGCGTGGTCACCGGCTATGACACCGGCATCTTCGCCCCCAATGACCCCGTGACCCGGGAGCAGCTGGCGGCCATGCTCTACCGCTACCAGTCCCATATGGGCGGCAGCACCGCCGGCGGCAGCGCACTGGATGCCTATCCTGACGAGGGCCAGGTGAGCGCCTATGCCCGGGATGCCATGTCCTGGGCCGTGGGAGCCGGCCTGATCCAGGGCCGGGACGGCGGCCTGCTGGCCCCCGCCGGCCAGAGCAGCCGTGCGGAGCTGGCCACCATCCTGAGCCGCTATCTGGCTCTGGAAGGCTGAGCGGAGCCTGAGAGATCAGTATACACGAGATGAACAAGGGGAGCCGTCCGCCTTCGGGCGGACGGCTCCCGTCTTGGATGCACCTGAGAGAGGAAGAGGACGGATATGCGTTCAGCGGAAAAGAAGCCACCAACGCCCCAGCCGCACCGGCCGCCCATGGATGGCCGGCGGTGGGCGGGCATCATCGTGGGGGCGGCCCTGCTCCTGCTCCTGGTCCTGGGCGGCCTGTTCCTCCGGCAGGAGGACGGGGAGCGCACCGCGGCCCAGAAGAGGTCCTTCGCTGTGGCGAAAGTGACTGATATCCTGGCAGATGACGCCCAGCCGGAGCCGTGGAGCGGGGGGCTGCGCCTCGGCAGCCAGGAGATCGAGGTGGAGATCCTAAGCGGGCCCCACAGAGGGGCGGTGCTGGAGACCATCAACTACCTCAGCGCCTACGCCAATGTGGACTGCGAGCTGGGCACCCGGGTGATCGTCCGGCTGGACTACGACGACCAGGGGGAGCCCTACATCATCTCCGTGCCCAACTATGACCGGGGCTCGGTGCTCATCGGGATGCTGGTGGTGTTCTGCCTGATCCTGGTCCTCGTCGGCGGGAAGAAGGGGATCATGGCCCTGCTGGGCCTGGCGTATACCCTGGCGGGGATCTGGTTCCTCCTCATCCCGCTCCTGCTGCGGGGCGCGCCGCCGATCCCCACGTCCGTGGCCATCGCCGCCCTCACGGCGGCGGCCTCGCTGTTGATGCTCACGGGCTTCACCCGCAAGACCCTGGTGGCGGCCTTGGGCTGCGTGTGCGGCGTGGCCGTGGCGGGGCTCTTTGCCTGGGCGGTGGGGCAGATCACACCCATCAGCGGCTTCAATATGTCGGAGGCGGAGGACCTGGTCCTCCGGGCCTACGACTCCCCGCTCCAGATCCGGGGCCTGCTGGTCAGCGGCATCCTCATCGCCTCTCTGGGGGCGGTGATGGATGTAGCCATGTCCATTGCCTCCGCCTGCAACGAGCTCCGGGAGGTGGAGCCCTCCATCCAGCCCGGGCGGGTGTTCCGCTCGGGGATGAATATCGGCCGGGACGCCATGGGCACCATGGCCAATACCCTGATCCTGGCCTTCGCCGGCGCGTCGCTGAACATGCTGGTGCTCTTCCAGGTCTACGGTTACCCCATGATCCAGATCATCAACAGCGACACTATGGCCATAGAGCTCATCCAGAGCGTGGCCGGATCCGTGGGCATCATCCTCACTGTGCCTATGGTGGCTCTGCTCAGTGCCAAGCTCCTTAAATGAAGAGGTCATGCCCCCCGGATGGGCGTGGGCACGCAAGATCGTGACAGGAAGGGTGAAGATCCGAACTGGTCGGATATGCCCTGCGCAAGGCGGGACCGGGGCGCAGAGATCCCCTATATGCCCCGAAGGCCGGGAAACACATCACAGGTGTTTCCCGGCCTTTTCTCATCCCGGCCGGTCCGGCGGGCGGAGGGGAACGGCGTCTCGCCGATCGCGCTGGAGACGATATCTGCCATATAACACAGAGGATGAGATCTATAGAGGATACGATGTGATACAGAAAATATATACACAATATTTGACGTATATTGTTGACATATCATATATATAGAGATATCATATAGAAAAAGGAGGAAAAACTGTGGCTACTGAAGAGACGAAGGCTGAAAGGTTCAAACGCATCGCAGAGAGCCGGACCAACCGGATCATCGAAGCACTGCGGCTGCTGGGGAACTGCTCCAACCGCTCCAACTACGCATATACGGACGAAGATATCAAGAAGATCTTTTCTGCGATCGAGGCGGAAGTGAGAGAGACCAAGCAAAAATTCCGCTCTCGGACGAAGTCGCAGAAGTTCGAACTGTAGGAAGGGATGGACGGCGGATGAGACAGTGGCGCTTCATCGCGAACCAAAATTCCATGTTCTCTGGCATCAATGACGCGGGGATAGAGACTTTTACCGCGGATCTGACCCGCTCGCTCGTTCGTGAGACCATCCAGAACGCTTTGGATGCGGCGATCCCCGGATACGCGGGCGCCACACGGGTAGAGTTCTCGCTGTTCCAGCTGCCGGTGGAGGAGATCCCGGACGTGGGGCGGCTCAGAGCCGCTGTGGCTATGTGCCGCGACAGCAACCGGGAAGAGCCGGACGCCTATCGCTTCTTCGTGCGTGCCGCCGGGACGCTGGACGGGAGCAGCATAGCCGTATTGCGGATCAGCGACCAGGGCACCGTAGGGCTGGAGGGCAGCGATACCTGTGCAAAGGGCACGGGCTGGAGCCGCCTGGTCAAAGAGAGCGGCTCTTCCAACAAGGGGAAAGATTCCGGCGGCAGTTTCGGGATCGGCAAGTCGGCGGCCTTCGCATGTTCCGACCTTCGCACCGTGTTCTACTCTTCTCTGGATGTCCAGGGGCTGCCCTCCAACATCGGTGTGGCAAAGCTCATCTCCTTCCAGGACCCCGATCTGGGGTGGACGACCGGCGTGGGATATTACTCTGAAGATGAGAGATACGTGGCGATGCGGGAATTGGCCGCGCTCCACGAGGGATACCGGCGAAAGGCGTCCGGGACGGACATCTACATCCTGGGCATGCACATGGATGGGGACTTCAAGACGGCATTCATCAGGGCCGTCCTGCTGGATTTCATGGTCTCTGTGGTCAAGGGGAAACTGGAAGTCCTCATCCAGGATGAACAGATCGACAGAGGGACGCTGGCGCAGTACATGGCGCGGCTGGATCCGCACGAGAGCGAGGACATAAAGGCGCTGCTGATCTATCACCACATCCTCACATCGCCGGACCCGGATATCCTGCGCATCCCGTTGGACAGCCGTGTCTACGGCCAGAGATACGGCTTTTCAGATGGAGAGTGCACCCTGTACCTCAAGGAGGGGGAGGGCTTTGGGAGGAAGATCCTGATCACCAGGAGCGCGGGGATGCGCATATTGGAGCAGGACCGCATCAGCGGGAGCATCGAATTCTACGGGGTGCTGATTATCGACGGAGAAAAGATGAACGAGACGTTCAAGAAGATGGAGGTCCCGTCACACGATGCCTGGGAGCCCGGGCGCTGCCGCGAGGACCGTGAGGTCTGCGCAGGCGCGCTCCGGGACCTTAAGAAGTATCTCAAAGAGCAGGTGCTCCGCAACTTCGGCAAGGCGAACAGCGCCTCGATAGACGCTTTCGGCGCGAGCGATTTCCTGCCTGACCGGATCGATGCGCCGGGGCAGAGGGGCCTCGAGAAGAGCGAGCTGTCCGCAGGGATAAAGGAGCTGGTGGGGAAGGAAGTGGCGCCGAGCAGAAAGCGGGCAAGGCAGCTCGGCCTGATAGCGGGCGGCCCGCCCCAAGAGGCGGGAGGCGCGCGGGGGCGGGGCGGGTCCCCACGGGCGTCCTCCTCTCTGCCGGGGGGCGACAGAGAGGGCGGACGCACCGGGTACAAAAAGATCGACGTGAAAAAACGACTCACATGCAGAGATGTGTCGAAGGGCATGTATGTGTTGGACCTCATCTCACCGTCCTCTGCCAAATACGGGAAAATGGTGTTCGCCCTTTCAGGGGAGCAGAGCGAACTGGACCTGCCGGTCCGGGCCGTACAGCTCCAGGGGGGCGGGAGCCGGGCGAAGATCGTCAAAACGGCGGGGAACACGGTCTATCTCCAGGACCTCACGAAGGGAGCGCCGCTGCGGCTGGGGTTCCAGGTGGATCTTGACGGCTACTACTGCATGATGGAGGTGGATTATTTTGCGAGTAAAAAATAGGCTCTCACCCTATCCGATCTTGAACGACTATGGGGACGACTACATCGGCTCGTCGTTCTCCGCCGAGATAGAAGTGGAGGCTCGCTTCTCCGAAGTGTATGGGGAGGTCCGCTTCCATCTGGACGATGCCGACATACGCGCGCTGATAGATGCAAAGGCGGCGAGATTCGTGGTCCATATAGAGTGTCCGGTCACATGCTACCGGACGGCGATCTCGACGAGCGAAGATGTGCTGGGGTTCAGGTTCCCCGCCGACCAGGTCGCGAACAAGATAGAAGTTCGGACGTTCATCGTCATGGACAGGGAGGTCGCCGGCTTCACTTCAGGGGCCTTCCATCCCGACCGCCGGGGACAGTCGTTCGATTTCCGCCGCCATCAGATCATCGCCATCGGGAGCGCAAAAGATTATACAGTGAAAAAGGACGATAGAGATATCGGCTCGCTGCCCTCCATCCTGCGCATCATCCCTCTGAAGGACAAAAAGAAGGGGACGATGAGCGTGGACACCGACAGTGGGGAGCACATAACGATCGGGCTCTCGGAAGATGTATTCGAGCTGTATGCGCGCCTGGGCAAGAGCACGTTCAGGGCCACCGCCTTCTCTCTGGTCCTGCTCCCCGCGCTGGTGATCGTGCTCCAAAGGATGTACCTGATGCGGGACGATGAGAGCTATACGTCCATGCACTGGTATCAGGTGATCGAGTCCATCCTGGAGGAGGGCCGCCAGCCGGTGGAGACGCTGGACATCCAAAGCGACGCGCTCCTCTCGGTCTGCCAGTCTATCTTCGCAGACCCCATATCACGCAGCCTGAGGGAACTGGATTCTTACAGCGAAGGGATGTGCGAGTGATGGTCCTGCCGTATCTTGCTCAAGAGGCCATCGACGATATCAAGATGAACTTCTTCAAGTACAGGGCGCATTTTTCAGACCCCACCCCCAGCTGGTTCATCGCAGTGTTCGAGGAGAACGGCTGGTGGAGGAACTCAAAAGTCCGATATGATGCGATCGACCTGGACATGAGCGAGGACTTCAACACCTCCGACCGGCGCAACATCGAACGGGTCTATACCGGCCTGCGCGGCCTGTCCCCCGCCCTTGCCGCGGACGAGCGCCTCTGGGCCGGAGCGCTGTTCGGGCCGTTTTGGGACTATGTGAGATACAGAAGGGGACGAGAGCTGGACGGCGGCAGCGAACAGGACATCAAAAATTCGTTCTTCTTTATGCGGGGGACAAAGCGCTCCTGCTTCATGAATTGCCTGTCCAGGCTCTGGTGGACGGGACATCTGATCTATGACGGGGCGGCGGCGGACCACTTCCACGCGGCAGATCTGCTCTGTGACGGCGCATATGCGTCCACGGTCATCCTGCTCTCCTCAAGCAACTTCATGGCGAACAGGGAGATCGCTCTGGGCGTCCTGGACTGCATGGCGGCCAGGAGAGCGCGGGGGGAGAGGATCGGCAGATATCACTATGTGGAAGCGAACCGATATTTGAACAGCCTGGGCGGGACGATGCTCCTCGACACCATCGGGCGGGAAGAGGTGCGCGAGATCGTGGACAGACGCCTGGACCGGTACCTGGAGAAGGCCGCCGGATGATGGAAAGGGGCGGGACAGGGCGTCCGGCAGAGGACGGGGCGAGAGGCTCTGCTGCGCCCCGAGGCGCGGCCGGCGCGGAGGAAGCAGACCCGGACGGAGGCCCGTACACGCGGGAAGGCCCGCTCCACACGGAGCGGGCCCTCTTCTGCGCGGACCGCCTGCTCTCTAATGCCCCTCCATGGCGTCCTTCAGCTTCTTGAGCGCCTTTTTCTCGATGCGGGATACATAGCGACACGCCTATTGTAAACGATGCCCGGAAAGCCTTGCGAGAGCAGGCTTGTCCGGGCATCGGATGTTTGAGAGTAGCGCCGCGCTTATTGTAAGCGGCGCGGAAAGATTAAAATTTTAGATGATAAGCGGCCATTTATCGAGTACGAAGGTCGCTATCATTCCACCAATAAAACCGTCGATCTTTATCACGGCGCAGACCTGCTCCCATCAGCCGGGACCGATGTGATTTTGGCAGAGAGGCTTTTGAGCGGATACAGCCGCGCAACTGTCCAGCGGGGGAAACACTGCACTTTGCAGGCCGACTTGACCGGCCTCAAGATCCTCGATGTGGAAGTCGGCCTGGAATGGGCACTGCTGATTGCCTTCGACCGAGGGAAGCTGGGAGCTACCAAAGGCTCTCGCATTTATCAGCGGTATGCCGCTATAGCCGCTGGCCGCGATGTGGTCATCGGGCATATGGCCAACGACCGTTTCTTCAACGGCAAGATCACGGATCCGGCTCTGAGCAACAGCCTGTCCGCCTTGAAACTGGGAAAACAGTTTTATGACATTCCCCTCAAAAACTCAAGCGTTAGTCTTGTTCGGACGTGCGGGGCGGATGCTTTTCGATCAAGCCGTATTCTCTGAGCTTTTTATAGAAAAAGGAGCGGGAGACATTTAGAGTTTCTGCCGCCTTGCGCTTATTTCCACCGCATTGGTTGAGTGCGGCGATAATTGATTCTTTGGAGAGGGCTCGATAGAAATTGATGATCTGGGGCGGGGGACTGACGGAGATAGGGAGCTCCGCAGGGATGTAGATACTCTCTTGTATGATTTTACTGGTAAATGCTTCTGATATTTCGTCAGTAGGAGAGAGGATCGCCAGCCTTTCTACCACATTTCGCAGCTCCCTGGAATTCCCTCTCCACTCCTGACGCTCAAGCAGGAGCAGCGCGGCTGGAGAGAATTTCTTGTTGATGCCGTAAGAATCATTGATCGAAGTCAAAAAATACTCGCAAAGCGGCA
>DWZK01000089.1 GCA_019117605.1 Candidatus Intestinimonas stercoravium | reverse complement strand
TTCAGGCTGGGGCCGACCACGATAACGGAACGGCCGGAGTAGTCCACGCGCTTGCCCAGCAGGTTCTGGCGGAAGCGGCCCTGCTTACCCTTGAGCATGTCGGACAGAGACTTGAGGGCCCGGTTGTTGGCGCCGGTGACGGCCCGGCCCCGGCGGCCGTTGTCGATGAGGGCGTCCACCGCCTCCTGGAGCATCCGCTTCTCGTTGCGGACGATGATGTCCGGGGCGTTGAGCTGGATGAGCCGCTTCAGGCGGTTGTTGCGGTTAATGACCCGGCGGTACAGGTCGTTCAGGTCGGAGGAGGCGTACCGGCCGCCGTCCAGGGGGACCATGGGCCGGATCTCCGGGGGAATGACGGGCAGCACGTCAATGATCATCCACTCGGGCTTGTTGCCGGAGAGGCGGAAGGCGTCCACCACCTCCAGGCGCTTGACGATGCGGGCCTTCTTCTGGCCGGAGGCGTCCTTCAGCTCGGCGCGGAGCTGGGTGGAGAGCTGCTCCAGGTCGATCTGCTGCAGCAGCTTCTTCACCGCCTCGGCGCCCATGCCGGCGTCGAAATCGTCCTCGTACTTCTCCCGCATATCCCGGTACTCCTTCTCGGACAGGATCTGGTTGCGGGACAGGGGGGTGTAGCCCGGATCAATGACGATATAGCTGGCGAAGTAGAGCACCTTCTCCAGAATCCGGGGGCTGATGTCCAGCAGCAGGCCCATCCGGGAGGGAATGCCCTTGAAGTACCAGATGTGGGAGACGGGAGCGGCCAGCTCGATGTGGCCCATGCGCTCCCGGCGGACCTTGGAGCGGGTGATCTCCACGCCGCAGCGGTCGCAGATCTTCCCCTTGTAGCGGATCTTCTTATACTTTCCGCAGTTACACTCCCAGTCCTTGGTGGGGCCGAAGATCCGCTCGCAGAACAGGCCGTCCTTCTCCGGCTTCAGAGTGCGGTAGTTGATGGTCTCCGGGCGCTTTACCTCGCCGTAGGACCAGGCGCGAATCTGTTCGGGGGAGGCGATCCCGATCTGAATGGCGTCAAACTCAGCATAACTCATGTGTTGTAATCTCCTCCCGTCAATTAGTTATAGTCCTCGTCGGAGTCGAAGCGGTCCTCGTCTCCGCTCTCGTCCAGGTCCATATCCATGGCCAGGTCGTCGTCGTCGCTGTCGCCCTTGAAGGTGAAGCCGCCGGCGGAGGCCAGCTCGCTCTCCTTCTCCTCCTGGTAGGCATAGTCGTCGTCCCGGTCATAGTAGTCGTCCCGGCTGCCGGGCTGATAGGTGTCCTCGTCCTCGTCCTTGAGCTCGATCTCATTGCCCTCGGCGTCCAGCACCTTCATGTCCAGACACAGGGACTGGAGCTCCTTGATGAGCACCTTGAAGGACTCGGGCACGCCGGGCTTGGGCACATTGTGCCCCTTGACGATGGCCTCGTAGGTCTTCACACGGCCGGTGACGTCGTCGGACTTCACCGTCAGGATCTCCTGCAGGGTATAGGCGGCGCCGTAGGCCTCCAGGGCCCACACCTCCATCTCGCCGAAGCGCTGACCGCCGAACTGGGCCTTGCCGCCCAGAGGCTGCTGGGTGACCAGGGAGTAGGGGCCGGTGGCGCGGGCGTGGATCTTGTCGTCCACCAGGTGGTGCAGCTTCAGGAAGTACACATAGCCCACGGTGACCGGGTTGTCAAAACGCCGGCCGGTGCGGCCATCGTACAGCCAGTTCTTGCCGTCCACCAGGCGCAGCTGCCCGGCCTTCTGCCACTCCCGCACCTGGACCTTGTCCTCCATCTCCTCGGGGGTGAGGGGACGGATGCCGTTCTCGGCGGTCTCGTCGGGCAAATAGAGCTGCTTGCCGATGAGGGGCTCGTCATAGCCCACCTCCCGGGCCAGACCGGCCATCTTCAGGCACTCCTGGATGTCCTCCTCGGTGGCGCCGTTGAAGATGGGGGTGGCCACCTTCCAGCCCAGGGTCTTGGCGGCGTAGCCCAGATGGACCTCCAGCACCTGACCGATGTTCATACGGGAAGGCACGCCCAGGGGGTTCAGCACGATGTCCAGGGGGGTGCCGTCGGGCAGGAAGGGCATATCCTCCTGGGGCAGGATGCGGGACACGACACCCTTGTTGCCGTGGCGGCCGGCCATCTTGTCGCCCACGGAGATCTTACGCTTCTGGGCAATATAGACGCGGACGCACTGGTTGACGCCGGGGCCCAGCTCGTCGCCGTTCTCCCGGGTGAAGATCTTCACGTCCACGATGGTGCCGCTCTCGCCGTGGGGCACTTTCAGAGAGGTGTCACGGACCTCACGGGCCTTCTCGCCGAAGATGGCCCGGAGCAGCTTCTCCTCCGCGGTGGCCTCGGCCTCGCCCTTGGGGGCCACCTTGCCCACCAGGTAGTCGCCGGCGTGGACCTCCGCGCCGATGCGGATGATGCCGTGCTCGTCCAGGTCCCGCAGGGCGTCCTCGCCCACGTTGGGGATGTCACGGGTGATGGTCTCGGGACCCAGCTTGGTGTCCCGGGCCTCCAGCTCATACTCCTCGATGTGGATGGAGGTGAACACGTCCTCCCGCACCATGCGCTCGTTGAGCAGTACGGCGTCCTCGTAGTTGTAGCCTTCCCAGGTCATAAAGCCCATGAGGATGTTCCGGCCCAGGGCGATCTCGCCCCGGTCGGTGGAGGGGCCGTCGGCCAGCACGTCCTGGAACTCCACCCGCTGGCCCACGTCCACGATGGGGCGCTGGTTGATGCAGGTGCCGTGGTTGGAGCGCAGATACTTGGTCAGGCGGTACTCCTTGGTGCTGCCGTTGTCATATTTTACGGTGATATACCGGGCGGACACCTTGGTGACGGTACCGGGACCCTCGGCCAGGATGGCCACCTCGGAGTTGATGCAGTTCTTGTGCTCCTGGCCGGTGGCCACGATGGGGGCCTCGGGGCGGAGCAGAGGCACGGCCTGACGCTGCATGTTGGCGCCCATCAGGGCGCGGTTGGCGTCGTCGTTCTGCAGGAAGGGGATCATGGCCGTGGCGATGGACACCATCATCTTGGGGGACACGTCCACGTAGTCCACCTGGCTGGCGGGCACGGAGATGATCTCGTTGCGGTGGCGGCAGGTGATGCGCTCGTTGACGAAGCGGTTGTTCTCGTCCACCGGCTCGGTGGCCTGGCAGATGGTGTACTCGTCTTCCACGTCGGCGGTCATATACTCGATCTCATCGGTGACCTGGCCGGTGGCCTTGTCCACCTTGCGGTAGGGGGTCTCGATGAAGCCGTAGCGGTTGATGCGGGCGTAGGAGGCCAGATAGGAGATCAGGCCGATGTTGGGACCTTCGGGGGTCTCAATGGGGCACAGACGGCCGTAGTGGCTGTAGTGGACGTCTCGCACGTCGAAGGAGGCCCGGTCACGGCTCAGACCGCCGGGGCCCAGAGCGGACAGGCGGCGCTTGTGGGTCAGCTCGGCCAGAGGGTTGGTCTGGTCCATGAACTGGCTCAGGGGGGAGGAGCCGAAGAACTCCTTGATGGCGGCGGTGACAGGGCGGATATTGATGAGGCTCTGGGGAGTGACCACGTCCAGATCCTGGGTGGTCATGCGCTCCCGGATGACGCGCTCCATACGGCTGAAGCCGATGCGGAACTGGTTCTGGATCAGCTCGCCCACGCAGCGCAGGCGGCGGTTGCCCAGGTGGTCGATGTCGTCGGGGGTGCCCACCCCGTGAGCCAGGCAGTTCAGGTAGTTGATGGAGGCCATGATGTCCTCGGAGGTGATGTGCTTGGGGATCAGGTTATCCAGGTTCTCCTTCACCAGGTCCTGGAAGTCCTCGTCGGACAGGCCCTCGGCCTCCCGGCGGTCCAGCAGCTGGCACAGCACGGGGAAGGACACCATCTCGGTGACGCCGCACACCTCGGGGTCGAAGTCCACGAAGTGCTTCATGTCCACCATGTTGTTGGAGAACACCTTCACCTGCTTGCCGTCCACGTCCAGGACAACCTCGTTCACGCCGGCGTTGTCCAGCTCCTTGGCCCGCTCCCGGGTGAGGGTCTCCCCGGCCTCGGCGATGATCTCGCCGGTGCGGGGGTCGGCCACGGGCAGGGCTAGGGTGCGGCCGGACAGGCGGGTCCACAGGGCCATCTTCTTGTTGAACTTATAGCGGCCCACGGCGGACAGGTCGTACCGGCGGGGGTCGTAGAAGGTGGCGTTGAGGAGGGTCTCGGCAGAGTCCAGCGTGGGGGGCTCGCCGGGACGGAGTTTCCGATAGATCTCCAGCATGGCCTCCTCATAGGTCTTGCAGGGGTCCTTCTCCATGGTGGCCAGGATGCGCTCGTCCTCGCCGAACATCTC
>DWZK01000001.1 GCA_019117605.1 Candidatus Intestinimonas stercoravium | reverse complement strand
AGCTTGGCGATGATGGCGCGGTAGCGCTCGATGTCCTTGCTCATGAGGTAGTCCAGCATCTTGCGGCGCTTACCGACCATCTTCAGCAGGCCGCGGCGGCTGTGGTTGTCGTGGGTGTGCACCTTCAGGTGCTCGGTCAGCTCCTGGATGCGGGCGGTCAGGATCGCGATCTGCACCTCGGGGGAGCCGGTATCAGTGGGATGGGTGCGGTTGGCCTCGATAACGGCCGTCTTTTCGTCCTTGCGGATCATGGGAGATATCCACCTTTCATTTCTTTTTGCCCAAGGGCTGCGTAACGGGCGGGTGAAGCCCCCGCATGAGAGCGGGCTGTGTCCCGAAACGAGGCGTCAGGGCTGGATACACGCGCATTTCGTGCTTTCATAGACTATCATATTTTTTCACACATGTAAAGGAAAAAATCACATCTGGAGCGGGATATTTTGCAGATCGGCGTCCGGACGGCCCCGGGCCGGCGGACTATGAGGAAGGCGCGGGGCCCTGTACGGGGCCCCGCGCCTTATTAGATATTCGCGCTGTCTGCGTGGGATGGCCGCTGCTCAGGCGGCCTGCTCGGTCTCCGTCTCGGCGGCAGTGCCGGAGAGGACGGCCTGGAGGGCGTCCACCTGCTCGGCGGACAGGCCCACGGTCTCGGTGAGATAGGTCTCGGCGGCGGCCTGGAGGTCCACGCCGCTCAGGTCGGCGCCCTCTTCCAGCCCGGCGATGGACCGCAGGGAAGCCATGATGTTGCTCTCAGCGATCTTCTCGTACTGCTCGGAGTCCTTCTCCACGTGGTAGTAATTCTCGTAAGAGGTCATATAGTCCTCCACGATCTCATCCAGGGTGCCGCCCATGAGGGCCTCCAGCAGGGCGGAGACGAAGCCGGCCCGGTCCTTGCCCTCGTTGCAGTGGATGAGGTAGGGGCCCTCGTTGGCGAGCATGTGCTCCAGGCCGGTCTTCAGCTTGGCGTTGAAGTCCTCGGCGGCGAAGTCCACGCCCATATCCAGGCCGATGACGTTGCAGGTGGCATAGTAGGTGTCGGCATAGCCCTCATAGGCCTCCATGACCTCCTGGCTGTCGGCCAGGTCGAGGACGGTCTTGATGCCGGCGGCCTCGGCCAGCTGGTCGGCGTAGGTGTTCCGGCCCAGCTCGGGGTTCACGGGGCTGGAGGAGCGGTAGAGCACGCCCTCGGCGATGTCGCCCATGACGATGGGACGGAAGTTGGCGAACACCTCGTCGGAATCGTAGTCCGCCCGGTCGTTGGTGCGCAGGGAGTCGATGTTGCGGATCTCATACTCCTCCAGATAGCCGCCCTTCTCCTTCATGGCGAGGGTGAGGACAGTGCCCTCGGGAGCGGAGTAGGTCTCAGCGAAGTTGCCCATGTTGATGGCCGCGGCCAGGGTGTTGGTGTCGGTGTCGGCCAGGACGATGACGCTGCCGTTGTCCACATCGCTGTAGGAGGTGCCGTAGGGCACGTCCATCCCGGTCTCGCCCACGGTGAGGGTGACGATATCGCCCACCTCATAGCCGGCGCCGGCCACAGCGTCCATGGACAGGCCGGTAGTCACGTTGCCGTACTTGCTCACGGCGGTGACGGTGGCGGTGAGGCCGCCGTTGAGGGTCTCCTGGAAGAAGCCGATGCCGGCCTGGATCGCCTCGTTGATGGCGGTGTAGTCGCCGGTGAACACGTTGAAGGTGTGGTCGCAGTCCTCGATGTAGTAGGCGCGGGTGGCCTCGTTCTCGGCGTTCTCCACGATCATCTCCGCGTTCTCGGGCAGGACGGAGGTGTCGTTCATGCCCTGGATGGCCAGGATGGGGGCCTCGATCTTGGCCACCTCGTCCAGCTTCCGGAAGCTCATGTTCTCTTCATACCAGCGCAGGCCGATGTGCTGGGGCTCCCGCCAGTCGTACTCGGCCACATAGTAGCCGTCCCTCTTGGCGGTCTCGTACTGGGCCTCGAACTCCTCGCCGGAGCGGTCGGTGACAGAACCGGCCCAGGTCACCACGGCCTTGAAGGTCTCGGGGTAAGCGGCGGCGGCGAAGAGGGCGTTGGTGCCGCCCTGGCTCCAGCCCATGACGGCGATCTTGTCCGCGTCGATGGCGTCCAGACCGGCCACATAGTCGGCGGCGGCCTTGGCGTCCAGGTTGGCGGAGGTGAAGCAGTAGTCGGTGTAGCTGGCGGTGGAGTCGCCGTTGCCCATGAAGTCGATGCGGATGGTGGCGATGCCCGCCTCGGCCATGGCCGCGGCGGCCATGTCATAGCCGTTGCCCGCCTCGTGCTTGTCGGTGCCGGTGCCGTGGAGCATCACGACCACGGGGAAGGGGCCCTCACCCTCGGGGATGGTGACGATGGCGGGGACAGCGTGGGCGGGGATGCCGTCGGTCTCGGGCACGTCGATGGAGACGGTCTCCTCGGTGTAGGCGGTGTCCTCCTCAGCGGGGGCCAGCTTGGAGTAGTTGAGCAGGATGGTGGCCAGCTCGGTGCGGACAGCGTTGCCGTTGGGGTCCAGCAGATCGCCGGGCTTGCCGGAGAGGATGCCGGAGCCCACTGCCACGGC
>DWZK01000088.1 GCA_019117605.1 Candidatus Intestinimonas stercoravium | reverse complement strand
ATTTGAAAAGGTACCATGGTGGGATTTACTATACTGGGAATTTACATACGCCAGTGGGGAAGCTCTATTTCTAACTGCGGAACAGAAGATGTCCTATGATATCACGATTCCTTATAACAACCGCCTGCTGCTGGATAAGATGTTGAGCGTTTCCCTACAGAAGCGCATCGATGACGACCTACAGCGGGATGTGATTGCGTACATGGACCGGCGTATCCTGGATACGAACGTCTCTATCATAGATGTGGGATACAGTCAAAAGCGCACCATGATAGAGCGGGCCTATCTGGAGATCCACTCCCGGCTCCCCTTCTGACTTCAAATCTGTATCTTGGGAGGTCTCCATGCTCACCCTTATCCTCCTGTTGACCGCCGTCTGCTTCCTGGCGGCCACTGCCCGGCGGTGGCATCCCCAGGCAGCGTTCCAGGACCTCCGGCGCCGGTGGGACCCCAGCCTGGTCCTGATCGCGGTCCTCCTGGCCCTGCTGATCGGCCTGCGGACCGACTATAACGACACCGCGGCGTATATCCAAGGCTTTCGGGCGGCCCCCCTCCTGTCCGGCTTCCTGGCGGACCCGGAGAGCTGGGACATCCTCCGGAACCCCCTCTTCGGGGCCTATACCTCCCTGTGCCGCACCTTCACCGGCAACTACCACGTCTACTTCATGCTGTCCGGCCTCTTCATCGCCTTCGCCACGGTGTCCTTCCTGCGGCGGGTGTCGGAGGAGGACACCTTCGCCCTGGACCTCTTCACCTACATCACCCTGGGCACCTATATGTTCGCCCTGGCGGCCATGAAGCAGACCATCGCCATGGCCATCCTGGCCCTGGCGGTGGCGGATCTGGCGGAGGGGAAGCGGCTCCGCTTCGCGGCGCTGGTGCTGCTGGCGGGCCTCTTCCACACCTACGCCTTCCTGGCCCTGGGGCTCCTCCTCCTCACGGGGAAGCCCTGGCGGTGGGTGACCTGGGCGCTCATCCTGGGCACGGTGGCCGTGATGCTCACCTTCGAGGACACGATCACCACCTTCCTGACCTACGCGGACGCGATCGGCAGGGCGGCGTCCTCCGAGATGGTCTTCAGCGGCGAGGGCATGAACCTCTTCCGGGTGGCGGTCTACGGCGTGGTGCCGGTGGCCTCCCTCCTCTTCCGCCCCATCCTGGAGCCCCAGATGGAGCGGCGGCACTACCTCCTGCTGCACATGAGCATCGTCAGCTTCATGTTCATGCTGCTGGCGTCGATCAACGGGGCCAACATGTTCGGCCGGATGGCCCGGTACTTCGAGCTGGGGACGGTGTGCATGTTCCCCTGGACCATACGCCACCTCTTCAACAGGCGGTCCCAGCCGCTGGCCGTGGGGGCCTTCGTGTGCGCCTTCCTCCTCTTCCTGGCCTATGGGTTCTGGGATTTCGACAGCGCCTACTCCTCCATCACGCTCCTGGAGTTCCTGAGGAGCCTGATATGACCGCAAGAGGAGGGCGCGAGATGGGAGCGTCGGAACAGATATGAGCAGATGGACTGGAAAACTTCGATACGCGGCGCAGAGCATGGATGCGTATCTGGAAAAGATCCATGGGCCCAGGCTCCTGACGGGCCTGGACATGATCTGGTGCGGCCTGCGGTATGGGGCGTCGCCTTCGAACTACTATCACTTCGGCTTCGCCGGCCTGTCCGGACGGGAGCGGGCCACCTTCACCACCTACCGGGTCAGCGAGGCCCTGATGAAAAAGTACAACTCCCGTCAGGCGGCGGACCAGATCTTCCTGGACAAGTTCGCCTTTGCCCGGAAGTTCCGGGACTTCTACGGGCGGGCCTGCGCCAGGAGCGAGACCCTCTCCCCCGCGGAGTGGGAGAGCATCACGGCCCGGAGCAGCCGCGTCATCTACAAGCCGGTGCGGGGCGGGCAGGGCCGGGGGATCCTGGTATACGACCTGCGGGAGAGAGACGCCCGGGCGGTGTACGGCGAGATCCGGGGACTGGCCCCGGGGATCGTGGAGAGCTGGATCCGCCAGCACCCGGATATGGACCGGCTCTACCCGGATGCCGTGGACCCGATCCGGGTGCAGACCATATTTCGGGACGGGACCTGCCACTGCCTGATGGCCACAGTGACCGTGGGCCACGGCGGGAGGATCGCCAACGCCAGCGCCAAGGCGATCTTCGCCCTGGTGGACGTGGGGACGGGGAAGATCTGCAGCGACGGCTGTGACTACGATGGGAACATCTACCCGGCGCACCCGGAGACCGGGGCCCCCTTCCGGGGATACCAGCTCCCCTGTTGGGCGGAGACGGTCGCCATGCTGGAGAAGGCCGCCGCCCTGGTGCCCCAGGTGGGCTATGTGGGGTGGGACGTGGCCGTCACGGAGGACGGGCCCGTCCTGATCGAGGGCAACGACGACCCCGGCTATACGGCCTACCAGCTCCCGGCGCTGACGGGGAGCCGCCGGGGCACATATCCCCTCCTCAGACCGTTTTTGAAGTGAGGGAGCGCGTCATGGGCAAGAAGATCTTATATACCGCCACTGTGCTCAGCCACATCTGCCAGTTCCACCTCCCCTATCTCCAGGCCTTCCAGGAGCGGGGGGACCAGGTGCATGTGGCCGCCCGGGACAACCTGGGGGAGAAGAACGGGCTGGAGCTCCGGTACGCGGACCGGTACGTCCCCATCCCCTTCCAGCGCTCCCCCAAGGACCCCCAGAACCTGGAGGCCTACCGGCGGCTCAAGGCCCTCATAGAGGCGGAGGACTACGACCTCATCGTGTGCAACACCCCCGTGGGAGGGATCCTCACCCGGCTGGCCGCCCGGGGGGCCCGGCGGAAGGGGACCCGGGTGGTGTACATCGCCCACGGCTTCCACTTCTACCGGGGGGCGCCCCGGAAGAACTGGCTGGTGTTCTACCCCCTGGAGCGGGCCTTCTCCCGCCTCACCGACCTGGTGGTGACCATCGCGGAGGAGGACGCGGCCCTGGCCCGGGCCAGGTTCCACTGTCCGGTGGGGCACATCCACGGCATCGGGGTCTCCCCCGGCCGGTACCGCCCCGCCTCTCCGGAGGAGCGGGCGGCCATGCGGGGGGCGGAGGGCCTGGGGCCGGAGGACTTCGCGGTCCTGTGCACCGGGGAGCTCAACCGGAACAAGGACCAGGCGTCCCTCCTCCGGGCGGCGGCCAGGGTCCGGGGGGAGATCCCCGGCCTGCGGGTGCTCCTGGCGGGGAACGGGCCCCTGGAGGGGGAGCTCAAGGCCCTGTGCGGGGAGCTGGGCCTGGAGGACACCGTGCGCTTCCAGGGCTACCGGACCGACCTGGAGAAGGTGGCCCCGGCGGTGGACCTGATCGTCTCGTGCAGCCACCGGGAGGGGATGCCCCTCAATATCATCGAGGCCATGCTCTGCGGCAGGCCCGTGGTGGCCGCCGGCAACCGGGGGACCCGGGAGCTGGTGGCGGACGGGGAGAGCGGCCTCCTCTTCCCCGCCGGCGGCGTGGACGCCCTGGCCGGCTGCCTGCTCCGGATGTCCCGGGAGGCGGACCGGGAGGCCATGGGCCGGGCGGGCCTGGAGCGGGCCCAGGCCTACACCGTGCCCCGGGTGAAGGAGGAGTTCTTCCCCCTGATAGACTCGCTGCTGGCCACTTGACGGACTATCTTGAGATGTGAGGTGCTACTGTGGGACAGCCCATCCGTATCCTTCAGGTCGTGACCTATATGGGCCGCGGCGGCCTGGAGACTATGCTCATGAACTACTACCGCCAGATCGACCGGAGCCGGGTGCAGTTCGACTTCCTTACTCACCGGGCGGAGCCGGCAGATTATGACAAGGAGATCAAGGGCCTTGGGGGAAAGATCTACCATCTCCCCCGTCTGGTCCCCTGGAGCCCATCCTACCGCCGGGCCCTGGCTCGAT
>DWZK01000087.1 GCA_019117605.1 Candidatus Intestinimonas stercoravium | reverse complement strand
TATACGTCTGTAAGGGAGATCGATCCTGTTTCCGCCGTAGATTTTCTCCCGCAGCGTTTTTTATGTCCCATAGTCTTTTTGACTTAGCGATTATCCTCGCTTCTCCTCCGCCGCGATCTTCCGATGGCGGGCAAGCAGCTCCTGCTTCATCTGTTCTCCGGTCGATTCCCCTCGGACCCACTTCTCTGACAGGAGCTTTGCATCCGCAGAAACCGGTACACCCTTGATCGCGTTGATCGCATCTGCGGTTTTGACGGCCACAAGCCTTTTATGGAGATCCTCTCTCATTGTTTGTTCAACTCCATATCGTGATAGCAGAACGGGACCGCCAGCGTACCGGCGGTCCCGTGTCTTTTCATCCAAGGATCTTCATTTGTAGTAAAATCGCTGTACCTGTAGTGACCCCGGCTACTCGAAACCCCGGGTCTCATGCGTGTCTGCGGGCTGTCCGTCAGTCCAGCGGCTTCATCGTCGGGAAGAGGATCACTTCGCGGATGGTGTCCTGGTTGGTGAGCAGCATGACACAGCGGTCGATGCCGATGCCCATACCGCCCGTGGGCGGCATACCGTACTCCAGGGCAGTGATGAAATCCTCATCCATCATGCCGGCCTCGTCGTTGCCGGCCTCCCGGAGCGCGATCTCATGCTCGAAGCGGCCCCGCTGGTCGATGGGGTCGTTGAGCTCGGAGAAGGCGTTGGCGAATTCGCAGTGGTTGATAAAGAGTTCAAAGCGCTCGGTGAGCCGGGGGTCCTGGGGAGAGCGCTTGGTGAGGGGGGAGACCTCCACAGGGTACATGGTGATGAAGGTGGGCTGGATCAGCTTCTCCTCCACCCGCTGGTCGAAGCACTCATACAGGGCGGTGCCCCAGGTGCGCTCGCAGCCCTCCAGGTCGATGCCGACGGCCTCGGCGGCCCGGCAGGCGGTCTCGTCGTCGCTGATGGCGTTGAAGTCCACTCCCACATACTGCTTCACCGCGTCGATCATGGTCAGCCGCTTCCAGCCGGGGGTCAGGTCGATGTCCTCTCCCAGCCACTGGACGTGATAGTCCCCCAGGATATCCTTGGCGGCGGAGGACAGGATGCCCTCGGCGATGTCCATCATGTCGTGGAAATCGGCATAGGACTCATAGAGCTCGATGGTAGTGAACTCGGGGTTGTGCTTGGGGTCCATGCCCTCGTTGCGGAAGATACGTCCGATCTCATACACCCGCTCGAAGCCGCCCACGATGAGCCGCTTCAGAGGCAGCTCGGTGGCGATGCGCAGATACATATCGATATCCAGGGTGTTGTGGTGGGTGATGAAGGGGCGGGCGGTGGCGCCGCCGGAGATGGTGTTGAGGACGGGGGTCTCGACCTCCAGATAGTTCCGGGCGTCCAGATAGGCCCGCACATGCTTGATGAATTTCGTGCGGATCTCGAAGGTGCGGCGCACGTCCTCGTTCATGATGAGGTCCACATAGCGCTGGCGGAACCGGGTCTCGGTGTCCTTCAGGCCGTGGAACTTCTCGGGCAGAGGGATGAGGGACTTGGACAGAAGGGCGATCTTATGGGCCTTCACGGAGATCTCGCCCCGCTTGGTCTTGAAGACCTCGCCCTCGACGCCCACGATGTCGCCGATGTCGGTCTTCTTGAACTTGGCGAAGGGCTCCTCCCCCAGCTCGTCGATGCGGACATAGAGCTGGATACGGCCCTTGCCGTCCTGAAGATCGCAGAACACGGCCTTGCCCATCCCGCGCTTGGACATGATGCGGCCGGCCACCGAGACCTGTTTGCCCTCCATCTCGTCGAACTTCTCCTTGATGTCCGCGCTGTGGGCGGTGACCACATATTTGGTGATCTGGAAGGGGTCCTGTCCCGCGTCCTGGAGCTCTTTGAGCTTGGCGCGGCGGATACGTCTCTGCTCGGAGAGGTCCAGCTCCTGCTCGGGCGCGCCGTTGTTCTTCTCTTCTGTCATTTTGTGTTCCTCCTACTCTCTACGCCTTTTGGATATTCAAGATCTGATAGTGGAGGACCCCGGCGGGGGCCTCCACCTCCACATCCTCGCCGATGGACTTGCCCAGGAGGGCCTTGCCAAAGGGGGACTCCTCGGAGATACGCCCGTTCATGGGGTCGGCCTCCTGAGAGCCCACCACCTGGTAGACCTCCTCCTCGTCGAACTCCTTGTCCAGGACGGTGATCTTGCTGCCCAGGCGGACCGTGTCATGGTCCTCCTCGTGCTCCTCGATGATCACATAGTTGGCCAGGATGTTCTCCACCTCCGCGATGCGGGAGTAGAGCTTCCCCTGCTCGTTCTTCGCCTCGTCATACTCGCTGTTCTCAGACAGATCGCCGAAGGAGCGGGCCTCCTTGATCTGGTCGGCCACTTCCTTCTCCCGCACTGTCTTCAGGTAGATCAGCTCCTCCTGGAGCTCTTTGAGCCGCTCGGGGCTCAGCTTATACTCTTTTGCCATGGTGTGCAAGCTTCCTTTCTTATCCTAAAAACAAGCGGCCTCTCCCGAGTCTGCTCGTTGGTGGCTTGGGGGGCCGAAGTGTCTGCATTATGTTGTATTATATGTAGTTTGGGCCTTTCTGTCAAGTGTTGGAGCCGGTAAAACCTGTATCTCTCCGCTGGAGAGCCGCCCTGTCTCCCACAGGAGCGCCAGCAGCGGCAGAGGGTCGCAGTCCGCGGGGAGGGCCCGCTCCGGGGCGCGGAGGGTGAAGCCCTCCAGCTCGGGTCCGGGGCGGGAGAGATCCACGACCCGGCCGCCTCTGCGCAGATCAGGGTCGAAGTGCAGCGCCAGGTCCGCCGTCCCCCGCCCCTCTTCCAACCCGGGGATCCCCAGCTCCTCCCACAGGGCTCGGCGCAGCTCGCCGCCCCCCTGGGGCGCGGTGACGTAGAGCAGCCGGACCCGGCCGCACAGGGCCCATGCCGCCTCCCACAGGGCCCTGCTCACCCGGGCGCCCCGCAGGGCCACCGCAGCCGTCTCCGGCGGACGCCCCGCGCCCTCCAATCCCGCCAGCGCGATGGGGGCGGCCAGGGCCCGGCAGAAGGGGCCCGTATCCACCGGCTCCAGCCCCCATCGGGCCGCCTCTCTCCAGCGGGTGAATCCGGGAGGGGCCAGGGCCCGGCGCGCCCCTTCCCGCCCAAGCGCCCGGCACGCCCGGGCCAGCGCCCCGGGCCGCCAGTCCTCCGGCTCCCCCCGGCAGCCTGCCCGCAGAAGAGGCAGGCCCTCCACCCGCTCCACCTGGGGCCGGATCCACAGTCCGCGACCCGGGCAGGGGGCGATGTGTCCCACCATGTTTCCTCACCTCCGGTCAGCATATGCGTCTGCGGCGGCGTCCATGCCGCCTTTACCCGTTCTTTGCTTTGTCTTACTTTTTCTTTGTGAAGTTTTACCTCCTTCCCGTTGCAGCCCGTTCCGGCCCCTGGTATGATGATCCCGCCCCCGAAAAATACGAGCTTGGAGGAAATGAGAATGAAGCGTACCCGTGTCTTGGCCGCCGCCATGGCGGCCCTGTCCCTGGGCGGGAGCCTTGCTGGATGCAGCTCTTCCGCCGTGACCCCTACGCCGACCCCCAGTGCCCCCACCGGCGAGCAGACCGCTGCGGTCCAGCCCGCCCAGGCCCCCAAATATGTGTTCCTGTTCATCGGCGACGGCATGAGTTATCCCCAGATCCAGTCCACGTCCGACTTCCTGGGCGCCCTGGATGACGAGGACTACTGGCAGGCCCAGCCCAGCCTGGACGACAACCAGGGCGCCATCCTGGACGGCCCTGAATACCTCAACTTCATGAACTTCGAGGCCGCCGGTTCCGCCGTGACCTACGACTCCAACAGCTTCGCCCCCGACTCCGCCTCTACCGCCACTTCCATCGCTACCGGCTACAAGACCTATTCCGGCTCCATCAATGTGGATGAGACCGGCACCATCTCCTACGAGACCATCGCTGAGAAGCTCCGGGACCAGAAAGACTGGGAGATCGGCGTGATCACCTCGGTGAACCTGAACCACGCCACCCCCGCCGCCTTCTACGCCCATCAGGCCAGCCGCAGCAGCTACTATGAGATCGGTCTAGAGCTGGTGGCCTCCGACTTCGATTACTTCGCCGGCGGCGGCCTGCTGGACCCCACGGGCAGCGAAGGGGACCAGGAGGACCTGTACGCGCTGGCGGCAGAGGCCGGCTATACCGTGGCCCGGACCCACGCCGAGGCCGAAGCGGTGGACGCCTCTACGGAGAAGGCTCTGCTCATCGACGAGGACCTGGCCGACTCCGACGCCATGGCCTACGAGCTGGACCGCACCGATGACATGTGGTCCCTGGCCGACTATGTGGAGAAGGGAATCGAGGTCCTGGACAACGACACCGGCTTCTTCCTGATGTGCGAGGGCGGCAAGATCGACTGGGCCTGCCACGCCAACGACGCCGGCTCCTCCATCCACGACACTCAGGCTCTGGCCGACGCGGTGCAGGTGGCCATCGACTTCGCCGCCGAGCATCCCGACGAGACCCTGATCCTGGTCACCGGCGACCACGAGACCGGCGGCCTGACCATCGGCTTCG
>DWZK01000086.1 GCA_019117605.1 Candidatus Intestinimonas stercoravium | reverse complement strand
ACGCTGTCTGACATTTTGACTTACGTCAAAATGTTCCTGACTGTACGCGAAAGTGGGGGCTCACCGCCCCCCTTTCACACTATCCCCCCGCTGCTTCTCCAGCGTTGTACCACTTCTTCGACAGGCTGAAGAGGCCCGGCGGCTGATGCCGCCGGGCCTCTTCAGCCATGTGGGGGCGCTGTGGGAGCTATCCGGCTCCCTCTCCCTCCAGCCGGGCCAGGGGGAGGACCACCGTCATCCGGGTCCCCAGCCCCTCCCGGGAGAGGACCTCGAACCAGCCGCCGTGCCGGTCCACGATCCACTTGGCGATGGACAGGCCCAGGCCGGTGCCGCCGGTCTGGCGGGCCCGGGACTGGTCGGTACGGAAGAAGCGGTCGAAGATGTGGGGGAGGCTCTCCGGATCGATGCCCTGCCCCTCGTCCTGGACGGAGAGACGGGCCCGGTCCCCCTCTGCCTCCACCCGCAGGGAGATCCGGCCGCCGGCGGGGGTGTATTTGACGCTGTTGTCCACCAGCACACGGAGGGCCTGCTTGACGAGGCCCAGGTCGGCGTGGACAGGCACGGGCTCCCGCGGCCACCGGCCGGAGAAGAGGTGGGCGGGGTCGATCATCTCAGTCTCCCGGAGGACCTGGGCGGCCACCTCGGCCAGGTCGAAGTCGGTCATATCCAGGCGCATGGTGTCGTTGTCTCCCCGGGCCAGGAAGAGGAGCTGCTCCACCAGCTCCTTCATGGCGGAGGCCTCGCTGCGGATGGCGTCGATGGCCTCCTGCCGGGTGGCGGGGTCGTCCTTGCCCCAGCGGTCCAGCAGGTCGGCGTAGCCCTGGATCACGGCGATGGGGGTGCGCAGCTCGTGAGAGGCGTCGGAGACGAAGCGCGTCTGGGAGCGGTAGGCCGCGTCGATCCGCTCCAACATGGCGTTGATGGCCTGGGCCAGGGCGCGGAGCTCCTTCTGGGTGCCGGAGAGGGGGATCCGGGCGTCCAGATGGGTGGCGTCCACCTGGTCCAGCCGCCCCGTCAGGGCGGCGAGCTCCTCCGGAGACATGGCGGGGGCGCTGCCCAGCCGGGCGGCGGCGGCGGAGAGCTCCTGGAGGGGGCGCAGGGTCTTGCGCACGATCCCCGCGTTGCGGAAGGTCCCCCACAGGAGCCCCGCCAGCTGGCAGAGCAGGAGGACCCGCCCGGCCAGGACCAGGAGGCCCACCTGGCTCTCCAGGTCCAGGGCGATGGCGTAGGGGTCCCCGCCGTTGGCATAGCTGGCGGTGTAGGCGGCGCCCTGCCCCGGGTGGGCGGTCCACCGGCCGAAGAAGAAGGGGCCCGCGCCCACCTCCAGCCGCCGGAGCTCCCCCTCTCCCGAGGGGAAGGGGAGGTGGAGGCCGCCGATCCACAGGCCGCTCCCCTGGGGGGGCTCCTCCAGGGCGCGGACGGTGTAGTCTCCGGCGGCCATCCACTCGGTGGCCTCGGCGGAGGGGACGCCCCGCTCGGCCACCAGCAGGGAGACGTCGGCGCACTGCCGGTCCGCCCAGAGCACCAGCCCCCCCCAGGCCAGGAGGAGGAGGAGCAGGTCGGTGGTGAGGCAGGTGCCCACCTGCCGGAGGAGGAGGCGCAGGTTCAGCCGCAGGACGATGGAGGAGCCGGGCTTCTCCTTCCCGGGCCGTTTCTCTTTACGGGGCAATGCCCTTCCCTCCCTCCGGCCCGGGCCCGGCGGGGCGCTCTTCCCGGATGGCGTAGCCCACTCCGCGGACGGTGTGGATGAGCTTGCAGCCGAACCGCTCGTCCAGCTTGGAGCGGAGGAAGCGGATGTATACGTCCACGGCGTTGGTCTCTCCGGCGAAGTCGAAGCCCCACACGTTGTCCAGCAGGGACTCCCGGGAGATCACTTTCTCCTTGTTCTCCAGCAGGTAGCGCAGCAGATCGAACTCCCGCCGGGTGAGCTCCACATTCTCGCCGTCCACGGTGACCTCGTGCCGGTCGGTGTCCATGGTCAGGGGCCCGGCGGTGAGCAGGCTGCGGGGCGGCTCCGCCGCCTGGGCGGGCTTTTTCCGCAGGGCCGCCCGGATGCGGGCCAGCAGCTCCTCGATGGCGAAGGGCTTGGTGATATAGTCGTCCGCCCCCATGTCCAGGCCGGACACCTTATCCACCACCGTGTCCCGGGCGGTGAGCATGATGACGGGCATCTGGCTCTCCTTTCGCAGGCGGCGGAGCACCTCCATGCCCGACAGGGCGGGCAGCATGATGTCCAGCAGCACCAGGTCGAATTTCCCCGACAGGGCCAGCTCCAACCCGGTGCGGCCGTCAAAGGCCTTCTCCACCTCATAGCCCTCGTACTGGAGCTCCAGCTCCACCATCCGGGCCAGCTTTTCCTCGTCCTCCACCAGCAGAATCCGTTCCGCCATGTGCCTCTCTCCTCACTTGCTTACTTGCCTTTTCTGTGCCGGGATCTGCTAAACTCCTTTTTGAACTGCTCCCGCACCTGGCCCACCGCATCCCGCACCGAGTCGGAGACCTGGTTGGCCACCTCGCCCACCCTGTTTTTGTCCAGATCCGGGCCGGAGAACCGGTACCGGCACCCGAACAGCAGGCCGATGACCAGCAGGGGCAGGGAGATCCAGTAGGCCAGCACCACCAGCAGGATCAGGATCAGCACCGGCAGGGAGGTCATCCGCTCCCCATTGCGCCACACCTCAAACTGGTTCACCGTGCAGTGGCGCAGCAGATCCGCCGCCGCCAGCAGCAGCTCCTTTAACTTTGTCCCGAATCCGGAGCCCTCCCGGCGTCCCCGCTGCCGCCGCCTTCCGCCCACCGTCAGGGCCAGGCCGAAGAAGCGGGGGCGCTCCCCGGCCGGCACCTGGGACGGAGCGGGCCCGCCGGCGGGCGGCGGGGGCGGGGCATCCTCTCCGCCGGGCCGGGTGGTGAAGAAGGCGCCCCGGGCGCCGTCGGGGCGGAGCTTACCCGCCCGCTCCAGGGCGATCAGCGCGTCCAGCAGATCGCCGCCGCTGTCCTCCAGGGCGGCCCGGGCCTCCTCATAGGACACCTCCGCCCGCGCCCGCAGGGCCTCCACCTGCTCCAGGGTTACCGCCATGTGCTCCACCATCCTCTCCGGCTTTTCTGGATGTATTATATCCCCATGGAGCTGGGAATGGAATTTAGGTTTCCTTAAAATTTGATGAAAGGGAATCCACCCCATGATACCACGCCGGGGCCGCCGGCGCAAGGCACCCTTTACCCGCCGCC
>DWZK01000085.1 GCA_019117605.1 Candidatus Intestinimonas stercoravium | reverse complement strand
ACGCTGTCTGACATTTTGACTTACGTCAAAATGTTCCTGACTGTACGCGAAAGTGGGGGCTCACCGCCCCCCTTTCACACTATCCCCCCGCTGCTTCTCCAGCGTTGTACCACTTCTTCGACAGGCTGAAGGTCCGTCCGGCCATGAGGCCGGACGGACCTTCAGCGATACGGTAGATGCTTAGAAGAAGAGGCCCCAGACCAGGAAGCCGCCGCAGGCCACGATGCCGGTGAAGATGGTCACGATGACCAGGTAGCCCATGATGTTGCGGGCGGACAGGCCGGCGATGCCGAGAGCGGGCAGGGCCCAGAAGGGCTGGATCATGTTGGTCCACTGGTCGCCCCAGGCGATAGCCATGGCAGCGCGGCCATACTCGATGCCCATCTGGGTGGCGGCGGGCATGACGATGGGGGCCTGGACCGCCCACTGACCGCCGCCGGAGGGGACGAAGAAGTTGATGATACCGGCGGACAGGAAGGTGAGCATGGGGAAGGTGACGTTGGTGGAGATGTTGGTGAAGAAGTCGGCGATGATGCCGGCCAGGGACACGCCGTCGGCGTTGGTGGCCACCATCAGGCCCATGATGCCGGCGTAGAAGGGGAACTGGAGCAGGATGCCGGCGGCGCCGGAGGTGGCCTCGGCGATGGCGTCCACATACTTCCGGAGGTCTCCGTGGAGCAGGATGCCCAGGAACATGAAGATCATGTTGACGATGTTCAGGCCGAGGTTGAAGCCCTGGGTGACGAAGTAGTAGACGATGTACGCGAAGCCCAGCACCAGAGTGATGAACCACAGGACCTTGTTGTGCTCGATCTTCTCAGCGGGAGTATCGATGGTGTAGGTCTTCTCTTCCTCCTCCACCAGCAGGGCGGGGTCCACGGTGATGGTGTGGGCCGCGTCGGGATGCATGGCGTAGTTGACCAGGGGCATCAGGATGAGGATGACCAGGACCATGCCCAGGTTCACGGGGTGGAAGATCGTCTGGCTGGTGGGGACCTGATAGGTCACGCCCAGGATCTCGGTGCCGCCGGAGGCGCCGATCTGCAGGGGGATGGAGCCGGACAGGCCGGCGTGCCAGATCACGAAGCCGGAATAGGCGGAGGCGATCAGCAGGGGATAGTCCACATCCTTGACCCGGCGGGCCACTTCCTTGGCCAGCAGGGCGCCGGCGATGAGGCCGAAGCCCCAGTTCAGCCAGCAGCAGATGGTAGAGACGAAAGTCGTGACGATGATGGCGCTCTTCTTGTCCTTGGCGACGGAGGCGATGGCGCCCAGCGCCTTCTTACACACCTTGGCAGACGCCATGGCGGAGCCCAGCACCAGGACCAGGGCCATCTGCATGGAGAAGGACAGCAGGCCCCAGAACCCGGAGTCGTTGCCCCAGGCGGCGACCAGCTCCACAGGGCCCTGCTGAGTGCCGATCATCGCGCCGATAAAGACCACGATGGTCAGGATGATGGCAAACAGGAACGGGTCGGGCAACCACCGGTTTACCACACGGACACAGGCGTTTGTGAACTTTTTGAACATACGGTTCCCTCCTTCTGGATCTCTCTTGAACGACTACTATGGGATTTTACATTTTCTTTACGATCCCTTTACAGATTATACACGAAAGAAGAGGATCGTCAACCCATAGTCCGAAAACCAAAGAAATATCTCCGTACCCCTTGGGCTGCAAGGGATACAGAGATACTTAGATGATGTGGGAGGCAGAGTAGAGGACCATATTTTGGATGAAACGCACAAAATATCGGGGAGCGGGATAATTGAGGATGAAGTTGCGCAAAAGGGGGAGAAAGGGAAAGGTAGCACCATTTGTAGAGCGGATGCCTCACGATATGCGCCCTGGGCTCCATTGGCGAAGACAGATTTTTGTGCAAAATAGTTGGATCTTAAAAATCTGCGGCAGAGATCAGGAGCCCAATGGGTCAAAGGAGGGGCGCTGACGGGGACCGGTCATATAAAATACGGAGGACTGCGCGATATCGCAGTCCTCCGTGCCCTTCCAACGATACCTTCGGATCGGGGCCTCAGCGCCGGCGGGAGATCTCGTGGCGCTTGGGGCCAGTGGAGACCAGGGTGATGGGAGTCTTGATCTGCTCCTCCAGGAAGTCCACATAGTCCTGGGCCTGCTTGGGGAGCTTGTGGTAATCGGTCTCGCCCCGGATGTCGCACTTCCAGCCGGGGAGGGTGGTGTAGACGGGTTTGGCCCGGTCCAGCAGGGGGGTGACGGGGAAGTCGGTGACGATCTTGCCGTCGATCTCATAGCCGGTGCACACCTTGATCTCATCCAGATAGCCCAGCACGTCGATGGCGGTGAGGGCCACCTCGGTGGCGCCCTGGACCATGCAGCCGTAACGGGTGGCCACGGTGTCGAACCAACCCACCCGGCGGGGCCGGCCGGTGGTGGCGCCGTACTCGCCGGCATCGCCGCCGCGGTGGCGGAGCTCCTCCGCCTCATCGCCGAAGAGCTCGGAGACGAAGTCGCCGGCGCCCACGGCGCTGGAGTAGGCCTTGGTCACCGCGATGACCTGCTTGATGTCGCTGGGAGCCACGCCCACCCCCATGCAGCCGAAGCCGGCCAGGGTGTGGGAGGAGGTGGTGAAGGGGTAGATGCCGAAATCGGGGTCCTTCATGGCGCCCAGCTGGGCCTCCAGCAGGACCTCTTTGCCCTCCCGCAGGGCGTCCTTCACGAAGACCAGGGTGTTGCTCACGAAGGGGGCGATCTGCTCCCGGTAGTCCATGAGCTGGTCGAAGAGCTCTTTGACGTTCAGCTTGGGCTTGTGGTAGAGGTGCTCGAAGAGCACGTTCTTGACCGCGCAGATCTGCTCCAGCCGCTCCATGAGGCGCTTCTCCTCGAAGAGCTCACAGACCTGGATGCCGTTCTTGGCATATTTGTCCGAATAGAAGGGGGCGATGCCGGACTTGGTGGAGCCGAAGGCGTGGCCGCCCAGCCGCTCCTCCTCGTACTGGTCCTGCAGGACATGGTAGGGCATGAGCAGCTGGGTGCGCTCCGAGATGAGGATGTGGGGCGCGGGGACGCCGCCATCCCGGAGGTGCTGCAGCTCGGCCATGAAGCGGGGCACGTCCAGCGCGACGCCGTTGCCGATCACGTTGGTGATATGGGGGTAGAATACGCCGGAGGGAAGCAGGTGCAGGGCAAACTTGCCGTAGTCGCAGATGATGGTGTGCCCGGCGTTGGCGCCGCCCTGGAAGCGGACCACCACATCGGACTTCTCCGCGAACATATCCGTGATCTTTCCTTTGCCCTCGTCGCCCCAGTTGGCGCCGACGATCGCCTTGACCATGATAGATTCCTCCTGTGTGTTAAACTTGATACAGACAGGCTTGGAGGTCCGGGCTCGGGGGAAGGCCCGGCCTCTCAAACGAAGTAATTATATACCAGTCTTTTGAGGCTTTCAAGGCCGGATCCCGCCCTTTTGCACTTTTTTCAAAATTCAGGCGGAGGCGGCGGGGGACCGGAAGGGGAGCGCCAGGGGAAAGACGGGGATCCCCTCCGCCCAGGGGCCCAGGGCGTACACGGGATAAAAGACGGAGACGCCCTGGGGCGTGAGGAAAAAGCGCTCCGGCGAGAAGTGGCGGCGGATCCGCCGCTCCACATCTATATAAAAGGCATGCTCTCCCGTCTCGGAGCGCTGGAGGACCTGCCGCCGGACCTCTGCGAGCACCGCCCGCCGCCAGTGCCGTCCGCAGGAGAGGCGCTCCGGGAGGGACAGAGGGGCGCCGTGGCGCAGGTCCCAGGTGTCCGCTGTCCGAAGGACCCGGGGGCGGGACGTGCCGTCCTCTTCCACTGCGTCGAGGCAGAGGCTCAGGACCTCCCCGTCCTCCCAGGAGATCCGGCAGCGCAGTCCGGCCTTCCATGGGGAGAAGGGGCGGGCCCGGGCCCGGGCCTCTTCCAGGGCCCGGGCGGCGCGGGGAAAGAGGACCTCCTTCCACCGCCGCAGCCACAGCTGTCCCATCCGGTCGTAGAACGCCTGGATCTTCGCCCCGCCGCGCCCATCCCAGGGGGGCGCGGGGAGGGCCAGAGAGAGCTCCAGCACCGGCTCATCCTGAAAAGAGAGGACTTCCTCCCGTGTGGTCGTCTGCCGCATAAAGCACCACCTCCGGGCCATCCTATGCGGCCGCCGGAGAGATGGGAGAGAAAAAAGAAAAAATCCTCTTTACTAATACGATTTAGTGTAGTAAAATACAAAAGCACCAGTGCGATGGGGCGCTGGAAACAGTCGGCGTGTCCGGGACCCTCCCAAAGGGGCGGACGCGCCTGTTTTTCCGGGGCCGCACAAGGATCGGAAAGAGGTGGTCTCGCATCATGACCAAACGGGCCAAAAAGGAACACGGGGATATCCTCTATAAGAGCATCCTCACCCTGAAGGATCTGGACGAGTGCAAAAAGTTCTTTGAGGACCTGTGCACGGTGGCGGAGCTGCGCTCTATGGAGCAGCGCTTCGAGGTGGCGCTCCTCCTCAGCGAGGGCATGATCTACAATGACATCCTGGGGCGCACCGGCGCCAGCAGCGCCACCATCAGCCGGGTGAACCGCTCCCTGAACTATGGCGCGGACGGCTACAAACACGTCCTCCCCAGGGCGAAGGAGATCCTGAAGGAGAACGGGCAGGAGGACCTATGAGCAGTTACGAGGCGCTGGCCGCCCGCTACGACGTGCTCACCCGGGACGTGGACCACGGCCGCTGGGCGGACTATGTCCAGCGGCACTTCGCCCGCTGCGCCATCCCGGTGCATACGGTGCTGGATCTGGCCTGCGGCACAGGGGCGCTCACCTGCCTGCTGGCCGAGCGGGGCTATGAGATGATCGGAGTGGACCAGTCGGGGGAGATGCTGGCGGTGGCGGCGGAGAAGGCGCGGACCGTCAGTGGGGAGCCCCCCATCTTCCTCCAGCAGTCCATGCAGCGGCTGGACCTCTACGGCACTGTGGACGCCTGTATCTGCTGTCTGGACAGCGTGAACTATGTGACCCGTCCGGCGGACCTGCGCCGGGCCTTCCAGCGGGTGCACCTGTTCCTCATGCCGGGGGGGCTGTTCCTCTTCGACGTGAACACCCCCGAGAAGCTCCGGGGCCTGGACGGGCAGGCGTTCATCGATGAGACGGAGGACACCTACTGTGTCTGGCGGGCGGAGTGGTCCCGGCGGAGCAGGACCTGCACCTATGGCATGGATCTCTTCTTTTTAGAGGAGAACGGCCTGTGGCGCAGGGAAGAAGAGGTCCATGTGGAGCGGGCCTATGAGCTCGACGAACTGGAGGAGATGCTTCGGGAGGCCGGCTTCACGGATGTCCGGCGGTACGGGGAGCTGAAGCTGCGGGCCCCGGCGGCCGGGGAGCAGCGCGTATTCTTCGCGGCACGAAAGAAAGGCGGATGACCATGGACGAGATCGTAAGGATGATGACCAGGGACGGGGCTGTGAAGGCGATGGCCATCACAGGGCGGGACCTGACGGAGCGGGCCAGACAGATCCACAAGACGCTGCCCGTGGCCACGGCCGCCCTGGGCCGGACCCTGATGGCCTGTTCCATGATGGGGGACATGCTCAAGGGGGAAGACGACTCCCTCACCCTGCGGATCAACGGCGGCGGGCCCCTGGGCACCATCACCGCAGTGTCGGACAGCAGCGGGAACGTGCGGGGCTATGTGCAGAACGGGCAGGTGGACCTGCCCCGGAAGGGTCCGGCCAAGCTGGACGTCGGGGCGGCGGTGGGCCGGGACGGCTATTTGACCGTGATCCGGGACCTGGGGCTCAAGGAGCCCTATGTGGGCAGCGTGGCCCTGGTGAGCGGAGAGATCGCAGAGGACCTCACCTCCTATTTCGTGGAGAGCGAGCAGATCCCCACCGCCTGCGCCCTGGGGGTGCTGGTGGACCGGGATCAGTCGGTGCTCTGCGCGGGGGGATATATCCTCCAGCTCCTCCCCGGCGCGGACGGCGCCGTCATCGACCGCCTGGAGGAGGCAGTGGGCAAGCTGGGGCCGGTGACAGAGGTGCTCCGGGGCGGCGCAGACGCCCGTGCCCTGCTGGAGCGGCTCCTGGACGGCATGGAGCCGGAGCTCTTGGAGCGCTCCCCGGTGACCTACCGCTGCTATTGCAGCCGGGAGCGGGTGGAGCGGGCCATCGTCAGCATGGGGGCAAAGGAGATCCAGGACATGATCGACGCCCAGGGCGAGGCGGAGGTCACCTGCCAGTTCTGCGATCAGGTATACCGCTTCTCCAGGGAAGAACTGGAGGCGCTCCGGGAGAGCTGCGGATGAGCTCTGCCCGGAGGGCCGGGAGCCGCTGGGAAAAATTTAATAAAATTTGCCTAAGGTAGTTGACAGGGCCGGGGCAGTCGGGTATAATAGTTTTCGCCGTCTGGAAAACGGCGGTCAACAGGGGAGCATAGCTCAGCTGGGAGAGCGCATGCCTTACAAGCATGATGTCACAGGTTCGAGCCCTGTTGTTCCCACCACAGGCCTTCGGGCTTGATTTTGCAGATGGCGCGGTAGTTCAGTTGGTTAGAACGCCGGCCTGTCACGCCGGAGGTCGAGGGTTCAAGTCCCTTCCGCGTCGCCATTTGCCTCTGTAGCTCAGTTGGTAGAGCAGGGGACTGAAAATCCCCGTGTCGC
>DWZK01000011.1 GCA_019117605.1 Candidatus Intestinimonas stercoravium | reverse complement strand
CACCCACAGGGCGGCGTAGCCCTGCATCCGCTTGAAGCGGATCAGGATGTCCTGGAGGGTGGAGTCCATGGCATGGCCCATGTGGAGCTGGCCGGTGACGTTGGGGGGCGGCATGACGATGGTGAAGGGCTCCTTGTCCGGATCCCGGTGCCCCTCGAAGCAGCCGTTCTCCTCCCACATCCGATAGACGCGGGATTCCACCTCCTGGGGCTCGTAAGTCTTGGAGAGTTCTCGATCCATTCTTTTCACTCCTATTTGATAGATGAGAGCGGTCTGTGTATGAAAAAACGCCCTGAGGCCTTTCGGTCTCAGGGCGGATCGCTCCGTGGTACCACCTGAGTTCGGATCTGGGAGACCCGCGCTCGACGCCCGGTAACGGGGGCTCGCCGCCGGCGCTTACCAGACCTCGTCCAAGGCCCTTCTGCGCCGGAGCTCCGGGACCACCTTCCTCCGTCTCCTGGAGAGCCTTGCACCAGACCGGCTCCTCTCTGTACGCTCGGAGACGGGATACTCCTTCCCGTCACAGCCTTTTTTAATGATAGCATCCAACAGTATATGCGATCTTCCCGCAAAAGTCAAGGAATTTGCCGCAAAAAAGGACGGCCCCCAGGCCGTCCTTCTGCTCGGATATGCTGTTGGATGCGTCAGCTCTTCTCCGCCGCGCCCACGGTCTTCTTATCGAAGACGAAGCGCATGAGCATCAGCACGGCGAACATGGAGGCGAAGGCGATGATGAGGTCGATCACCACGTTCTGGATGATGCCGGCGATGATGTAGTTGACGAAGGACACCGCCGCCACGGTGAGGGCGTAGGGCAGCTGGGTCTTCACATGGTTGAGGTGATAGCACTGGGCCCCGGTGGACGCCAGGATGGTGGTGTCCGAGATGGGGGAGCAGTGGTCGCCGCAGACCGCGCCGGCCAGGCAGGCCGCCAGCCCGATGGTGAGGATCGTGCCGGCGTCCGCGCCGAAGGTGTTCACCACGATGGGGATCAGGATGCCGAAGGTGCCCCAGCTGGTGCCGGTGGCGAAGGCCAGGCCGCAGGCCACCAGGAAGATGATGGCGGGCAGGAAGTTCTGGAGCCCGCCGGCCACGCTCCTCATGGCGCCGGCCACGAAGTCGGTGGCGCCCAGCAGGTCGTTGGTCACGCCGCTGATGGTCCAGGCCAGGGTCAGGATCAGGGTGGCGGGCACCATGACCTTGAAGCCCTCGGCGATGCAGTCGGCGAACTGGGCGAAGGTCATGGTCCGGCGCACCATGTAGAAGATGAAGGCGAAGAGCAGCGCCACGAAGGAGCCGTACATCAGGCCGTTCGGGGCGGTGCAGTTGGCAAAGGCATCCAGCACGTTCAGGAAATACTCATGTCCCGCGGTGAAGAAGCCGCCGGTGTACAGCAGGCCGCTGACACAGGAGACGATCAGCACGATGACAGGCACCACCAGATCGGCCACCTTGCCGTTGGCGGAGTTCTTGCTCTCGTCATCCGCGCCCTCGAAGGGCCGCTCGGGGGTGGTATAGATGTCGCCCTTCTTGGCGTTGTCCTCGTGGATCTTCATGGGGCCGTAGTCCAGGTCGAACACCGCCAGGACGATGAGGGTGAAGATCGTGAGGAGCGCGTAGTAGTTGAAGGGGATCGCGGAGATGAAGAGCTGCAGGCCGGAGATGCCCTCCATCTGGTCGGCCACGCCGGAGACGGCGGCGGACCAGGAGGAGATCGGCATCATGATGCAGACCGGCGCCGCGGTAGAGTCGATCATATAGGCCAGCTTGGCCCGGGAGATGTTGTGGCTGTCGGTGACAGGCCGCATGACGTTGCCGGTGGTCAGGTTGTTGAAGTAGTCATCCACGCCCAGCACCAGTGCCAGCACCATGGTGGCCAGCAGGGCGCCCCGGCGGGTCTTGATGACCTTCTTCGCCCAATCGCCGTAGGCTTTGGAGCCGCCGGAGCGGTTCATCAGCACCACGATGATGCCCAGGATCACCAGGAACACCACGATGCCCAAGTTCTCCGCCACCTTCGCCACCATGGTGTCAAAGGTGCTGGTGACGGCCACGACAGGGTTGAAATTCGCGTACATCAGGCCGCCCACCAGACAGCCTGCGAACAGGGACGTATACACCTCCTTCGTGATAAGGGCCAGCACGATGGCCAATACCGGCGGCAGCAGGGAGAGCGGGGACTGAGCGAACATGCTCACATATCCCGCTCCTTCCCCCTCGGCGAACACGGTGGTCATCAGCAGGCCGGTCAGGGCTGCCAGCAGGAGCAGCGCAGGGACGATCTTCTTACGGGTCAGGTGCATCGAATATTCCTCCTTAAATCCATGCGTTTTTCACGCTTCATGCGGGGGAAGATCCTCAGTACCCATCCAAATTCCAGAGGCACTATACCACAGATCTATGCAGCTTGTCCAGACTTTTTGGGCGAAAACTTTATTTTTTATTGCCAAATGCCTATAATAGTAAATTTGTGTAATTTCTGTCCATTATATGTGATATATTTCCATGGATGCAAGAAGGAAGGCCGGACCTTGCGGTCCGGCCTTTGAGATAGTGGTATATGGACGTTGATCACTTCGCCGCAGCGGCCTTGGCAGAAGATTTGAATACTACCCGAAGGATGAGCAGGACCCCGAACATGGAGGCAAACGCCAAGATAAGGTCGATCACCACATTCTGCAGGAAGCCGGCGATGATGTAGTTGACGAAAGCAACAGCTGCCACAGTGAGGGCATAGGGTATCTGGGTCTTCACATGGTTGAGGTGGTAGCACTGAGCGCCGGTGGACGCCAGGATGGTGGTGTCCGAGATGGGGGAGCAGTGGTCGCCCATGACCGCGCCGGCCAGGCAGGCGCCCAGACCGATGGTGAGGATCGTGCCGGCATCCACGCCGAAGGTCCCCACCACGATGGGGATCAGGATGCCGAAGGTGCCCCAGCTGGTGCCGGTGGCGAAAGCCAGGCCGCAGGCCACCAGGAAGATCACTGCGGGCAGGAAGTTGGCGAAGCCCTCGGCCACGCTCTGCATGGCGTCGGCCACGAAGAACTTGGCTCCCAGCAGGCCGTTGGTCACTTCGCTGATCGTCCAGGCGAAGGTCAGGATCAGGATGGCGGGCACCATGATCTTGAAGCCCTCGGCGATGCAGTCGGTGAACTGGGTGAAGGTCATGGTCCGGCGCACCATGTAAAGGATGAAGATCAGGACCAAAGCCAGGAAGGAGCCGTACATCAGGCCCGTGGAGGCGTCACAGCTGGCGAAAGCATTCACCACGTCCATGAAAGTCTCGCCGCCGGCGGTGAAGAAGCCGCCGGTGTACAGCAGGCCGCTGACACAGCAGATGATGAGGATGATGACGGGCACCACCAGATCACTCACCTTGCCATTGGTCTTGTTCTTGCTCTCATCGGCATCGGCATAGGGCCGCTCGGGAGTGGTATAGATATCGCCCTTCTTGGCGTTGTCCTCGTGGATCTTCATGGGGCCGTAGTCCAAATCGAACACCGCCAGGACCACCAGCATGAAGAGGGTCAGCAGTGCGTAGTAGTTCCAGGGGATGGTCCGGATGAAGAGCTGCAGGCCGGACACGCCCTCCATGGTCTCTGCCACGCCGGAGACGGCGGCGGCCCAGGAGGAGATCGGCATCATGATACACACAGGAGCGGCGGTGGCGTCGCACATATAGGCCAGCTTGGCCCGGGAGATGTTATGGCTGTCGGTGACGGGCCGCATGACGCTGCCAGTGGTCAGGTTGTTGAAGTAGTCGTCCACGCCCAGCACGATGGCCAGGGCCATGGTGGCCAGCAGCGCGCCCCGCTTGGTGTGGATCCTCTTCTTGGCCCAGTCGCCGTAGGCTTTGGAGCCGCCGGAGCGGTTCATCAGCACCACCACGATGCCCAGGATCACCAGGAACACCACGATGCCCATGTTGCCGCCCACAGAGGTGCACAGAGTGTCGAAGGTGCTGGTCACAGCCAGCACGGGGTTGAAATTCGCGTAGAGGAAGCCGCCCACCAGGCAGCCCAGGAACAGGGATGTATACACCTCTTTGGTGATCAGTGACAGGCCGATGGCGACCACAGGAGGCAGCAGGGACACGATGGTCTCGTTGAACGGGCTCACATAGGCTGCCGCGTCGCCCTCGGCGAATGCCACAGTCATCAGCAGACCGGCCAGGGCGGCCAGCACCAGTAAGAAGGTGCCTAGCCTGTTTTTCCTCTTGAACATAATGTTCCTCCCTTCGTGAATACGACACGTTGACGCTGGAGTAGAGATCATGCTGTGCTGAGGTAAGGCCAAACCAATTCCCAAAGTCAGGATAACATATCCCGCCGTAGTTTTCAAGTCATTTTTCACAAACAGGCTCTGCTCGTCCTATATATTTTTATGCTAAATGGCAATTTATGCCCTTCAAACTGGATGTTTTCGCATCTGCACTTTCCCATCTCTCCGGGCGCTGTCCGAACAAAAAAGAGGAAGGGCGGAGGTTTCTCCGCCCTTTCCGAGGCATATGAGGCGATCCTGCCGATCTTCCGGGCGGGGATATGCCCCTCCCTTCCTCTTCACCATGAATAACTATTCTTTTTATACAGGGGGCTCCCATATCCTTCCGTCAAAAGCGGAAAATGGTCCATTTCTCCTGTATCTCACGGCATCATCTCTCCATAGCCCCCATTCTCGGCACATAGATATCTGTTCGGGGCAGCTCGTGCGTCCGGAAAGCCGGGAGCAGCTCCGCAGCGGTGCAGGCCGTCCCCGGCGGGCACAGCCCCGCCATCGTGCCCAGCCAGCCCACCACCTCCTCCGGTCTCTTCTCCGCCCGGAGCAGGCCCACATCCAGATCCCGGTCCCGCTTGGAGAGGCGGCGGCCGTCCGCCGAGAGCAACAGGGGCACATGTCCATACCTGGGCGGCGGGAAGCCCAGGGACTCCATGAGCCAGATCTGCCGGGCGGCGGAGTCCAGCAGGTCCCGCCCCCGGACCACCCGGGTGACCCCCATGAGGGCGTCATCCACCGTCACCGCCAGCTGATAGCCGAAGATGCCGTCGGAGCGCCGGACCACGAAATCTCCGCAGTCCTCCGCCAGGTCGAAGGACTGGGGGCCCTGGAACAGGTCGGTGAACGCCACGCTCCGGTGGGGGACCGCCGCCTTCCAGGCAGGGGGCCGCTGTGAAGCATGGAGGCCGCGCTCCTCTTCCGTGAAAGCGCGGCAGGGACAGGCCCCCTTGTCCCGGTGTTCGCCCAGGTGTGGGGCGGAGGCGGCCAGCCGCTGGCTGCGGCTGCACCAGCAGGGATAGACCAGCCCCGCCTCCCTTAGGCGCTGGAAGGCCGCCTCATAGAGCTCCGTGCGCCTGCTCTGGAGGTAGGGGCCCTCCCCGCCCCCGGCCTCATAGCCCTCGTCCCAGTCCAGGCCCAGCCACCGCAGGTCCTCCGCCGCCTGCCGGGCGTGCTCCTCCCGGCAGCGGCCCCGGTCCAGGTCCTCGATCCGCAGGAGCACCCTCCCGCCCGCCGCCCGGGCATCCAGCCAGGCCAGCAGGCAGGAGAACAGGTTCCCCAAGTGCATCCGGCCGCTGGGGCTGGGAGCGAACCGTCCCTTCTCCGCCATGGCGCTCTCCTCCTTTTTCCCTCTCTCCCCTCGAGTATACCACAAGCGGGCCGCCGGGCAAACAAAAAAGCGCCCGCCTCTCCTCCGAGAGGCGGGCGCTCCGGTCACAGGGATCTCACATGTGGGCATCCAGGACCTGGGTGTAGGCGCTGGCGGGCATGACGCCCACCTTCCGATCGATCTCCTTGCCGTTCTGGAAGAAGATCACGGTGGGGATGCTCATGACCCCGAACCGGGCGGCCAGGCCCTGCTCCTCATCCACATCCACCTTGCCGATAAGGGCCTTGCCCTCATACTTCTCCCCCAGCTCCTCGATGACGGGGGCCAGCATCCGGCAGGGCCCGCACCAGGTGGCCCAGAAATCCACCATGGCGATGGGGGCGGCGGGGATCTTCTCGTTGAATCCGGCTTCGTTCATATGCAGGACAGACATGATACATTCTCCTTTTTCTTTTATTTTTTCTATCTTTTTATCCAGATATGCGCTCTATCATTCTCGCTCTTTCGCGTCCAGATGCTCGGCGGCCTTCTGCCCCGCCACCAGGCCCTCGCCCACGGCTTTGGCCATCTGGAGGGGGAGGCCGGTGCAGTCTCCGGCGGCGAACACGCCGGGGATGTTCGTGCGCATCTCCCGGTCCACGGCCACATAGCCGCCCTCCAGGGCCAGCCCGGGCAGCAGGTCCACGGGAGGGATCGCGTGGCGGAGGAGGAACACCCCTTCGCAGGGCAGCTCCCGCCCGTCGGCCAGGAGGCCGGTGACCTTCTCCTCTCCCAACACCTCCAGCCGCACGGCCCTCACGAAGGGGATCTCCGGCGGGAGCCCCTGGGGCTCCTTGCCCGAGACATAGGTGACCCGGCAGCCGATGCTCTGGAGGAAGGCGGCCTCCTCCGGCGCGTCGGGGGCCAGGCCCACCACCACCACCGGACGGCCCCGGTAGAGCATCCCGTCGCAGGTGGCGCAGTAGCTCACGCCCCGGCCCAGGAGGGCCTCCTCGCCGGGGAACTTCCGTCCCCGGGAGACCCCGGTGGCCAGGACCACCGCCCCCGCCTCCTCCACGTCGCTGCCGATGCCCAGATAGAAGCGGTCCCCCGCCGGCATGACGTTGAGCACCCGCCCCTTTCGAAACGCCGCGCCCATCTCCTCCGCGTGGCGGTGGCAGAGCTCCAGCAGCTCCGCCCCGCTCTTCCCCGGCAGGCCCAGGTAGTTGTCCACCTGCTCCGCCCGGTAGAGAGGGCTCTCCCGGTAGTCGTTGCCCACCACCAGTACGGTCCTGTTCCTGGCCCGGACGTTCACCGCCGCGCTCAGGCCCGCGGGCCCGCCGCCGATGACGGCCACATCATAAGGCATCCTGTCCACCTCCCGACTCGCCGGGCCAGGCGGAGAAGCTGTACTCCCCCGCCCGGTCCCCGAACAGGGCGGCCACCACCGCCGCTGCAGCGGGGTCCGCCACCTCATAGTATACCTCGTTCCCGCTGCGGGCACACTTCACCACGCCGGCGGCCTTCAGCCGCATCAGGTGCTGGGAGATCGTGGACTGGCTCTGCCCGGTCCCGGCCTCCATGCACCGCACGTTCCGGCAGCCGTTGAAGAGCAGCCCCCGGACGATCTGGAGCCGCAGGGGATGGGAGAGGGCCTTGAGCAGGGCGGTCTTCTCCTCATAGAGCTCTCTGCCCGCCTCCATATCCATCTCCCCTTTCTGTTCGTCTACGATATCATTATATTCGAATATTCGAATTTGTCAATATTCTTTTGATAAAAAATTTTGGAGCGCCCCGCCGGGCGCTCCACAGCGTATCGGGCCCCTAGCTCCCCGCGATATGGCGGGACAGCCAGTCCTCCAGCTCTCCCGGGGACCGCAGGACCACCGTCTTCCCCGGCCAGGTCCGGCAGATCTCCCGCCAGCGGGCCCGCTGCGCCCGGTCCCGCCCCGCGTGGAGGATCCACCAGAGGAACTCCAGGTCGAACTTCTCCTCGCAGCCCTCCGCCATACTGTCCCGGGTCCGGCCCGCGAACTGCCGGCTCCGCCGCCAGGCCCGCCACAGACACCGGAAACGGCCGAAGAGCAGGAGGACGATCCGGTCCGCCTGCTCCAGCCGCTCCTGCTGGCAGAGGCCCGGATAGTTCCCGTCCACCACCCAGTCCTCCTTCTCCAGGAAGGCGGCGGTCATGGCCCGCGCCTCCTCCCGGTCCCGCTCCCGCCAGCCGGGGAGGAAGTTCACCCGGTCCAGGTGGAGCACCGGCAGGCCCAGCTCCGCCCCCAGCCGGGCGGCCAGGGTGGACTTCCCGCTGCCGCTGTATCCCATCACCGCGATCTTCACTCGGCTCCCCCTCTCTCAGCGATATCCTGTGCCGCTCCAGTATAGCAGGGAAGCCCGCGGCTGTCGATCCATCTCAGTCGTGGAAGAGGGTCCGGCGCCCGTCCAGGCCCCGGTCCCAGCCCGGAGGCGGAGATGTGCGGAAGGGCCGCCGTGCCTGCAGCCGGGCTACCGCCGCGGCCGCCGCTCCGGCGGCCAGAAGGAGCAGGAAGAGCGCCCGTCTCATCTCTCCCCCCTCCTTCCCAGGAGCCACTTGCCTGCCTTCCAGTCCAGCAGCACCAGCCCCGCGCACAGCGCCAGCAGGCAGAAGCCCAGGGTGGAGGCCATCGCTCCCACCCCCATATAGTAAAGGCCGCCGGCCAGGCCCTCGGTGGAGATGCGGGCCGCCCCCACCAGGGAGCTGAGGACGCCGCAGCCCACCAGGGCCGCTCCCCCCAGCCCCAGTCCCGCCGTCACCGCCAGGACGCCCAGGAACAGGCCCGCCAGGAGGAGCGCTCCGCACAGGGCCAGGGGGATGACCACCGGCGCAGCGCACACCGCCAGTACCACCGCCCACCCGGGCCAGCGGCGGCAGCGCTCCCTCGCCGGAGGGCCGGGATAGGGCTCCGGCAGCTGGTACGGGGTCTGTTCTCTGGTCATCATGGATCTCATCCTTTCTCCTCTGTGGTGTCCCCTATTCTACGCCCCCTCTTTTAAGGTTTTCCTGGAAAGAAGA
>DWZK01000084.1 GCA_019117605.1 Candidatus Intestinimonas stercoravium | reverse complement strand
GGGCTCCTCGCTCTCCACGGGGTCCGTGGGCTCCACGGGAGCGGTGGGCTCCTCGCTCTCCACGGGGTCCGTGGGCTCCACGGGAACAGTGGGCTCCTCGCTCTCCACGGGGTCCGTGGGCTCCACGGGAGCAGTGGGCTCCCCGCTCTCCGCAGGATCCGTGGGCTCCTCGCCCATATCCACCGAGGTCACGGGGATATCCGCCACCTTCAGGCCGGTGCCCGACTGGACGTCCTGGATGCCGGTGGCGGCAGTGTTGATGTCATGCGCAGAGTCGCCGGTGGGCGTGCCGTAGATAACATAATAGCGATTATTATAGGAACCTTGCCTTACCACTCCGGTGATGCGGTAATACTGCCCGTCGTTCAACATATAATACTCGTTGCTATCGAAGTCAGTATAGCGGAAGTCGGGCATATCCCGGTTCGAGACCTCAGAATAGCTGGCAGTGCTTTCGGAAGTGCGCATCACCTCCACCAGGGTATAGCCCGTCTCAGAGGTCTCGTCCTTCACATAATAGGCGGTCGGGACCCAACCCGTGTCTGTACCCGCCAAGGCGCTGTACTGGGGCTTGGCCTCATAGTAGCCGGGAGCGCGCTCATAATCGTACTCGTATCTGCCACTATCCTCATAGCCTTTGTCCGCTTTGCCGGGATCGCCGTCGCCGAAATAGAGCGCCTGCCACTCGGTCAAGGTCCGGGGGTCTTGCACGCTCTCCACATCGGCCTGATGCTGGGCATTATTGAATGCAGGCAGGTCATAGTCGAACAGGGTCACGGGGAAATACGTCCGAACAGTGTCCCCATAGACCCGGGCCAGATCCAGGGCCTCGGCGGTGCTCAGCCCCTCGTAGGCGGAGGCGGGCAGGGCGCTGGGCACGATGTATGTACTGGCCCGGTAGGCGGAATCCTCGGTCGGGACGGGATCGCCCTCGATGAGGATCGCCTCATCCCCCTCCGCCGCCAGCGCGCCGGGGACCAGCAGGCCCGCCCCGATGCACGCCGCCAGCGCCAGAGCCGTGGCCCGTCTCCAGCGCCTGTTGCTGCGTCTTTTCATAATTCCTTCTCCCTTCTTGCGCGAGATACGGAGCGGCTGCCGCTCCGCCGGGAGGCCGCCCTCTCCGGCCTGCCGCCGGGAGGCCGCCCTCCTTAAATACATATGCGAAAAATTGCCTTCGCTCGGTTTTCCCTAGTATAGCACAGATCCCGGCGGATCTCAAGGATCCCCCGGCTCTATTTTTCAACTTTTCTTCTCTTTGACCCCCCCTGCCGCTGAAAAAGTTCCACCATTTTTGGATTTTTATTAGCGTGCGCTAATTCTGTTACTTTTCCCCCCGCTTTTGGAAATTATGAGCAGGGATAGTAGTTTTTTTGTTGCCGTTTTTGTTTGCATGTGGTATAATCCTCATATATGCAGCCGGCGGAGGCTATCGACCCCTGTCCCGACGCCGCCGGCCTAAAACGGAGGTAATGATCCATGCGTATGCAACGAGTCCTGGCCACTGCTTTGGCCGCGGGCATGCTGGCGGGCACGCTCCCGGCCGCCCTGGCCGCAGCGCCCCAAGGCACTAAGTCCACCGCGCAGGCTCAGACCGAATTGGCCGTTGACCTGCAGAAGACCGCCGGCGACCTCACGTCCGGCCGTAATTCCACCGTCACCCTGGGCATCTCCGCCCCTCTCAGCGCCACCCCCGTGGCCGTCGAGTTCGTCCTGGACGCCACCAGCAGCCTCTTCAGCGACGGCGACCAGGTCATGATCCAGGGCTGGGCCGAGACCATCCGCGACACCATGGCGGATAAGAACGTCTACGCCGGCGTCACCATCTTCACCAACCACGCCGAGACCGTCTATCCCATGGGCGAGGCCCTCACCGCCGGTTCCCTCACCGACGCGGAGATCGCCGATATGATCGCCGACGGCGGCCTGATGGTCCTCGATCCCGAGAGCACCGGCACCAACGTGCAGGCCGGTATCCGGCAGGGCCTGGCCGACCTGAACGCGGGCGCTCCCGCCGGCGCCAGGAAATATATGGTCCTCATCACCGACGGCGGCAGCTACTGGTGGATGAACGGCGAGACCCCCGCCAACAGCACCATGAACGGCGGGACCCAGATCCAGAACAGCGACGCCGCCGAGCCCGACAAGGCCAGCGACACCTACGCGCTCCGCTCTCTGGACGAGCTCCTGGCCGCCATCGACGCGGGCACCCTCACCGCCGAGCCCGCCGCCTACACCGGCACCGGCGAGCCCCTGGCCGACGTGATCGACCAGATCCAGACCAGCGGCGACTACACCAACTTCGAGAAGGGCGTGGCCTTCGCCGCCGACGAGCTGGACGCCCTCACCGCCAACAACGTGAGCCTCGTCACCGTGGGCTATGACTACTACGACGAGGATCCCGCCCTGGACGCCCTCACCGCCCTGGCCGGCGAGTTCATCGACTACGCCGTCTCCAAGAGCGTCTACTCCGTGGAGCCCGGCTCCCTGGCCGACACCGCCGCCGCCCTGCCCGGCATCATGGACGCCATCTACGGCTCCGCCGTGGACGTGGTCATCCCCGCCGGCAGCGTCATCACCGACGAGATCGGCCGCAGCGCCGACGGCGCCGCCGAGGTCTATGACTTCGAGCTGGTCACCGACCGTGTCTTCACCCTCTATGTGGGCGACGCCGTGGTGGGCTCCGCCACCCTGGACGAGAACGGCTCCCTCACCTTCACCCGGGACGGCCAGGACTACATGACCATCCAGTACTATCCCAACGGCAGCGCCGAGGATCCGGAGGAGCACTTCACCGCCACCCTCCACCAGGACCTGCACCGCAGCGAGCGCCTCTCCCTCACCTACACCGTCAATCTGGTGGATCGCGACGGCTCTGTGGGCACCCACTACGTCGAGACCAACCAGGACGCCTGGATCACCCGTCCCCAGGGCGACAGCTACTTCTTCCCCGACCCCGTGCTGGGCTACCGCATCATCGATGACGGCCCCGAGGGCGGCAGCGAAGTCGTCGTGGATCCCGACGATCCCGATGGCGGCGACACCACCATCGACGACGGCGAGACCCCCCTGGGACCCCTCCCCGATCTGAACACCGAGGACCACTACGCCTACATCATCGGCCGTGACGACGGCGGCTCTCACCCCGAGGCCAACATCACCCGCGCCGAGGTCGCCACCATCTTCTTCCGTATGCTCACCGACGACTCCCGCGACCAGCTGTGGAGCTCCACCAACAGCTACTCCGATGTGGACGTGGCCGCGTGGTACAACAACGCCGTCTCCACCCTGAGCCATGCCGGCGTCATCACCGGCAAGCCCGGCAACTACTTCGATCCCGACGCCCCCATCACCCGCGCCGAGTTCGCCACCATCGCCGTGCGCTTCTTCGGCGGCGATTATGAGGGCGAGGACCTGTTCTCCGACATCACCGGCCACTGGGCCAACCGGTACATCAACCGGGCCGCTGTGCTGGGCCTGATCAACGGCCGCGGCGACGGCACCTTCGACCCCGACGCCGACATCACCCGTGCCGAGGCCATGGCCATCGTCAACCGCACCCTGGGCCGTAAGCCCGACGCCGACCACCTGCTGCCCGACATGATCACTTGGCCGGACAACATGGACACCAGCGCCTGGTACTACGCCGACGTGCAGGAGGCCACCAACTCCCACGACTTCGATATCATCGAGGTCAACGGCGAGCAGGTGGAGTCCTGGACCACCCTGCTGCCCGTCCGTGACTGGGCCGCCCTGGAGCGCGAGTGGTCCAACGCCCACTCCTCCTCCAACCCCGGTGAAGTGGTCTCCGAGCTGCCTGCCGGCACCACCACTCCCTGAGGACTGACTGCGATACGTTTGCAAGAGCCCGTCCGGCGGCGCCGGACGGGCTCTTCTCATGGGGCTCTGCTGCTGGGACCGTCTCCCGTTTCCGATGTGCGCAAAAGTGGGGGCTCACCTGGTCTTAGGTGGCTTCGCCCGAAGGCATCTGGACTGACCCCCGGCAGTCCAGACCCCCTTTCACACTATCCCCCCGTTGCTTCTCCACTGTGGTCCCTCTTCTTCGACAGGCTGAGCGCCCGCCGGGATGTCCCGGCGGGCGCTCTCTCTTTAGCGTCTTTATCACTTGTCCAGTCTGTTCCGCGCCAGGGCGGCGGCGCCCCGCAGGAGCAGGGCGGCCAGGAGCCCCAGACAGGCCCCGCCCAGGTCCACCCAGATATCCGAGACCTGCCCTGAGCGCCCCTCCACGAAGAGCTGGATGGTCTCGTCGATCAAAGCGCTCCCCATGCACAGGAAGAGCAGCCCCTCCAGCCGCCGGGCGAGGCCCCGCTCCAGCCGGATCCCGCTGCCATAGCCCAGCAGGGCCAGGAGGGCGTACTCGGCCATGTGGGCCCCCTTGCGCACCATGGTCATGTCGAGGAGAGCCGGCAGGCCCAGGGCCCGGAGGAGCTCGGTGAGCCCGTTGAGCACCGCCCCGCTCTCCTGGGAGGAGATGGCGGCGGGCTGGAGGGAGCGCCCCCAGATGAAGGCCAGCCAGAGGAGCGCCAGGAGGCCGCACAGGCGGCGGAGGCCCTTCTTCCCGCTCATCCCCATCCCTCCACAGCGCCCCGCCGCAGGGCCTGGAGCTCCCTCTCGGAGAGCTGCTCCAGCCGCTCTCCATTGAGGCGGTAAGCACGGCTGCACATGGCGAATACCGAGGGCCGGTGGCTGGTGACGATGCAGGTGCGCCTCCGGTCTTTTCGGAAGATGTTCCGCAGCACCTGCCGCTCCGTCTCTACGTCCAGGGCGGAGGTGGCCTCGTCCAGCAGGAGGATGGGGGCATCCCGGAGGATGGCCCGGGCGATGGACAGGCGCTGGACCTGCCCCTCGGACAGGCCGGCGCCCCGCTCACCCAGGGGCGTGTGGATGCCCTGGGGGAGCTCCCGCACGAAGTCGTAGGCACAGGCGGCCCTCAGCGCCTCCTCGATCTCCTCGTCGCTGGCGGTGGGGGCCAGGAGGCGCATGCTCTCCGCGATGGTGCCGGAGAAGATGGCCTTCTCCTGGGGCACATAGGAGAACAGGGGGCGGGTGGCCGTGGACACCGGCACCGGCTCCTCTCCCTCCGCCGAGAGGGTGCAGGTGCCGGACTGGGGCGCCACCAGCCCCAGCAGCACCCGCAGCAGCGTGGTCTTGCCTCCGCCGGAGGCCCCGATCAGGGCCACGATCTCCCCGGGGCCCGCCGTCAGGCTGACCTCCTCCAGCACCCGGTGTTCGCCCCCCTGATAGGCGAAGGTGACCCCCTCCACCCGGAGGGTCAGGCCGTGGAGCTGCGCCATCTCCATGAGGTGGAACACCTGGGCCTGCTCCTCCCAGCCGGGGATCCGCTCGGCGGGCAGGTCCAGCACCGACAGGATGCGCCGGGCGGCCACAGTGGCGGAGACCGCGCCGGGCACCAGCCCCACCAGAGAGGAGAAGGCGGAGGAGAGCTGGCCCGCCAATTGGAGGAACATGACCATGGTGGCGATGTCGATGTGCCCGCTCCACAGCCGGTAGATCCCCCACACCAGGCAGGTATAGCTCACCGCCTGCCCCACCAGGGACATGAAGCTGGAGGTGAAGATGGAGAACTTGTTGAAAGACAGGGCGGCCTTCTCATAGCTCCGCTGCTCCCGCCGCAGGCCGTCGCCGAAGGTCCTGGCCAGTCCGAACGCCTTGATGGACTGGACGTTCTGGAGGCTCTCCTCCTGGTAGGACATGAGCTTGCTGCCGGCCTGCCGCACCTCCTGCTGGTGCCTGCGCATCCCCCCCATCAGGGTCTGGGAGGCCAGCAGCATCACCGGAGCGCTGAGCAGGGCCAGGCAGGCCATCACCGGATCGTACCACAGGATGAGCCCCAGGCTGGCCGCGAACTGGAAGAGGCGGATCGCGAGGTTGGGGAGCAGGCCGAACACGCTCGCCGACACCGCCCGGGTGTCGGTGGTGAGGCGGTTGAGCAGGTCGCCGGAGTGGAACTGCTGGAGAGACTGCCAGTCCGCCCGGAGGAACTGCCGGAAGATGTCCGCCTGGACCTCGTTCTGCACCCGGACCCCCACCACGGCGGCCACCCGGCTGTTGAGCGCCCCCATGCCGATGGACGCCAGCCCCATGAGGACATAGAGCAGGCCCAGCCCGATCACCTGCCCCAGGGGCTGCGGCACGTCGCCGATCACGGCGTTGGTGAGGTCTCTGGAGAGCAGGCTGGCCCCCAGGCCCAGGGCCGCGGAGAGGAGGCCCAGGACCAGGTAGAGGGCGATCTGCCGCCGGTATCTCCGGGCATACTGATAGATCCAGCGCAGCTCCTGGAGCACCTCCTGGAGGGTCACTCCCTGGAGCCGCTCCCGGAGATGGTGTAGGATGCCCAACGGGCCACCTCCTCTCTGATACGCCCTTTCAGGGCCCATCTGATGTCCGTTCCGTATTTCGCAGTTAAAAAAGTACGCTCCATATACGAACGAAGGCGCACAGCGGAGCCGGCAGCCGTCACTTCAGCCGCTGGCCCCCGTCGTGCGCCCCGGGAGGGCTCAGCCCTCCCTCTGCTCTGTTTTAGAGCCGTATCTCCCATAGCGGTGGTATCCGTCATAGCCGTAGCTCCCCGCCGAGGCCTTAGCCCCGTTGAGCACACAGCCCATCAGCGCGGTGCGGCTGTTGGACAGGAACTGGATGCTGTCCATGATGTGCCACACCTGGGCCACCCCCGCCCGGATGACGTAGAGGATCCCGTCGGAGAGGGCCGCCACTGCCGCGCTGTCCCCCAGCAGGCCGCTGGGGGGCGTGTCCAGGATGACGAAGTCCGCCTCGTCCCGCAGGGCGCCCACGATGGCGGCCAGCCGGCGGGACTCCATCTGCCGCTTGGGGTCGCTGGCCGCCTTGTCCCCGGCCAGCAGGCGGACCCGGGTGCCCTCCACCGGGATCAGGTAGTCCGCCGGATCCCCCTGGCGGCTCTCCAGGAGCTCCGCCACGCCCTTGGAGGGGGCGGTGACCCCCAGGCGCTCCTTGATGGACGGGTTGCGCAGGTCCAGGTCCACCAGGATGACGCTGGAGCCGTTCTGGCTCAGGCTCAGGGCCAGATTGGCCGCCACGGTGGTCTTCCCCTCGCCGGGCAGGGTGCTGGAGACCACCACCACCTTGGCCTGCCGCTTCTCCGCCTCCCGGAGGAAGCGGATCCGCAGGCTGCGGACGCTCTCCTGGAAGCTGCTGGACGCCTTGCTGTTGAGGATGGACACCGTGCGGTCGATGTGGCCTGTCCGGCGCTTGAAGCTCAGGGTGGGGATGGCGCCCAGACAGTGGGCGTTGAGCCGCTTCTTCACGTCCTCCCTGGTCCGCACCGTCTTCCGGGTCAGGGATATGCAGAGGAGGATCGCCAGCCCGGCCCCCACCCCCAGGATCCCGCCCTTGACGGCGGGCCGGACCACGTTCCGCTGGTTATAGGGCGCCTCCGCCAGCTCAGGCGGGGAGAGCATCTCGATGTTGGTGCTGCCCACCACATAGTCGGCCACCCGGGGATAGATCTGGATGATGGTGTCCAGGATCTGGTAGGCATCCTCGGCGCTGGAGCTGGTCACCTGGAGGAGGAAGAGGTTGGTATCGGGCACCGCCTGGGCGGAGATGCTGCCGTTGAGCCAGGTGACCCCCAGCTCCTGCATGAGCATGGACTGCATCAGGTCGGACTGGAGCAGGAAGGGGAAGGTGATGGCCAGCTGCTCCGCCGCCAGCTTGTCGTAATAGTTGCCCGTGCCCGCCAGATCGTAGCTGCTGCCCACGCTCTGGATGGTGAAGGTGGCCTCCGACCGGTAGCGGGGCGTATAGTTCAGATAGGCCCTGGCGCCCATGGCCGCCGCCCCCAGGATCCCCAGGAGGATGGGCACCCACAGGAAGCGGACGAGGATCTTCCAGAACTCCTCCAGGATCCGGAGCAGGTCGATCTTCTCAGGGCCTGTCCCGCCCTGCTCTCTCTTCTGTTCATCCATCGCCATCATCGACCCCTGTCCTGCCGTCCGTAACAGCCCGGCTCTTCTTGTGCCCATAGTAGTTGCCGTAGCCGTAGTGCCCATATCCATATCCATACCCATAGCCGTAGCCATATCCATAGCCCCGGCCTCCGGCCACTGCGGGCATGGAGCGGACGTCATTGAAGATGCAGCCCAGCAGCTCGGCCCTGCACTGGTCCAGCATGTCCGCCGCGTCGTTGATCCGGCGGGCGGAGACCCCATCCTGGCGCACCACCAGGATCGAGGCGTCCGCCTGGTCCGCCAGGGCCTCCACGTCGGAGAACATGGCGATGGGCGGAGAGTCCACCAGGATGAAGTCCATCTCCCGGCGGGCCTGTTCCAGCACCTCCCCCATCCGGGGAGAGGCGATGAGCTCCGCCGCCCGCCCGCTGCTCTTCCGGGAGAGGAGCGCGTAGAGCTGCCGGTCCTTCAGGAACTCGGGCTCCCACTCCCCCTCGCCGGAGAGCACGTCGGCCAGTTCCCGCTTGGGCTCCGTCCCCAGGATCTTGTACTGGGCCGCCTTGTGCATGTCCGCGTCCACCAGCAGCACCTTCTTCCCCCGCTGGGCCAGGGTCAGGGCCAGATTGGCCGCCACGGTGGACTTGCCCTCGTTCTCCGCCACGCTGGTGATGAGGAACACCTTATGTCCGCTGTTCTTGGCGGCGTAGGAGAGCTTGAGCCCCAGCTTATAGATCGTCTCGGTGAACCCGAAGCTGGCCACCGGCATGGTCACCAGCAGCCCCTTGTTGGCGCGCTTGAGCTTGGCGCGCAGGGTCTTGTTCTTCACCTCGTGGCCGATGACGCCGAAGAGCTTGACATCCAGCTTCCGCTCCAGGGCGCTCCGGGTCTGGACGGTGTCCTCCGCCAGGGCCAGGAGCAGGACCAGCACGGCCACCAGGACCATCCCCCCCAGGGCCGAGAGCCGCAGCACTCTGCCCTGGTCCAGGGGATCGGAGGGGGCGGTGGGCACCACGGGGCTGGCCAGCTCGCTGAGGATGACGTTCTGGAAGAGCTGGTCGGAGATCTGGTCATAGTTGTCCAGCACCAGCTCCAGCGTCTGGAAGGCCCCAGCCGGCGTGTCCGCTTCCGCCCGGAGCACCAGCAGGTTGGTGTCGGGCAGCACGGTGGCGGTGAGCTCCCCGGGCAGCTGGGAGAGCCCCAGCTCCCGGACGGCCAGGGACTCGAACACGTTGCTCTCGAAGAGCTGGGTGAAGGTCTCAGCGGTCTCGTTGGAGACGGTCAAATTGGCCAGCACCGAGGAGTAGGTGCTCCCTCCCACGCTGACGGCCAGCGTGGCGCTGGAGACATAGGTGGGCCGGTAGAGGCCGGTGGTGATGATCCAGGCCCAGATGGCCGCCACCACGCCCCCCATCAGGATGGCGGGCAGCTGCCGGAGCACCCGCCGCACCAGGCAGACGGGGCTCAGCTCCGACCAGCGGAAGATCTCATTCTCTTGCATGGCTGCCCCTCACTCCTCCACGATGACATAGAGCCTGGCCGTCCCCGACACGCCGCTGCTCCCCGGACAGGAGTAGAGGACCGTATAGGTCCCCGGCGTCTGGGTGTCCAGGTCGGTGGAGGCGGTGACCTGCGCGGCGTCTCCGTAGAGGACCCCCTCCAGGTAGTCGTTGGGGGAGAACTCCGCTCCCACAGGGAGATAGACCAAGTATTCCGTCAGGTAGATCCGGGGCTCCCCCGGCGCCCAGTTCTGGACCACGATCTCCGCCTCCCAGCGGCTGGTGTCCCCCAGGCTGTTGGTGACCTCGAAGGTCACCGGGTAGACCCCCTCGGTGTAGTTGTTCAGGCCAGTGGCCGTCACCTTCACCCGTTCGGAGATGTCTCCGTCCACCACGTCCCGGGCGGTGACCCGGTCGTGGACCAGCACCGGCGCGCCCACGGCGTAGCGCAGTTCCTGGCTGAGGGCGAACCTGGGGGGCTCGTAGTCGGACCATATCACCGTCCGCACCGCCTTGGTCACATGGGCGTCGCTGTCGGACACCGCGTAGATCAGGGTGGTCTGCCCGTCCTCCACGCTCTTGCCCACGCTCTCCACCATGACCGCACCGGTCAGGTCCCCGTCCTTCTCATCCCAGGCGGTGACCCCGTCCAGCAGCTTCTCCGCGCTGTTCTCCCCCACCTGGATCACCAGGGGCTCTGCCGGGCAGTCGATCACCGGCAGGGTATCATCGGTGTGCTGCATCTGATAGATCTCTGTCCCCGCCAGCGCCCCCACAGAGAGCACCAGCAGGACCACCATGACGATCGAAAGCTTTCTCATCCTATGTCCTCACCTGATCCGCTGTCCGGGCGTACCGGACGCACCGGTCTGTTTTTCAAAATGCGCGCCGGATTGTCCCGGAGCAGTGCATCCGCCGCCGCCACCGAGGCGATCTCGCTGAGGTAGGCGTGGATGTCGGAGAGCCGCGTGGTCCGCTGGTAAGGGCTGTGCGCGTCGCTGCCCACGGCGTGGGCGCAGCCCTGCCGGAGACACCAGTGGGCGGTCCGGGCCGCTCCTCGGCCGAACCGCCCGAAAAAGCTGCCCTTGTTGAGCTGGAGCACATATCCCGCCTCCAGCCAGTCGAAGAGCCGTTCCGGCTCCTCCTGGATGAAGCGGTACCGCTCGGGGTGGGCCACCACCGGCACCACCTCCTGCTCCGCCACCGCCCGCAGCATCCGGCAGGCCCAGGGGAAGCTCCCGTCGAAATCGAACTCCACCAGCAGATAGCGGCTCCCCCCCAAGGTGAGGAGCCGCTTCTCCCGCAGCAGGCGCGGGACTTCCGGCGTCATGTAGATCTCCATCCCGGCCCGGAGGCCCAGGGGGATCTCCTGCTCCTTGAGCAGGCGGTCCAGGTGGAGGAAGCGGTCCCGCAGCGCCTGGGTCAGATAGTTGTCGAAATATCCCCGCAGGTTGCAGTGAGGGGTGGCGGCCACCATGGTCACTCCGCTGTCCACCGCGATCTGGGCCATCATACAGCTCTCCTCGTCCGAGGCCGCGCCGTCGTCCACCCCCGCCAGGATATGGCAGTGCAGGTCGATCACGCCGCTCTCCCCTCCTCTCCCTCGTCTCAGCCCTCCTGGAACTCCTTGAGATAGTAGGCCTTCTTCAGGCTCTTCTCCTCTTCGTAGGTCTCCTCCACCTGCCGGGCCAGGCTGTCGTCCTGGCCGGTGGCCTTCAGCAGCTCCCGCAGCCGGGACACCACCGCCGCCACCTCCTGGTCGCACTCGGCCTCCAGGGCGGTGAGCTCCTCGAACTTGCTGTACACCACCCGGGTGCGGTTCTCGGAGGTATGCTCCCCTGCCACATACTCGTCGATGGCGGACTGGACCACCGCCTCCAGCTTGCCCACATAGGTGGCCCGGAGCACATACATCTTGGCGATCAGAGAGCGGATCTCGGCGTTCTCTTCCGCATAGGGATCCTCCTCCGTCCCGCCGGAAGAGACGGTCTCCTCCTCCGGCTGCTGGGACGCGGGGGGCGTCGCCGCCGGGCCGTCCGTCTCCGGGGCGGCGCTCTCTGCCGGCGGTGTGCCGGCGTCCGCCGCCTCCAGCACCCTGGCGGCGGCCTCATCCGCGCTCAGCTCCCCGGAGGTCAGTCCGGCCACCTCTTCGGGAGAGAAGCTGTAGGACTGGACATTATACTTCTCCATGGCCCCGTCCAGCGCCCGCTCGTTCTCCTCTATCCGGGTGTCCAGGGCCGCCCCATCCAAGGTGAGCAGATAGCCGGCGGCCTTGATGTTGTTCCACTGCCACGCGACCGCCGCCCCGCAGCACACCACTACCGCCCCCGCCACGCACAGGGCGATCTTTCCCGCTTTTTTCATGCTGTAGCTCCTTATCCGATCTTCTGGGCCGCTTCCTCGGTCAAGTACGGCTGCTGGAGCAGCCGCGCGCTGTTCTTCGTCTCCTGGCGGGACTTGTCCCGCTCCTGGAGCTTGGCGATGGCGGCCTGGTTGACCTGATCCGCCTCCCGGAAAGTGGGCACCAGCTTATGCAGCTCCCGGAAGATCGCCTCCCGGCCGCCCTCCTCCACCGCCTGGGTGAGCTCCCAGAGCCACTTCTCCATCTGCCGGCGGCTGATGGCGGGCCGCTTCTCCACGAAGATCTTGTCGTTCTGGGTCCGGCTCAGGGCCGCGCTGCTGGTGAGCAGCTCCTCATAGAGCTTCTCGCCCGGCCGCAGGCCCACTTCTTCGATCTCGATATCCACATAGGGGGTGTATCCGGAGAGGCGGATGAGGTTCTCCGCCAGGTCCAGGATCTTCACCGGGTCCCCCATGTCCAGTACATACACCTCGCCGCTGCGGGCGAACGAGCCAGCCTCCAGCACCAGCTGGACCGCCTCCGGGATGGTCATGAAATAGCGGATGATGCGCTTGTCCGTGATGGTCACCGGGCCGCCGTAGGCGATCTGCTTTTTGAACAGGGGGATGACCGAGCCGCTGGAGCCCAGCACATTGCCGAAGCGCACCGCGGCGAACTCGGTGCCCCCCTCCTCCCGCAGGCCCTGGAGGACCTGCTCGCAGAGGTATTTGGTGGCCCCCATGATGTTGGTGGGGTTCACCGCCTTGTCGGTGGAGATGAGCACGAACTTCTCCGCCCGGTAGCGCTTGGCGGCCAGAGCCGTGTTGTAGGTGCCCAGCACGTTGTTCTTGATGGCCTCCTCGGGGCAGTGCTCCATGAGGGGCACATGCTTGTGGGCGGCCGCGTGGAAGACCAGCTCCGGGTGATAGGCCCGGAAGAGCTGGTCCATCTTCTCTCCGTCCCGCACGGAGGCGATCTCCACCACCAGGTCCAGGCCGCTACCATATCTGTGGAGCAGGTCCTGCTGGAGATCGTAGACGGAGTTCTCCGCGATGTCCACCACGATCAGCTGCCGGGGCTGATAGCCGGCGATCTGCCGGCAGAGCTCGGACCCGATAGAGCCGCCGCCGCCGGTGACCATCACTGTCTTCCCCCGTACGAAGGCCCGGATCTGCTCGCTGCTCCCCAGGCGGACAGGTTTCCGGCCCAGCAGGTCCTCGATCTGGACCTCCCGCACGTTGTCGGGGAGGACGCTGCCCGTCCGCCCCTCCAGCTGGTCCACGGGGTCATCCAGGATGTGGAGGCGGCAGCTGGTCCGTGAGCAGAGGGAGAGGACCTCTTTCTTCCGCTCCTGGCTCAGGGTGGGGATGGCCAGCACGATCTCTGTGACCGGGGAGTCCTGCAGGATGGCCCCCAGGTCCTGGATGGGGCCCTTCACCGGGACGCCGTGGATGGACTTCCCGATCTTGTCGGGGGCGTCGTCGATGAAGCAATAGGGCCTGTAGCGGCTGGATGTATTGTGCATCAGCTCGTAGAGGAGGGACGTGCCCGCCGTGCCCGAGCCGATGATGGCCACCATCCGCTTGTTCCCCGTGGCGGAGCTCCCCACCCGGGCGCGGTAGATGCGGTAGAGGAAGCGGATGGTGAGCATGGCCAGCAGGGCCAGGGAGGTCCCGTAGAGGGCCCGGCTGATCCAGATGAAGTTGGCGCCCAGGACCAGATTGGAGATGGTGTAGACCAGGTATCCGCACACCATGCCCGAGAGCAGCACCAGATATTCCCGGCTCTCCGCATAGCGCCAGAGGCTCTCATAGGTGCGGAACAGCAGCTGGAAGATCAGCACACACCCGGTGAGGAAGCCGATGTGCAGCACCAAGTTGAGCAGTCTGATGTCATCGTTCAGATAAGCTGGCAGGAACAGGAGGATATTGCATACGAAGATCAGGCATATATCCATGGCCAGCACGATCATACCGCGATAGTGCGACAGCTTCATTCTCTCTCTCCCCATTTACTTTGCAGGCAGGTCGCCCCCGGCCCTCTCCAAAGCCGGGGCTGGATGCCTATGATATCACGACCATTGATTATACTCTATATCCCGCAAAAAGTCAAATAAAAGCCCCGCTTTCTTTCATTTTTGAGGTTTTTTCCGTCCATTCTTAGCCTGGGATAATTTTCATCCTCCCCCCGGCTCCGGACCGGACCACCGCTGCCAAGGGATCCGTTTCTATTATCATAGCGCTTTCTCCCCCTCTGTGCAATGGAAAAACTCCCTCACTTTCTTTGAGATCCCCTATCGCGGCCCGGATGCCTCCGGCTCCCCGCCGCTCCGGTCCGCCGGCACCGGGAGGCACTCCTCCACCTCCACCCGGTAGCTCCTCCCTCTGCCCCGCCCCGCCGCCCGGATCTGGAAGCAGACGGGCACCTCCTCCAGCTCGACCAGGAGGCGGTCGGGATAGACCGTGATCCTGCGGACAGCGGCGGAGAGCACCGCCTCCCCCCGATCGGTGAGCTCCCGGCACAGGAGCTCCAACGCCTCCTCGGGGAGGCCGCCGTCCCCGTCTCCCCGCGCCTCCAGACGGTCCAGCTCCTCTTGCAGCCGGGCGCGCTCCTCCCCGCAGCGCTCCACTGTCCGGCGGAGATCCTCCTCCTCCAGCGCCCCGTCCAGGAACGCCTCCAGGGCCCGCTCCCTCCGGGCCTCCTGCCGGCGGAGCGCCTGCCGGAGCCGCGCCTCTTCGCCGGCCCGCCCCTCTCTCCGGTCCTCCAGGGCCGCCAGCGTCTCCAGGGCCATGCGCGTCCGGTCCAGCCCCAGCTCCTCCAGGGCCCGCCGTGCGGCGGAGAGCACCACCTCCCCGTTCACCCCCCTGGCCGGGCAGCCCGATCCCCCCTCCGCCCGGGCCCGGCAGACGAACCGCCGGTACTCCCCGCCCCCCGGCCGCTTGGTCCGCTTGAGCAGGCAGCTCCCCCCGCACAGGCCGCACTTGACCTTCCCCGACCACCAGTATCGGGCGGAGGCCCTGCCCCCGGCCCGGGCCAGTGCCCCCCGCCGGGCCAGCTCCTCCTGCACCGCCCGGAAGGTCTCCCGGCTCACCAGGGCCGGGTGGTGGTCCGCGATGGTGAACCGCCCCCCCGCCTCGTCGTTGGCCTCCTTCCGATGGGTCAGATAGTCGGCGGTCCGGTATTTCCGCTGGACCAGGTCCCCGCAGTATTTCTCGTTCTTCAGGATGCGCAGCACCGCGGTGGACGACCAGGCCCCCTCCGGCCGGAGCGGGGGGCGGACCCCCGCCTCGGTGAGCTCCCGGGCGATGGTATGGGCCCCCTTGCCCTCCTCCAGATAGCGGCGGAAGATCTCCGCCACCACCTCCCCCTGTCCGGGCCGCACGGTGAGGGCCCCGCCCCGGAGGGCGTAGCCGTACAGAGAGTCGTTGCCGAAGACCACCCCCCGCCTCATGGCCTGGAGCTGTCCCCACCGGGTCCGCTCGGAGATCTTCCGGCTCTCCTCCTGGGCCACGCTGGCCATGATGGTCAGGCGGAACTCCCCGTCCTCCATCCGGGTGTCGATGCCGTCGTTGAGGAAGAGGACCCCGACCCCCCGCTCCCGGAGCTTTCGGGTCACCTGGAGGGCGTCCACCGTGTTCCGCGCGAAGCGGGAGACCTCCTTGGTGACGATGAGGTCCAGCTCCCCCGCCAGAGCGCGGCGTATCATCGCCTGGAAGCAGGGCCGCCGGGCCGTGGAGGTGCCGGAGAGCCCCTCGTCGGCGTACACCCCCTCCAGCCGCCACCCGGCCCGCTCCTCCACATAGGTCTGGAAAAAGGCCCGCTGGGCGGCCAGAGAGTTGCGCTGGTCCTCCTTGTCTGTGGACACCCGGCAATAGGCCGCCACCCGCAGCACGCCGTCCTCCTCCATCTCCATCCCTCCTCTCTGTACGGAGGATATTCCCGCCGGGGCCCGCCCTTGCCTGTCCGGGAGGAAAAGTGTCCTTTCGCCTCTGCGGTGGGCACCGCGTTGGCTACCGCCAGCTCCTCCCGGGCATAGTAGTCCCACAGCCGGAGCCCCCGCTCCAGCGCCATGGCCTGGAGCGCCGGGCCCACCTTCCCGCCGCAGACCACCTGGCCCGGCCGAAGGGCGTCCAGCACCGCTTCGATCGGGGGCGCCTCCGCCGCCAGCGGGGCGTTGAGGCGCCCCCCCTCCCCCACCACCGGCAGGGGCAGGATCACGCAGTCGGCCAGCACCGCCTCCCCCAGATCCGGGGCGGGCCCCGGGGCGCCCTCCGCCCTCTCCAGGCCCCAGGTATGGACGGTATGTCCGTCGTCCAAGAGCAGTTCCGCCAGCCTGACCTGCCGCTGGTCCCCGCCCACGACCCATATATTGCGTTCGTTCCTCATGGTCTCCTCCTCCGCCTTTCATCTGCCCCATCCTATTCTTCCGGTGGGAAAAGGTGCCATGCGCATTGACACCGGCCCCCGGAACGATTAAAATAGCGATGTTGGGAATGCTACCGCTGTAGCGATCCCATGTCGGGACTTCATCATCCATGCTAGACGGAAGGAGCAGTTTTCCATGCTGTTTTCAGAATACGAGCGCTTCCAGTACGCCCGCAGCCCCCTGGTGGAGGTCATCTGCCAGCTGCGCTTCCCCACCATCCAGGCCATCGAGGCGGAGGCGCCCGAGGCCTTCCGGGCCGCTGTCCGGGAGGATTTCCCCAACTATACGGCCCGCAAGGAGCAGGTGCCTCCCAAAGTCACCGCCGGTGAGGGGGGCAAGCCCAAGGTAGAGCCCCAGCCCCCGGTCACCAACCACACCTTCCTCTCGGAGGACAACCGGTGGAAGCTCAACATGACCAAGGACTTCATCGCCGTGTCCACCCTGCGCTACACCCGGTGGGAGGACTTCGCCCACCACCTGGACAAGGTCCTGGCCAAGTTCATCCAGATCTATCATCCCACCGCCTTCAGCCGGACCGGCCTGCGCTATGTCAACGCCATCTCCCGCCGGGCCCTGGGCCTCACCGACCTGCTGTGGGACGACCTGATCCGCTCCCCCTATATCGGCATCCTGGGCGAGCCCGATGTGGATGAGAAGCTGGTGAGCAAGTCCGCCCTGAACACCGACATCCGCCTGGAAGAGGGCGTGCGGCTGAAGATCCACGCCGGCCCCGGTCTCATCAACGGCGGCAAACAGGACCCCGAGCCCAAGTTCATCCTGGATGGCGATGTGGCCCTCTCCGCCTCCACCCCCGCCGACCAGGTGCCCGCTGTGCTGGAGAAGCTCCACCGCTACTCGGTGCGCTTCTTCCACGGCGCCATCATGCCCGAGCTCCATGAGGCCATGGGCCCCACTCCCATCGAGGAGTGAGCTCTTCTCCGCGTCTGAGACCGCGTCCCCGGCCCTGTGCCGCCGGGGGCGCGGTCTTTCCGCGTCCCGCCCTTCCCTTGAGCCCCCTTTTCCGCTATACTCTAGAGAGATCTTTTTAGAGAGGTGTCCGCTATGTTATCCTATACCATCCGTCCTGCCCGGCCCCAGGAGCTGGACCAGATCTGGGACCTGGTGCGCCGCGCCGTGGCCAAGATGAACGCCGAGGGCAGCGAGCAGTGGGGGCCCGACTACCCCGCCCGGTCCGACTACGCCGCCGACATCCAGCGGGGGGAGCTGTGGGCCGCCGTGGGCCCGGAGGGCCGGGTGCTGGGGGTGGCCTGCGTCAACCAGAACGAGGACCCCACCTATGCCGCCGTGGCCTGGACCTGCCCCAGCCCCGCCGTATCCGTCCACCGCGCCGCCGTGGACCCGGAGGTCCAGCGGGGCGGCGTGGCCTCCGCCCTCCTCAGCCACGCGGTGGAACTGGCCCGAGAGGCGGGCGTGGCCTCCCTCCATGTGGACACCTACAGCAAGAACGTGAAGATGCAGGGCCTCTTCCGCAAGCTGGGCTTCGTCCAGCGGGGGGAGATCCGTCTCCACAGCCGCCCCCTCCCCTTCCCCGCCTTTGAGAAAGTGCTCTGAACCTTGCTTTTTCCCCCTTTGGAGGATATAATAGTAAAGATCATGTAAAAGAGGTGAGGCCTGGTGGGCGGACTATTGATCGTGGTGGACTATCAGCGGGACTTCGTGGACGGGTCCCTGGGCTTCCCGGGGGCGGAGGCCCTGGACGGCCCCATCGCCGCCCGGATCGCCCAGCGCCGGCGGGAGGGCTGGGACGTGGCCTTCACCCTGGACACCCACGGCCCCGGCTATCTGTGTACCGGGGAGGGCCGCCATCTCCCCGTCCCCCACTGCATCCGGGACACGGAGGGCTGGGCGCTCTACGGTGAGACAGGGGCGAGCCGCCTCCCCGGCGACCCGGTGTTCGAGAAGGAGACCTTCCCCTCCCTGGCCCTGGCCCAGTGGCTCCAGGGCAGGGCGTACGGAGAGGTGGAGCTGTGCGGGCTGGTGTCCAACATCTGCGTGCTCTCCAACGCCGTCATGGTCAAGGCCGCGCTCCCAGATGCCGAGATCCGGGTGGACGCCCGGCTCACCGCCTCCGCCGACCCCGCGCTGCACGAAAAGGCCCTGGACGTGCTGGAGGGCATCCATGTCACGGTCACGGGCCGGGAAGGGTGAATGACAATGGGACATTCCGAAAATTATACGCTCCTCTGCGATTTCTACGAGCTCACCATGAGCAACGGCTACTTCCAGACCGGGATGGACAAGCAGATCTGCTACTTCGATGTGTTCTTCCGGGACGTGCCCGACGGGGGCGGCTTCGCCATCGCCGCCGGGCTGGAGCAGGTGATCGAGTATATCCAGAAGCTCCGGTTCTCCCCCGAAGACATCGAGTTCCTCCGTGGGAAGGGCTGCTTCTCCGAGGAGTTCCTCCGCTATCTATCCACCTTCCGCTTCACCGGCGACATCTGGGCGGTCCCGGAGGGGACGCCCATCTTCCCCGGCGAGCCCATCTTCACCGTCCGGGCCCCCGCCATCGAGGCCCAGTTCATCGAGACCTATGTGCTGCTGATCCTCAACCACCAATCCCTGATCGCCACCAAGTCCAACCGCATCGTCCGGGCGGCCCAGGGGCGGCCGGTGTCTGAGTTCGGCTCCCGCCGGGCCCAGGGCCCCGATGCGGCGGTGCTGGGGGCCAGGGCCTCCTATATCGCCGGCTGCGCCAGTACTGCCTGTACCCTGGCCGACAGGGTGTACGGCACCCCCGCCTCCGGCACTATGGCCCACTCCTGGGTGCAGATGTTCCCCGACGAGTACACCGCCTTCAAGACCTACTGTCAGATCTATCCCCACTCTGCCACTCTGTTGGTGGACACCTACAACGTGCTCAAGTCCGGCGTGCCCAACGCCATCCGCGCCTTCAAAGAGGTGCTGGTCCCCCAGGGCATCACCAACTTCGCCATCCGCCTGGACTCCGGCGACCTGACCTATCTCTCCCGGAAGGCACGGAAGATGCTGGACGAGGCGGGCCTCCCCACCTGTAAGATCGTGGCCTCCAACTCCCTGGACGAGTATATCATCCGCGACCTGCTCCAGCAGGGGGCGGCCATCGACGCCTTCGGCGTGGGCGAACGGCTCATCACCTCCAAGAGCGAGCCTGTCTTCGGCGGGGTGTACAAGCTCTGCGCCGTGGAGGACCCGGCGGGCAACATCATCCCCCGTATCAAGATCAGCGAGAACCCCGCCAAGATCACCAATCCCCACTTCAAGAAGGTCTACCGGCTCTTCGAGAAGGACACGGGCAAGGCTTTCGCCGATTTCATCACCGTCCACGACGAGGAGATAGACTTCACCCAGCCTCTGGAGCTCTTCGACCCCGAGGCCACATGGAAGCGGCAGACCTTCAGCGGCTTCACCGCCCGTGAGCTGCTGGTCCCCATCTTCCGGGGCGGCCGGCTGGTCTACCAGCAGCCCACCATCGAGGAGATGCGCACCTGGTGCGCCGGACAGGTGGATCTGCTGTGGGACGAGGTCAAGCGCTTCGAGAACCCCCACAACTACTATGTGGACCTGTCCCAGAAGCTCTGGGACATCAAGCAGTCTCTCCTCTCCAAGCGGGGCTGAGCGCCCGGAGGCGCCCCCATCCGCCGGTCCGGACAAAAAAACGCACCCCCGCGCCTGGCGGCGCAGAGGTGCGTTTTCCCTATACGGCCTGTCTGTAACAAGAGGTGGCATGGGCTATCTAGCTCTCATGGGCCATGATGAGCTCGGCGATCTCCATGAACATATCGCGCTGGCGGGCGTTCATCCGCTGGATGGTGCTGTCCAGCTCCCGGCTCAGGTAATCGCTGCCGTTCTTGGAGACGCCTGTGATGAGCTCCCCCAGGCCGCACTCCAGACAGCCGGATATCTCGTCCAGCGTGTCCAGATTGGCCTTGGTCACGCCCCGCTCGATCTGGCTGATATACCCCACGGACACCTGGAGCCGTTCGGCCAGCCACTCCTGGGTCCTCCCTTTTTCCCGGCGGCGCGCTTTGATCCGCCGCCCGATGGCAGCATAGTCTACCGGCATTTTTATCACCCGCTCTTATTGTACCGGCGGCGGCAGTGGAGATAAAGATAGCTATACCTCTCATTTAAGTCATCATTATCTCTTTTCTCCTGTATTCTCCCCTCTACCTCCGGCTGTTCCCGTCCATCCCATATCGCGAGAGAGGAGCATGTCTCATGATACGAAAAGCGACTGCCGCCGACCTGGACGGTGTGGCGGAGATCTATACGGCCATATTGGACCGGGAGGAGGCCACCGGCCACCACTGGACCAACTGGCAGCGGGGCGTCTACCCCTGCCGGGCCACAGCGGAGAAGGCCCTGTCCGCGGGCACGCTCTATGTGGATGAGGAGGCAGGGCATATCCTGGGCTGCGCCAACCTCAACCAGGTGCAGCCCGCCGAGTACGCCAAGATCCCCTGGCAGATCTCCGCCAGGCCCCGGGAGGTGCTGGTGATCCACACCCTGTGTATCCATCCCCGGGCCTCCGGCCGTGGGCTGGGCCGCCGCTTCGTGGCCTTCGCCGAGGGACTGGCCGCAGGGAAGGGGTGCCGGGCCATCCGCCTGGATACCTACGAGGGCAACGCCCCCGCCGCCTCCTTCTACCCCAGGCTGGGCTATGCCCTGGCGGGCAAGACCGACTTCTTCTTCGAGGGCTTCATCCACGAGGTGCTCATCTGCTTCGAGAAGGCCGTCTCCTGAACGCTTAAGATAGAAAACATCCCCGGCCATGGTCCGGGGATGTTTTCTCAGCCTGTCGAAGAAGTGGTACAACGCTGGAGAAGCAGCGGGGGGATAGTGTGAAAGGGGGGCGGTGAGCCCCCACTTTCGCGTACAGTCAGGAACATTTTGACGTAAGTCAAAATGTCAGACAGCGT
>DWZK01000083.1 GCA_019117605.1 Candidatus Intestinimonas stercoravium | reverse complement strand
TCTCCCGGAAGTGTAAATGTAACACGCAAATATGAACAGGTCATGAATTTCGTGTGAAAACATTTCCCTTGCGCTCAGGTCCCCAGAGAGAAGAGGAGGGAGAGGGGATCCACAGTGAAAAAGATGCGGGCCAGATGGCTCTGCTCCACCATCTCCTCGGGGAGGATGTTCCCAAGGTATCGGACCACACCGGCGCAGAGGAAGAGGATGAGACAGCCCTTGAGGAGGCCCAGGAGCGCGCCGCCGGTCTTGTTGAGGAAGTGGAGCCCCGGCAGACGGGCCACCAGGTCCAGGACATGGCTCAGGATGGTCCACAGGACCAGGATCGCCCCGAAGGAGAGGGCGAAGAGCACGGTACGGGCCACGCTCCCGGCGATGGAAGCGGCCACGGCCGCCGCGGTGCCAGCGGCCACGGAGGTCAGACCGTTCTCCACCGCCTCGTTGACCGCGTCCACGGCGCTCTGATAGAAGCCCATATCCTTGAGGACGTTCAGCACGTCGGTGAGTGGGATGTCCTCCCCGGCCTGGGCGGCTCCGCTCTGGAGCGCGCCCTGCATCTGCTGCTCCAGGCCGCTCTGGATGGCGGAGGCGAAGTGAGGCTCCAGATAGGCGGACACCTGGGGGGCCAGCAGATCGGAGAAGAGGCTGGCGCCTACGAAGGCCACCAGTACGGCCACCAGACCGCACAGGGAGAGGAGGAGCCCCCGGGAGGCGCCGTGGAGGATGAAGATGAGGAGGACCGCCGCTACGGCGATGTCCAAGATCAGTGCAGAAGAAGCCATAGAAGAATACCTCGATCCATGTGAGAAAGGGGGACTAGTCGGGGATATAGAGCCTGGCGGTCTCGCCGCCGATGAGATAGGCGGTGCCGTCGGAGCGGAGGACCACGCTCTGGGCCCCCATCGTGTTCTCCAGAGCCTGATAGACCCGGAGGTCGTCGGTGTAGAGCGTGAGGGCGGCAGCAGTGAGCACGGCGGTATACCGGCCCGCAGCATCCATGTCCAGCACCTGCTCTTCCATGTCCAGGGAGGCCACCTCTCGTCCCTCCCGGTCCACTGTGACCAGGGAGGCGCTGCTGCCCGCCCGGTATTTGCCCAGGAGCAGGGCGGCGAAGCCGTCCCCCTTGAGGGCATAGTCCTTGAGATAGCGCCCGCCGTAGTCGTAGACATGGACGGCGGAGCCGTCCAGCGGAACGGTGGAGAGGGCGCCGTCCCCCAGGGCCCAGAAGGTGCCGGAGCCGCAGTACAGGTCCAGGATGGCCTCGTTGCCCAGGGAACACTGGGCGAAGGGGGCGTCTCCATCCAGAGGATAGAGGTCCAGGCGGCTCTCGAAGGTGTTGTCCTGCTGCCCGGCGGTGAGCACGGCCACCGTGTTCCCGTCAGAGGCGAGCATGCCGTCGGTGACGAAGCGGGTGGAGATGCGCACGGCCATCACGGGCTGGAAGCCGGCGTCATAGATGGTGACCACGCCCTTATAGCCGGGCTCCTGGGTGGTGACCGCCAGCTGCCCCCCCGGCCCCATGCGGGCGGAGAGGATCTCATGGCCAGATCGCACGTCCAAAGAAAAGACCATGGCCCGGTCGGCATACACCCGAAGGGTGTTCCCGCCCGCGTCGTAGACCACGGCGGAGCTGCCGTTGAAGTCGGCCATGGGAGAGGCGAGGGTGAAGCCGTCGTTGAGGTATTCCACGCCGCTCACGGAGTAGATACGGGCGCCGGTGTTGGACCACACCAGCAGGTCGTCCCCCAGGGGACAGGAGCCGCCGCTCCCCGAATCGTCGAACTGAAAGGCCGCCGCCTGCCCGCTGTCGCTTTTCTCCAGAGAGCGGTAGGTGAACCAGCGGCGGATGAAATCCAGGTTCAGCCGGTCTCGGTAGGCCACCGCGGCCACCGCCCCCAGCAAAAGGCACAGTGTGACCAGGAAGGCCAGGACCCGCTTCCAGATATTTGGTTTTTTCTGGGGCTTGGGCTCCAGCGGCCTGAGTTCTTCCATAGATATGGTGGTCCTCCTGAAAATAGCACACGAAGATGACGGGGGACAGAGCCGGGGTCAGAGCACGTCCTCCTCGTACCAGAGCTTGGTCATGTACAGCCCTCCGGGGGGCACGGTAGGGCCGGCGGCGGTACGGTCCCTGCTCTCCAGGATGGCGGAGACGTCCTCGGGGGCGAACTTCCCCTCGGCGGCATAGACACAGGTGCCCACCATGGCGCGGACCATGTTATAGAGGAAGCCGTTGGCGCACACCCGGCACTCGATCAGATCGCCCGTCCGGGAGATCTGGAAATAGTAGACTGTGCGGACCGGAGAGCGCACCTCGGTGCCCACCGCGCGGACGGCGGAGAAATCGTGGGTGCCAACGAAGCAGTCTGCCGCCCGCTGCATCAGTCCCTCGTCCAGGTGCTTGGGATAGAACCAAGCCCGGTCTACATAGAAGGCATTGCCCAGACGGGAGTTGTAGATGCGGTAGGTGTACTCCTTCTTCAGGCAGGAGCCGATGGCGTTGAACGCATCGGGCACTTCAGTCGCCTTGACCACCACGATGTCGTCGGGCAGACGGGTGTTCACCGCCAGAGGGATCCGGTCGCAGGGGATGGAGGAGGTGGTGCGGAAGTTGGCGATATAGGTCTCGGCGTGGACGCCGGCATCGGTGCGGCCCGCCCCGGTACACTTCACCGGGTGGCACACCACCGTGGAGAGGGCCTTTTCCAGGGCCTCCTGGACGGTGGCGGCGTTCTTCTGGGCCTGCCAGCCGTGATAGGCCGTGCCTACATACATGAGCTTCAGGGCGATGTTGCGGATGGTGGACGCCTTCTTTCTATGCAAGGATGGTTCACGCCGGCCAGAGCTGCCGGCAGAGCAGGGCCAGGGCCACCAGGGCGGCGCCAAAGAGGAGGGCTGCGATGTCCCGCCTCTCGAACTTCAGCTGCCGCATCCGGGTGCGGCCCTCGCCTCCGTGGTAGCAGCGGCACTCCATGGCCACCGCCAGTTCGTCGGCCCGGCGGAAGGCGGAGATAAAGAGGGGCACCAGCAGGGGCACCAGGGCCTTGGCCTTCTGGAAGAGGTTCCCTGAGTCGAAGTCCGCGCCCCGGGCCTTTTGGGCGGACATGATCTTGTCCGTCTCCTCGATGAGGGTGGGGATGAACCGCAGGGCGATGGACATCATCATGGCCAGCTCGTGGACAGGCACATGGATCTTCTTCAGGGGGCCCAGCAGCTTCTCCAGCCCGTCAGTGAGCATGATGGGGGAGGTGGTATAGGTGAGCAGGAAGGTGCAGTTGATGAGCAGAGTGATCCGGAGGACCATGTAGATGGCCGCCCAGATGCCCTCCGCGGTGATCTTCAGGAAGCCCCACTGCCAGATGGGGTCGCCGGGGGTGTAGAAGATGTTGAGCACAGCGGTGATGAGGATGATGATCATCACCGGCTTCATGCCCCGCACCAGGCTCTGGAGCCGCACCTTGGACACGGCCACGCACACCCCCAGGGCCGCGATGAGGACTACATAGGCCAGGGGGCCCTTGGCGGTGAAGAGGGCGACGATATAGAGGACGGTGAAGAGGATCTTGCTCCGGGGATCCATCTTGTGGATGGGGCTGGAGCCGGGGAAATACTGTCCCAGGGTGATGTCCTTGAGCGCCATTCACTTCGCCCCCTTTCGGGCCAGGTAGCCGCGCACGGCTGCCCTGGCCTGTTCGATGGTGTAGACGGAGGGGTCGATGTCCACGCCAAGGGCCTTGAGCCGGTGGAACACCCGGGTCACCTGGGGCACCCCCAGGCCCATGGCCTCCAGCTCGTCCCCGTGGGCGAAGACCTCCCGGGGCGTCCCGGTGAAGGGGATCTTCCCCTTGCTGACCACTACCAGTCGATCCACGGTCCGGGCCACCTCCTCCATGGAGTGAGAGACCAGGATGATGGTGGCGTTCTTGGCCTCATGGTAGTCCCGGATATTGGAGAGGATGGACTCCACGCCCACCGGGTCCAGACCGGCAGTGGGCTCGTCCAGCACGAGGACAGAGGGCTCCATGGCGATGACGCCGGCGATGGCCACCCGGCGCTTCTGGCCGCCGGAGAGCTCGAAGGGGGACTGCTGGAGCACCTGGTCGGACAGGCCCACGAAGGCGGCGGCATCCCGGACCCGGCGGTCCACCTCCTTCTCGTCCAGGCCCATGTTCTTGGGGCCGAAGGAGATATCCTTGTACACCGTCTCCTCGAAGAGCTGGTACTCCGGATACTGGAACACCAGGCCCACGTTGAACCGGGTCTGGCGGGTGCGCTCCTTGCTCTCCCAGATGTCCTGCCCCTCATAGAGCACCCGGCCGGAGGTGGGCTTGAGCAGGCCGTTGAGGTGCTGGATCAGAGTGGATTTCCCCGAGCCCGTCCGGCCGATGATGCCCAGGTACTCGCCCCGGTAGGCGGTGAAGTCCACATCCGCCAGGGCGCTGTGCTCGAAGGGGGTGCCCACCGAGTAGACGTGAGAGAGCTTTTCTGTCTGTATGATGGCGTTCAAAGGGATCATTCCTAACATTCAAAAGGTGCATCTCCTGAAGACAGGATGACGCCCGGGCGCGGCGGCAGAGGGCCGCGCCGCCTTGGGACAGCTGGGTCAGGTCAGGACTTCGTAGAGGGCCTGGGCACACGCCTCGTCGCTGAGGGCATCCAGAGGGAGGTCCAGCCCATCCTTGCGCAGCTCCCAGCAGAGCTCCACCGTCTCGGGGACGGTGAGGCCGATGGCCTTGAGCCCCTCCACGTCGGCGAAGACCTCTTTGGGAGAGCCGTCGGCGGCCACGCGGCCGCCGGTCATGACGATCAGCCGGTCGGCCTGGGCCGCCTCGTCCATGTGGTGGGTGATGAGGACCACAGTGACCCCGGAGGTGCGGTTGAGCCGTTTGACGGTCTCCATGACCTCCCGGCGGCCCACCGGGTCCAGCATGGCGGTGGGCTCGTCCAGCACGATACAGCGGGGCTGCATGGCGATGACGCCGGCGATGGCCACCCGCTGCTTCTGGCCGCCGGAGAGGAGGTGGGGGGCGTGTTCCCGAAACTCGTACATGCCCACGGCCTTGAGGGCCTCGTCCACCCGCTGGCGGATCTCCGCCGGGGGGACGCCCAGGTTCTCAGGGGCGAAGGCCACGTCCTCTTCCACCACGTTGGCCACGATCTGGTTGTCCGGGTTCTGGAACACCATGCCCACGGTCCGCCGGATGTCCAGCAGCCGCGCCTCGTCCCGGGTGTCGATCCCATCCACATAGACGGCGCCCCCGCTGGGGAGGAGGATGGCGTTCATATGTTTGGCCAGGGTGGACTTGCCGGAGCCGTTGTGCCCCAGCACGGCCACGAAGGAGCCCTCTTCGATCTCCAGGCTCACCCCATCCAGCACCACCGGGGCCACGCCCTCGGCGGTGGTGTAGGAGAAGCGGAGCTCGTCCGTTCTGATGATGCTGCTCATGATAGGTATAGCCGCCTTTCCGAGCCGGGTCAGAGATCCGCCACCCACCGGCCGGTGGAGCCGGCGGGAAGGGCCAGGCCGGTATGGGAGACGGGGAGGCCCAGCTCGCCGCTGACGGTATGGCCGCCGTGCTGCCGGGTGACCACAGACTCTAAGATATAGGTGAGCACCGAGGGGGCGAGCCCCGTGGTGTAAGAGTTGATGAGGAAGAACAGGGGCTGGGGGGAGAGGACCTGGGCCACCAGCTCTACGAAGGGCCATAGGCTCTCCTCCAGCTTCCACACCTCGCCGGAGGGCCCCCGGCCGTAAGAGGGGGGATCCATGATGACGGCGTCGTACCGCCGGCCCCGGCGGATCTCCCGCTCGACGAACTTGCCGCAGTCGTCCACGATCCAGCGGATGGGGGCGTCCTCCAGGCCGGAGAGCTTGGCGTTCTCCCGGGCCCAGCTCACCATCCCCCGGGCCGCGTCCACATGACAGACCGAGGCCCCTGCCGCGGCGCAGGCCACCGTGGCGCCGCCGGTATAGGCGAAGAGGTTGAGCACCGATACGGGCCGCCCCGCCTTTCGGATGAGGTCGGCGCAGAAGTCCCAGTTGGCGGCCTGCTCGGGAAAGATGCCGGTGTGCTTGAAGTTCATGGGCTTGACCTGGAAGGTCAGGTCCCGGTAGGCGATCTTCCACTGCTGGGGCACATCGCGCTTGTCCCAATGTCCGCCGCCGGAGGAGGAGCGGGCGTAGCGGGCGTCGGGCCGGCGCCAGCGGGGGTCCTCCCGGGGCGTGTCCCAGATGGCCTGGGGGTCGGGGCGGATCAGGATCCTGTCCCCCCACCGCTCCAGCTTCTCTCCGCCGCCGCAGTCGATGAGCTCATAGTCACGCCATTTGTCCGCTAGCCACATAGGCCGTCCTCCTTAGCACCCTGATACAAATCGCCTGATTATATCACAAAAGATGGAAGGGGTCAATCGGTAAGAGACGGGAAGGATCCCGGCGAAAATCATTGAGTCGTGGGAAAAGATGTGGTAAAATAGATAAAACGCGCGGCGTTTGGAGACCGAGGGCAGAGGGGCCGGACAGGCTGGCCTGCCGGGAAGGATGAGGTGTCTAGAGATGGGTCCTGTAGAAAATACGTTCCGCACCGCAGTGGTGGGGGGCTTCAACCGGCAGGATGTGCTCGATTATATAGAGGCCAGGGCGAGAGAACACCGGGAGCGGTGTGCGGCCCTCCAGAAGACGGTGGACGAAGAGCGCCGCCGCCGGGAGACCGCCGAGGCAGAGGCCTCCGCCGGCCGGGAACGAATCGGAGCGCTAGAGGAGGAGCTGTCCGGCACGAAACAGCGTGCGGGAGACCAGGGGGCGGAGGCCGCCCGGCTCCGGGGGGAACTGGAGCAGGTCCGGGGAGAGCTGGAACGGGAGCGCCGGGAGCGCGCCGCCCTGGAGGAGAGCCTCCAGGAGCTGCGGGGGCGCGCGGACCGCTGGGAGCTGGGGGCCAAGGCATATGACGAGCTGAAAGACCGCACGGCCACGATCGAGCTGGAGGCGCACCAGCGGGCCCGGACCATCGAGCGGGAGGCGGAGGAGCGGGCCGCCCGGGTCCGGGCGGCGGCGGAGCGGCTCCTGGACCGGGTGCAGGCGGGCTATGCCCGCCTCCGGGGGGATGTGGATGCCACTATCTCTCACGCCGGAGGAGAGATCGGCCGGGTGGAGAAAGCGTTGGAGCAGGTGCGGAACGAGTTCGCCGAGCACGACCAGGCTTTGGAGGCGCTGCTGGAGACCTGCCGGGAGGGGACGGCCCGGGATCCGGAAGGGGAAGAGGAGCGCTGAAAGTTGCATAAACTCCGGAGGAGGACGGCGGGAGATCTCTGCCGGAACAGCCAAAAGAAAAAAACTTTCCCTCTAAATCTTGACAGAACGGGCCGGGACCGGTATACTCGGACTATCAGTTGAGAACGAAGGCGTTCCACCCTGAGAGGGCGGAGCGCCTCTTTCTATATCCTGGCGAAATGAAAAACGGAAAGGGGAAACCTGTCATGCCGCACACCAAGGAAGACATCATCCGCCGCGTCAAAGAAGAAGATATCGAGTTCATCCGCCTCCAGTTCACCGACATCTTCGGCCAGCTGAAGAACGTGGCCATCACCGCCTCTCAGATCGAGAAGGCCGTGAACAACCAGTGCATGTTCGACGGCTCCTCCATCGAGGGCTTCGTCCGCATCGACGAGTCCGACCAGTACCTCTATCCCGACCTGAAGTCTTTCCGGGTGTTCCCCTGGCGGCCCAGCCAGGGCAAGGTGGCCCGGCTGATCTGCGACGTGCACAATACCGACGGCTCCCCCTTCGAGGGCGACCCCCGCTATGTGCTCAAGCGCGCCATCCAGAAGGCCCATGACATGGGCTACGACGCCTTCAACGTGGGCCCCGAGGCCGAGTTCTTCCTCTTCCAGACCGACGAGGAGGGCAAGCCCACCACCAAGACCAACGACGAGGCCGGCTACTTCGACCTGGGCCCTCTGGACCACGGCGAGTCCACCCGCCGGGAGATCTGCCTGGCTCTGGAGGCCATGAAGTTCGAGATCGAGGCCAGCCACCATGAGGTGGCAGAGGGCCAGCACGAGATCGACTTCAAGTATGAAGAGGCCCTCCACGCCGCCGACAACATCATGACCTTCAAGCTGGCTGTGAAGACCCTGGCCCAGAAGAACGGGCTCCACGCCACCTTCATGCCCAAGCCCATCTTCGGCATCAACGGCTCCGGCATGCATACCAACATGTCCCTCTTCCGGGACGGGAAGAACGCCTTCTACGATCCCAGCGACCCCCGGGGCCTGTCCAAGGAGGCGTACAGCTTCATCGCCGGCCTGCTCCACCATGTGAAGGGCTTCGCCGCCATCACCAATCCGCTGGTGAACTCCTATAAGCGGCTGGTGCCCGGCTATGAGGCCCCCTGCTACCTGGCCTGGTCCGCCTCCAACCGCTCCGCCCTGATCCGTATCCCTGCGGCCAGAGGCCAGTCCACTCGGGTGGAGCTCCGCTCTCCCGACCCCTCCTGCAACCCCTATCTGGCTCTCGCCGTGTGCCTGGCCGCCGGTCTGGACGGTATCGAGAAGGGCATGACCCCGCCCCCCGAGATCACCGAGAACATCTACGCCATGGATGCCGCCGCCCGCGCCACCCACGGCATCGAGAGCCTGCCCGGCTCCCTGGAGGAGGCCCTCAACGCCCTGGAGGCCGACCAGCTCATCCTGGACACCTTGGGGGAGCATGTGGCCACCAACTTCCTCGAGGGCAAGCGCAAGGAGTGGGACGAGTACCGCACCCGCGTCTCCTCCTGGGAGCGGGAGAAGTATATCATCAACTACTAAGACGGAGAGAGCGGCAGACGGGGCCGGCGGGATGCCGCCCTCTGCGCCCTCTGGGCCGAAGAGCCCGCTCCACGGGCTCCTCCGGCCATATCCCGGGAAAAGGGAGATGAGTCAAGATGGAGATGGAGCCTGTGGTGGTGGCTTTCGAGAGCCCCAAGAACTGCGAGCGCATCCGGGATATCCTGGAGGGAGGCGGCGTGGCCGCCTGTATCATCTGTCACTCCGCCGCCGAGGTGAAACGGATCGTCAGCAAGCAGGGGATCGCCACTGTGGTCTGCGGCTTCAAGCTGACGGACGAGACGGCGGAGTCCCTCTTCGAGGACCTGCCCCCTACCTGCTCCATGCTGATCGTGGCGGTGCAGAGCCTGCTGGATCTGTGCCAGAACGAGGACATCTTCCGTCTGGCTTCTCCCGTGCGCAGGAGCGACCTGATCGCCTCCGTCAAGATGCTCATCCAGATGGGACACCGGCTGGAGAAGTTCGTCCGGCCCCGGCGCACCGAGGAGGAGCAGGCGGTCATCCTCCGGGCGAAGGAGCTGCTGATGGACCGGCACGGCATGACCGAGGAGCAGGCCCACCGCTTCCTGCAAAAAAAGAGCATGGACTCGGGGGCGAAGCTGGCCCAGACCGCGAGACTGGTATTAGGCGGGCAGTGAGGCGCATATCTTATATATCAAGACGATGATGTCCCTCCCCTTGGCGGCAGTCCGGCAGAAGCTCGACTGCCGCCATTCGCCTATCCCAGTGGGGACGGGACGTCGGAAGGAGGCATGTAGGTGAGATTCACCAAGATGCAGGGCCTGGGCAACGACTATCTGTTCATCGATGGACGGCGGGGGCTGCCGGAGGACCTTCCGGAGCTCTCACGGCGCATGAGCGACCGGCACTTCGGGGCGGGATCGGACGGGATCATCTGCGTCTGCCCCTCTGACAAGGCGGACTTTCGGATGCGGATGTTCAATGCCGACGGCTCTGAGGGGAAGATGTGCGGGAATGGGATCCGATGCTTTGGGAAGTATGTATATGACCAGGGCATGACGGAGAAGACCCGGCTCTCGGTAGAGACTTTGGCGGGGCTCCGCTATCTGGAGCTGGAGGCGGCGGACGGCCGGGCGGTCTCGGTCACCGCGGACATGGGCGTCCCGGCGGTAGGGGCGCCCCGGCAGGTCCAGGTCCTGGGGCGGAGCTATCAGGTGATCCCGGTGTCCATGGGCAACCCCCACGGGGTGGTGTTCCTGGACAGCATCGCGGAGCTGGACCTGCATGTCCTGGGCCCGGCCTTCGAGAGATCCGGGGTCTATACCGAGGACGGAGGGAACACCGAGTTCGCTCTGCTGCGTACGCCGGAGCAGCTGGAGGTCCGGGTGTGGGAGCGGGGCAGCGGAGAGACCATGGCCTGCGGCACGGGGGCCTGCGCCTCTCTGGCCGCAGCCGCCTCCGCCGGCCTGGCGGAACGGCGGGCCCGCGTGCGGATGCCCGGCGGCCTGCTGGAGGTCCGCTGGGAGGCGGACGGTCACATCTATCTCACCGGACCGGCCGTCACCGTGTACCACGGGGAGTGGCCGGAGGAGGGGGCGGGCTGAGGCCCGACCCGCACTTCCGAGAACTCCCTGGGGACTACCTCTTCTCCGAGGTGGCCCGCAGGGCCGCGGCATACCAGAGAGAGCATCCGGACGTCCGGCTCCTCCGCCTGGGGGTAGGCGATGTGAAGGGCCCGCTGGCCCCGGCCGTGGTGGAGGCCATGGCGGCGGCGGTGGCAGAGCTGGGGCGGGCGGAGACCTTCCGGGGGTACGGCCCGGAGCAGGGCTATCTCTTCCTGCGGGAGGCCATGGCCCGGGAGGACTTCCAGGCCCGGGGGGCGGAGATCGGCCCGGAGGAGATCTGCGTCAGCGACGGGGCCAAGAGCGACTGCGGGAACATCGGGGACCTGTTCGCCCCGGAGAGCCGGGTGGCGGTGTGCGACCCGGTCTACCCCGCCTATGTGGACGCCGCCGTCCTGGCGGGCCGGGCGGGGACCTACGACCCCGCCACCGGCCGGTGGAGCGGGCTGGTCTACCTGCCCTGCCGCCCGGAAGATGGCTTCATGCCCCGGCCGCCGGAGGAGCCGGTGGACCTGGTCTGGCTCTGCTCTCCCAACAATCCCACCGGCGGGGCGGCCACCCGGGGACAGCTCCAGGCGTGGGTGGACTACGCCAATGACTGCGGGGCGGTGCTCCTTTTCGACGCGGCGTATGAGGCGTTCCTCGACGGCACAGACCGGCCCCGGTCCATCTTCGAAGTGCCGGGCGCCCGGCGCTGCGCCATCGAGTTCCGGTCCTTCTCCAAGACGGCCGGCTTCACCGGGGTCCGCTGCGGCGCGGTGGCGATCCCGTCGGAGCTGGTCCGGGAGGGGCAGAGCCTGCTCTCCCTGTGGCGGCGGCGGCAGAGCGTCCGCTATAACGGGAACTCCTATATCGCCCAGCGGGGGGCTGCGGCGGCCTATACGCCAGAGGGCCGCCGGCAGGTCCGGGCGAACGTCGCCGCCTGCCGAAGGGCTGCCCGGCTCCTCCTGGAGGGGGCAGAGGCGGCGGGGCTGACCGCATACGGCGGGACCTGCGCGCCCTACGTCTGGGCGAGGGTCCCGGCGGGGATGACCTCCTGGTCCTTCTTCGACCTCCTGCTCCGGGAGGCCGGGGTAGTGGCTACCCCCGGCAGCGGCTTCGGCCCGGGAGGCGAGGGCTATATCCGGTTCAGCGCCTTCGGCGGAGAGGAGACGGTCCGAGCCGCGGTGGAGCGGCTGAGACGGCTCTGACCCGGGGCGCATCTACAAGATCAGAGAGAAGGCGCGGTCCGCGGGCAGAGGACGGGCCGCGCCTTTTGCTATCCAAAGCAGGAGATCCTAATTCTACCCGGAAAGGGGATATGCAGATGAAAACGACCAGGCAAGAGGGATATGCCAGAGCGGGGCTCTACGACCCGGCCTTCGAGCACGATGCCTGCGGCATCGGCGCCGTAGTGGACATCAAGGGCCGGAAGAGCCACCGGACGGTGGACGACGCCCTGAAGATCGTAGAGAAGCTGGAGCACCGGGCCGGAAAGGACGCCGAGGGGAAGACCGGCGACGGCGTGGGCATCCTGATCCAGATCCCCCACGGGTTCTTCAAGCAGATCGAAGGGACGCTGCCCTTCTCCCTGGGGGAGGAGCGGGATTACGGCGTGGGGATGTTCTTCTTCCCCCAGGACCGGCTGGCCCGCAGCCAGGCCAAGAAGATGTTCGAGGTCATCGTGGCCAAGGAGGGCATGGACTTCCTGGGCTGGCGGGATGTGCCCGTGGAGCCGGAGATCCTGGGGGCCAAGGCCCTCTCCAAGATGCCCAAGATCGAGCAGGCATTCATCAAGCGGCCCGAGGGGACGGCCCGGGGGATCGACTTCGACCGGAAGCTCTATGTGGCCCGCCGGGTGTTCGAGCAGTCTGCGGACGCCACCTATGTCTGCTCTCTCTCCAGCCGCACCATCGTCTATAAGGGCATGTTCCTGGTGGGGCAGCTCCGCCGCTTCTACCCGGACCTCCAGGACGAGGCCTGCGCCTCCGCCATCGCCATCGTCCACTCCCGCTTCTCCACCAATACCGATCCCTCCTGGGAGCGGGCCCACCCCAACCGCCTGCTGGCCCACAACGGGGAGATCAACACCATCCGGGGCAACGCCGACCGGATGCTGGCCCGGGAAGAGACCATGTCCACCCCCCTGCTGGACGGGGAGCTGGACAAGGTGTACCCCGTCATCAACGGGGAGGGCTCCGACTCGGCCATGCTGGACAACACCCTGGAGTTCATGATGATGGCCGGCATGGACCTGCCCCTGGCGGTGATGGTCACCATCCCCGAGCCCTGGCAGGGGGACAAGACCATCTCCCGGCGGAAACGGGACCTCTACCAGTACTACGCGGTGCTCATGGAGGCATGGGATGGCCCGGCGTCCATCCTCTTCTCCGACGGCGACGTGGTGGGGGCGGTGCTGGACCGGAACGGCCTGCGCCCCTCCCGGTACTATATCACCGCCGACGGCCGGCTGATCCTCTCCTCCGAGGTGGGGGTGCTGGATATCCCGCCGGAGCAGGTGGTGGAGAAGTCCCGCCTCCAGCCCGGGCGGATGCTGCTGGTGGACACCCGGCAGGGCCGCATCATCGGCGACGGGGAGCTCAAGGAGCACTACGCCGCCAAGGCCCCCTATGGGGAGTGGCTGGACAAGGAGCTGCTGCACCTCGCCGACCTGCCCATCCCCAACCAGCGGGTGGAGACCCGGAGCAGGGAGGACCTGGCCAGGCTCCAGAAGGCCTTCGGCTACACCTACGAGGACGTGCGGGACACGATCCTCCCCATGGCCCGCAACGGAGCCGAGCCCACCTCCGCCATGGGCATCGACATCCCCCTGGCGGTGCTGGACGAGAAGGGGCAGCCCCTCTTCAACTACTTCAAGCAGCTCTTCGCCCAGGTCACCAACCCGCCCATCGACGCCATCCGGGAGGAAGTGGTCACCGACACCACCGTCTATGTGGGCGATGACGGCAACCTGCTCCAGGAGCGGGAGGAGAACTGCCGGGTCCTCCAGATCCACGACCCGATCCTCACCTCCACCGACCTCATGAAGATCCGCTGCATGAAGCGGGAGGGCTTCCATGTGGAGACGGTGTCCCTCCTGCACTACAAGAACACGCCTCTGGAGCGGGCCCTGGACCGGCTCTTCGTGGCGGTGGACCGGGCCTACCGGGCGGGGGCCAATATCATCATCCTCTCCGACCGGGGGGTGGACGAGAACCATGTGGCCATCCCCTCCCTCCTGGCCGTGTCCGCCATCGAGCAGTACTTGGTGCGCACCAAGAAGCGCACGGCGGTATCCATCATCCTGGAGTCCGCTGAGCCCCGCGAGGTCCACCACTTCGCCACCCTCCTGGGCTACGGCGCCCGGGCCATCAATCCCTACCTGGCCCAGGAGACCATCGGCTCCCTCATCGAGGACGGCCTGCTGGACAAGGACTTCCACGCGGCGGTGGACGACTATAACGCCGCGGTGCTCCACGGGATCGTGAAGATCGCCTCCAAGATGGGCATCTCCACCATCCAGTCCTACCAGTCCGCCCAGATCTTCGAGGCGGTGGGCATCAGCAGGGAGGTCATCGACAAGTACTTCACCAACACCGTCTCCCGGGTAGGCGGCGTGGGCCTCAAGGAGATCGGGGAGCTGGTGGAGCGGAACCATACCCGGGCCTTCGACCCCCTGGGATTGCGGGTGGACCTGGAGCTGGACTCTCTGGGCGTCCACAAGGCCCGCGCCGGCGGCGAGGACCACCTCTACGACCCCCGCACCATCCATCTGCTCCAGGAGGCCACCCGCCGGGGAGACTACGGCCTCTTCCAGCAGTACACCGCCCTGGTGGACGACGAGACCCGTCCCCACACGCTGCGGGGCCTGCTGGACTTCTGCTGGGCCGACGAGCCGGTGCCTCTGGACGAGGTGGAGCCGGTGGAGTCTATCGTCAAGCGGTTCAAGACCGGCGCCATGAGCTACGGCTCCATCTCCCAGGAGGCCCACGAGTGCCTGGCCCAGGCCATGAACCGGCTGGGGGGCAAGTCCAACTCCGGCGAGGGCGGCGAGCGGCCCGAGCGCCTGGGCACGGACAGGAACTCCGCCATCAAGCAGGTGGCCTCCGGCCGCTTCGGCGTCACCAGCGAGTACCTGGTCTCCGCCGTGGAGCTCCAGATCAAGCTGGCCCAGGGGGCCAAGCCCGGCGAGGGGGGACATCTGCCCGGCGGGAAGGTGTACCCCTGGATCGCCAAGTGCCGCCACTCCACCCCCGGCGTCACCCTGATCTCTCCACCGCCCCACCACGACATCTACTCCATCGAGGACCTGGCCCAACTCATCTACGACCTGAAGAACGCCAACCGGCAGGCCCGGATCTCGGTGAAGCTGGTGAGCGAGGCGGGGGTGGGCACCATCGCCGCCGGCGTGGCCAAGGCGGGGGCCCAGGTGGTGCTGATCTCCGGTTATGACGGCGGCACCGGCGCGGCCCCCCGGACCTCTATCCACAACGCGGGCCTGCCCTGGGAGCTGGGCCTGGCCGAGACCCATCAGACCCTGATCGCCAACGGCCTGCGCTCCCGGGTCATGGTGGAGACCGACGGCAAGCTCATGTCCGGCCGGGACGTGGCCATCGCCTGTATGCTGGGCGCCGAGGAGTTCGGCTTCGCCACCGCGCCCCTGGTGACCATGGGCTGCGTCATGATGCGGGTGTGCGACCGGGACACCTGCCCCGTGGGCGTGGCCACCCAGAACCCCGAGCTGCGCAAGCGCTTCCGCGGCAAGCCGGAGCATGTGGTGAATTTCATGACCTTCATCGCCCAGGAGCTCCGGGAGCACATGGCCCGGCTGGGCGTGCGCACAGTGGATGAACTGGTGGGCCGCACCGACCTTTTGAAGATGCGGGACTACCCGGAGGGGTCCCGGGCCGCGTCGGTGGACCTGTCCGCCCTCCTCAGCCGTGCCTGTGCGGAGGGAAAGGGCGCCAAGCGCCACTTCGACCCCGCCGACGTCTATGACTTCCACCTGGAGGACACGGTGGATCTGCGGGTGCTGGAGCCCCGGCTGGACCGGGCCCTCAAGAAGGGCGAGAAGGCCCAGGTCAGCCTGGAGGTCTCCTCCACCGACCGGGCCCTGGGCGCCATCCTGGGCTCGGACATCACCCGGCTCCACGGCAGCGCCCTCCCCGAGGACACCATCCGGATCAGGTGCACCGGCGGCGGCGGCCAGTCCTTCGGCGCCTTCATCCCCAAGGGCCTGACCCTGGAGCTGGAGGGCGACGCCAACGACTACTTCGGCAAGGGCCTCTCCGGCGGCAGGCTGATCGTCTATCCCCCCAAGGGCAGCCCCTTCCGGGCGGAGGAGAACATCATCATCGGCAACGTGGCCCTCTATGGGGCCACCTCCGGACAGGCCTATGTCCGCGGCGTGGCCGGCGAGCGCTTCTGCGTGCGCAACTCCGGCGCCGTGGCGGTGGTGGAGGGCGTGGGCGACCACGGCTGCGAGTATATGACCGGCGGCCGGGTGGTGGTCCTTGGCCCCACGGGGAAGAACTTCGCCGCCGGCATGTCGGGCGGCGTGGCCTACGTCCTGGACGAGGGCCGGGACCTCTATATGCGGCTCAACAAGGGCATGGTGTCCATGGACCAGGTGACGGAGAAGCACGATGTGCAGGAGCTCCGGGGCCTCATCCAGGCCCATGTGGAGGCCACCGGCTCGGAGAAGGGGGCCGGGATCCTGGCCGACTTCCAGCACTATCTGCCTCTGTTCAAGAAGGTCCTGCCCCGGGACTACGACCGGATGCTCCGCACCATCGCCCAGATGGAGGAGAAGGGCATGGACCGGGAGCAGGCGGAGATCGAGGCCTTTTATCTCAACACAAGAGGAGGGGAGCGGTGATGGGAAAGCCCACCGGATTTTTGGAGTACCAGCGGCAGACGAACGCGGGGGAGGGGCCCCTGGAGCGCACGGCCCACTACCGGGAGTTCCACGTCCGTCTGGACCGGGAGGCCCGCCGCCGTCAGGGCGCGCGGTGCATGGAGTGCGGGGTGCCCTTCTGCCAGTCGGGGGCGGTCCTCAACGGGATGGTCTCCGGCTGCCCGCTCCACAACCTGATCCCCGAGTGGAACGACCTGATCTACCAGGGGAACTTCAAGCGGGCCCTGGGCCGCCTGCTCAAGACCAACAACTTCCCGGAGTTCACCGGCCGGGTGTGCCCCGCCCTCTGCGAGGCGGCCTGCACCTGCGGCCTCAACGGGGAAGCAGTGACCATCAAGGAGAACGAGCTGGGCATCATCGAGGACGCCTGGGAGCAGGGGCTCATGGCTCCCCGGCCCCCGGAGGTCCGCACAGGGATGCGGGTGGCGGTGGTGGGCTCCGGCCCCTCTGGGCTGGCCTGCGCGGCCCAGCTCAACAGCCGGGGCCACTCGGTCACCGTGTTCGAGCGGGCCGACCGGCCCGGCGGCCTGCTGATGTACGGCATCCCCAACATGAAGCTGGAGAAGACCATCGTCCAGCGGCGCACCGAGCTCATGGCCGCCGAGGGCGTGGTGTTCCGCACCGGCGTGGACGTGGGCCGGGACCTGGACCCCAGGGCCCTGGTGGAGGAGCATGACGCGGTGGTCCTCTGCTGCGGCGCGGCCAAGCCCCGGGACCTGCAGGTCCCGGGGCGCGAGGGAGAGGGGGTGGCCTTCGCGGTGGACTTCCTGGGGGCCACCACCAGGAGCCTCCTGGACTCCGGCCTGAAGGACGGCCGCTACCTCTCCGCCAGGGATAAGGACGTGGTGATCGTGGGCGGCGGCGACACGGGGAACGACTGCGTGGGCACGGCGATCCGCCAGGGCTGCCGCTCGGTGGTGCAGCTGGAGATGATGCCCAAGGCCCCGGACAGCCGGTCCGAGGACGATCCCTGGCCCGAGTGGCCCAGGGTCTGCAAGACCGACTACGGCCAGGAGGAGGCCATCGCCCGCTTCGGCCACGACCCCCGCATCTATCAGACCACCCTCACCGAGGTCCTACGGGACGAGTCGGGGGCCCTCACCGGAGTCAAGACCGTGAAGCTGACCCCCTCTCTCCAGCAGGTGGAGGGCAGCGAGGAGATCCTGCCCTGTGGGCTGCTCCTCATCGCCGCGGGCTTCCTGGGCCCCCAGGACTACCTGCCCGAGGCCCTGGGCCTGGAGCGGACCCCCCGGTCCTGCGTCCAGACCCCGGTGGGGCGCTATGCCACCAGCGTGCCCAAGGTGTTCGCCGCCGGCGACATGCGCCGGGGCCAGTCCCTGGTGGTGTGGGCCATCCAGGAGGGCCGCGCTGCCGCCCGGGAGGTGGACGAGTTCCTGATGGGGTACACCGACCTCTATTGATCGGCCATAGCGATGAAAAGACCCGTGAGGCATCTGGACTTGCCTCACGGGTCTTTTTCAGCGTGTAGGAGAGATCCGGCGCGCGCCTCGAACATGCGGGCATTTTTGAGGCGCGGTCTGCGCTTTTCTGTCAGCCCTCCTTCCGGCCCCTCTGGGCAGCCTCGAAGGCGGCCTGGACCGGCTTGGACTTGTTCTGCCGGCGGCTGGCGGCCAGGATGGCGGAGATCTGCCCCTCCACCGCCTCCACCTCCGCCCGGAAGGTGCGGGCGGAGATCCGAAGGGCCCCGTGCCCCAGGATGATGAGCTGTTCGGCTCCGTCGGAGGTGGCCACCCGCACCCGGTGGTGCTTGGCGATCTCGTAGGTGGCCTTCTCGATATAGGCGTCGGCGGTCTCCGCCTCCTTGGTGTACACCACATGGATGTTGTGGTAGTGGACCACCTCGCCCACGTTCCGGGGGACCTTGTAGGCGTCGAAGACCAGGATGACCACGCACTTCTTGAAGCCCTGGTAGTTGGAGAGCAGGTCCATCAGGAGCTGCCGGGCGGCGTCCATGTTCTCCTGGGCCACGGCCTTGAGCTCATCCCAGGCGTAGATGATGTTGTAGCCGTCCACCAGCAGGTACTCCGGCCCCTGGTCCCGGGCCTTGATGTCATACTTCCGGTCGTCCAGACTGGTGCGGGCGGGCTTGGGCGGCGGCTGGAAGGCATTGCGCTCCACCTTGCCGTAGGTGCGCTCGAAGATGGCCTGGAGCTCCTTGTCCGCCTCCAGGGAGGAGGCGTAGGAGGTCCGGGGCGGGGGAGAGGCGGGGGCATCCTCCGCAGGGGCGGCGCCCGCCGGGCGGAAGCCGCTGTCCACATGCATATGCTCCCGTACCTGGTCCCACTTCACCACTACGCCCGCCCCATGGGAGCAGAAGACGGAGTCGGGCGGGTCGTCCACGTCCCGCTCCGGGTCGTAGCCCAGGGAGGCCACCACCGCCTCCTGGTCGTGGCAGGGCTCGTAGCCCTGGAGGGAGAGCGAAAGGCGGCCCAGCCCCTTGGTATAGGCCGCCACCTCGGCGGCGTAATCCCGGAAGGTGGACACCGGGGCGGAGCCGGTGAGGAGGGCGCTGTCCCCCAGGGCCTCGGGGGGGTGGAAGGAGCCGCCCAGCCGCTGGATATCCGACATGGCCCGGCCCACCGAGGCGGCGGGCACCTCCAGCCGGAAGGCGTACCAGGGCTCCAGCAGGAGGCTGTGGGCCTGCATGAGCCCCTGCCGCACCGCCCGGTAGGTGGCCTGACGGAAGTCGCCCCCCTCGGTGTGCTTCACATGGGCCCGGCCGGCCAGGAGAGTGATGCGCATATCGGTGATGGGGGAGCCGGTGAGGACGCCCCGATGGGAGCGCTCCTCCAGATGGGTGAGGACCAGCCGCTGCCAGTTCCGGTCCAGCATATCCTCCGGGCAGGCGGTGGCGAATTGGAGCCCGCTGCCCCGCTCTCCGGGCTCCAGCAGCAGGTGCACTTCAGCGTAGTGGCGCAGGGGCTCGAAGTGGCCGATCCCCTCCACCGTGTCGGTGATGGTCTCCCGGTAGAGGATGTTCCCCGGGCCGAAGGACACCTCCAGGCCGAACCGGGCCCGGATCAGCCGCTGGAGGACCTCCAGCTGGACCTCTCCCATGAGCTGGACGTGGAGCTCCCGGAGGTGCTCGCTCCACGTCAGATGGAGCTGGGGGTCCTCCTCCTCCAGCTGCCGCAGTTTGGGGAGGACGGTGTGGGGGTCGCAGCCCTCGGGGAGGAGGAGCTGATAGGTGAGCACCGGCTCCAGAGCGGGGGGCTCGGAGGCGGCCTCCCGGCCCAGGCCCTGACCGGGCCGGGTGTGGCTGAGCCCGGTGACCGCGCACACGGTCCCGGCGGGGACCTCCTCCGCCGTCTGGAAGCGGGCGCCGGAGTAGAGGCGGATCTGATCCACCTTCTCCTGCCAGTCCGGGCCGGTGAGGAGGGCCTTCACCTTCAGAGCCCCGCCGGTGACCTTCAGATAGGTGAGGCGGGCCCCCTGGGCGTCCCGGGCGATCTTGTATACCTTCGCCCCGAAAGCGGCGGGCCACGCCGGGGAGACGGCGTAGCGCTGGAGGCCCTCCAGGAAGTCCCCCACCCCCTCCAGCTTCAGGGCGGAGCCGAACCAGCAGGGGAAGAGCTTCCGCTCCCGGATCAGCCGGGCCACCGTGTCCCGGTCCAGCTCGCCCTCCTCCAGGAACCGCTCCAGGGCGGCCTCGTCGCACATGGCGGCCTGCTCCCAGACAGCGGCTGGGTCCTGCCCGGCGGTGAAGTCCACACAGCCCTCGTCCAGGCGGCTGCGCAGTTCGGAGAGCAGGGCCGCCCGGTCCGCGCCGTGGAGGTCCATCTTGTTGATGAAGAGGAACGTGGGGACGTGGTAGCGCTCCAGGAGCCGCCAGAGGGTGTGGGTATGGCCCTGCACCCCGTCGGAGCCGCTGATGACCAGGATGGCGCAGTCCAGGACCTGGAGGGTGCGCTCCATCTCACTGGAGAAGTCCACATGGCCGGGGGTGTCCAGCAGGGAGATCTCCATCTCCGGCAGGGGGAGGATGGCCTGCTTGGAGAAGATGGTGATGCCCCGCTCCCGCTCCTGCGCGTCCGTGTCCAGGAAGGCGTCCTGGTGGTCTACCCGGCCCAGCTTCCGGAGCTGGCCGCCCAGGTAGAGCATGGCCTCGGACAGGGTGGTCTTCCCCGCGTCCACATGGGCCAGTATACCGATGACCGATCGTTTCATATCAGACTTCCTTTGTCAGGGGATAGTGCCTCAGCTCTCCTGAGCCTGCCGGAGCCCGGCGATGTCCTGGAGGAGCTGCTGCCGGACATCGTGGAAGAGGAGGGACTGGTTGTGGCGGTAATAGGCCTCGCACCCGAAGCTTTGGATGAACCAAGAGGTGTGGAAGCCCGCGGTGAGCTCGGTGGCGAAGACGACCATCTCCTGGCTCTCCCCCAGGGCGGCCTCCAGGAACGCGAAGGCGTGCTCCAGGTGGGCGCCCGTCTCCACGGCGGCCTGGGCCCGGCGGGCCACGTCCTCCTGGAAGGCATCCTTGAGCAGGGCGAAGGCCCCGCCGCCGTCCCCCGGAGCCTCCCGCTCCAGCAGGGCCTGATAGGCCCCCAACCGCTCCAGCCGGGCCAGCGACCGCCGCCGCGCGTCCCGGTCGGAGGAGCCGGCCGCCTCCTTTTGGGCGAGGCCGGCCTCCAGGGCCCCGGCCCGCTCCCGGAGGACCTGGGCGGGGGGCGTCTGGTCCAGGGCCCCTTTCACCGCCAGCAGGTCGCCGTGGAGGGCGTCGGCCAGGGCGTCCAGCTCCCAGGTCTGGCGGGCCTCTTCGCTCAGGCGGGAGAGGAGGAGGCCCAGGAGGCTCAGCCGCTCGTCGAAGGGGGCGGAGGCGAGCTCGCTGGCCACGACGGGCTGCCAGCGCCCCTTCAGGATCTCGTCCACATGGTAGACCTCTTTATAGCGGCGGTAGAGGACCCAGTAGTCGGCGAAGGAGCGGGCGATCCGGGGGAGCTGGAGGTAGGCGCCCACCACGTCCCGATCCACCGGGATATCCATGGCCTCATAGGCCTGGAGCAGCTCGGAGAGGTCCTCCCAGCCCCGGGCGGTGACGAACTGGAGGCCGTCGGCGGTGCGCTCCACGTGGTAGAAGTCCTCTTTGTGCAGCTCCAGGTAGGAGAGGATGGCCCCGTGGAGCCCCTTCCGCCGGGCGTACTCCTTCCACACGCCGTAGTCGGCGGTCACGTCCATCCGCTTGACCCGGTCCAGGGTGACCACGTCGAACTCCCTCACCGACTTGTTATACTCCGGCGGGTTCCCGGCGGCCGCCAGGACCCAGCCCTCGGGGAGGCGCTGGTTGCCGAAAGTCTTGCACTGGAGGAACTGGAGCATCATGGGGGCCAGGGTCTCGGAGATGCAGTTGATCTCGTCCAGGAAGAGGATGCCCTCTTTGATCCCGGTGGCCTCCATCTGCCGCCACACCGCCGCCAGGATCTCGCTCATGGTGTACTCGGTGACCGAGAAGGAGCGGCCGCCGAAGGTCTCTTCCCGGATGAAGGGCAGGCCCAGGGCGGATTGCCGGGTGTGGTGGGTGATGGTGTAGGAGACCAGGCCCACCCCCAGCTCCCCGGCGATCTGCTCCATGATCTGGGTCTTGCCGATACCGGGCGGGCCCATGAGGAGGACGGGCCGCTGCCGCAGCTGGGGGATGCGGTAAGAGCCGTACGCGTCCTTCGCCAGATAGGCCCGGACGGTGTTCTGTATCTCTTCTTTCGCGCGCTTGATGTTCATAGGATATCCTCCTCGGATAGGTCTTCCGGACCGGCCTCCAGGACCGAGAGCTCGTCCTCGTCCAGCAGGACCCGGATCGCCCAGGGGGGCACCCGCTCGGGGAAGCCCTGGCCGGAGAGCATGACGAAGGCGGTCTCGAAGGGCGGGCGGCGGCTGGGATAGATCCCCAGGCCGTCGGTGAAGTAGAGCAGGCCCCGCAGGTCCCGGAGCTCGCCCTGCCGCTGGAGCTCCTCCACCCGGCGGAACACGGGGCGGAAGTCGGTGGCGCTCTGCCCGATGAGCTGGAACTGGTCCATATAGGCCCGCAGCTCCTCCGCGCTGCCGATCGCCCGGTCGGAGCGGAGCTGATCGTCGCACTGGAGGATGCGCAGGCGGAAGGAGCGGAAGAAGCTCTCCGTCTCCTGCAAGATCGAATAGGTGTAGGAGAGGAACCGGCGGACCAGCTCCCCCGAGGTGGACATGGAGGTATCGATCGCCACCACCAGATCCCGGATCCGCCGGACCTCCCGGGTCTCCAGAGGCTCGATCAGGGGCAGGTCCCCGTACAGCCGCAGGCCGTAGGCGTAATAGCCGTAGTCGAAGGCGTCCGGGTCTACGCCCAGCTCCTCGCCCAGGGAGGCGAAGCGCTGGAGGAAGGCCCGGTAGTCGTGCCTCTCCCGGCCCTCCACCCGGAGCTGCTCCAGCACCGCCTCCCCGCCGGCGGCGCTCTCGTGGAAGAGGGTCTCCATATTGGTCTGCACCCGCTCTGCGGCCCGGCGCCAAGTCTCCTCATCCCCCTGGGAGCGGGTGCGCTCCCAGAGGGAGTGGTCGTCCCGATAGAACTCCCGGACCAGACCGGCCTGCTCATAGGCGGGCAGCCGCTCCCGGCGGAACTGGCGGTATACCGCTTCGGCGGTGAGGGGCCGCCGGTCCCCGCCCAGCCGGGCATAGAGGGCCTCCCGCTTGCTCACCGCCTCCGGGGCGGCCAGACAGGGGTAGTGGAGCCGGTCCAGCAGGTGCTCCACCGCGATGTCGCAGCACAGGTCCCACAGGGCCCCGTCCCGGCCCTGCCGCTTGGCCGGGTGGCGGAGGATGCAGTGGAAGAGGAGGTGGAGCCAGGCCCGGCACACCAGGGCCCGGCTCCGCTCATACCGGGAGGCCAGCCACGCCCCGCTGTAATAGAGGAGGGCCCCGTCGGTGGCCATGGTAGGGGTGTCGAAGCCCCGGGCGGGGCGCAGGGCACAGAGGGCGGCATCCAGGAAGGGGAGCTCCAGATAGAGCTCTGTCCGGGCGGCGGAGAGGATCTTCTCTCCCAGGTCCTGCCACTTCTGATCTTCTGCCATCATCCACCTCACAGGTCGAAAGACTTGTCCAGCCCCCGGCCTCCGGTGGACCGCTGGGCCTCCAGCAGCGGGGCCAGGGCCCCGGCGTCGCCCAGCTGGCGGGCCCGGTCGCAGGCGGCGGTCAGGGCGGCGGGGGAGAGGATATGGAGGGAGAGGAGGAAGGCCAGCCCCTCTCCGTCCCGCTCCTCCAGCAGCAGCCCGGCGGCCAGCTCTCCATGGAGAGAGAGGACCTGGCGGTATCGCTCCTCCGCCGGGGCGGAGAGGGACACCGGCCAGCGCAGGCGGCGCAGAGCCACCCGGCAGGCGGCGGAGAAGTCGTGGGCCTCCAGCAGCCGGGAGAGGCAGCCATCATACTGATCGAAGCGGAGCGCCCCGTCCTGGAAGCACTGCCGGAAGGCATAGCCGCCCCCCTGGATACGGGTCTGGAAGATGTGGGGGGCGGCGAGGAGCTCCAGGCTCTCCGCATAGCCGGGGAAGAAGAGACGGGCCTCCTCCCCGCCGGGCAGCCGGAGCGCCACCTCCACATCTCCCGTGCACTCGGCCAGGAGGGCACGGAGGGAGGTGCGCACACCGGGGCGGGAGGTGAGCTCCAGCCGGTCGAGGGCGGAGCAGTTCATGAAGGGCTCGCTGCCCAGAGCGGTCCCATCGGGGAGAGAGAGGGAGCGCAGGCCACGGCAGCCGTAGAAGGCATAGTCTCCCAGACGCCGGAGGGTGGAGGGGAGCGCTGCGCGGGAGACAGCGGCGGCGTCGTGGACAGGTTCCGGCCCACCACAGGTCATCCGCACCCAGAAGATGTCCACGGCCTCCAGCCGGGGCTCCCGGATCGACAGGGCATAGGGGCCCAGGGAGGTCACCGGAAGGCCCCGGATCTGCTCCGGCAGGACCACCGTCCCGCCGGAGGAGACACAGCGCAGGATGCAGATCCCGTCCGCCTCTTCCCGGCAGGCCAAGAGCAGCTCGCCGCCGCCCTCCAACAGCTCCATGTCCGTCCCTCCTTTCGTTCTCCTTATTATAATGCGTACCGGGCGGGGCCGCAAGTCTTGCAAAAGCGGGGGAGGTCCTGTGCCCAAAACCTACAAAATTCGTTAAGATGCGAATCATCTGATCAGAAGAAATGGCGGATTGTGTGGGCGGGCGGATCATGCTAAAATGATAAGTATTGTCTTGGGCGGCAGCGCCCGGTCCGCCCGGTGGGAGAGCGGAGACGGGCGGCAGGGCGGGGCGCGGCGCCAAGAGATCAAAAGAAGAAGGAGGAGCACAGAGTCGCCATGATACGGGAACTGATGAAGTGCATACGGGAATTCAAGCGGCCTTCCATCCTCTCGCCGGTGCTGGTGAGCCTGGAGGTAGTGATGGAGTGCCTGATCCCGCTGGTCATCGCCAACCTGGTCAACGAGATCAAGGCGGGCTGCGGGCTGGATGTGATAGGGAGATACGGGCTCCTACTGGTGGTGATGGCGGGGCTGTCTCTGGCCTTCGGCGCCGCGGCGGGCAGCGCTTCCGCCACGGCCTCCGCGGGATTCGCCCGCAACGTGCGGAAGGACATGTTCTACCGCATCCAGACTTATTCTTTCGAGAACATCGACCGGTTCTCCACCTCGTCTCTGGTCACCCGTCTGACCACGGACATCACCAACGTGCAGATGGCCTATATGATGCTCATCCGGGTGGCCATCCGCTCGCCTTTGATGCTGGTGTTCTCTTTCTCCATGGCGGCGGTCATGGGGGGAAAGATGGCGCTCATCTTCCTGGTGGTGGCCCCTATCCTGGGCATCGGCCTCTTCACCATCATCCACAAGGTGATGCCGCTCTTCAAGCGGGTCTTCAAGAAATACGACGCCCTGAACGAGTCGGTGCTGGAGAACATCAAGGGCATCCGCGTGGTGAAGGCCTTCGTCCGGGAGGACTATGAGAAGGAGAAGTTCGGCCGGGCGGCGGAGGACGTGTGCCGGGACTTCACCCGGGCCGAGCGCATCCTGGCCTTCAACACGCCCCTGATGCAGTTCAGCCTGTACAGCGTCATGGCGTTCACACTGTCCTTCGGCTCCTATACCATCATCACCAGCCAGGGACTGGATCTGGACGTGGGACAGATGTCCGCCCTGCTCACCTACAGCTTCCAGATCCTCAGCAGCCTGATGATGTTCTCCATGGTCTTCGTCATGATCACCATGGCGGAGGAGTCGGCCCAGCGTATCGTGGAGGTGCTCAGGGAAGAGAGCACCATCACGGCTCCCGCCGATCCGGTGGAAGAGGTGGCCGACGGATCCATCGACTTCGAGAACGTCAGCTTCCGCTACTCCGCCAAGGCACAGCGGATGGCCCTCTCCAATGTGGACCTCCACATCAAGTCCGGCGAGACCATCGGCATCATCGGCGGCACCGGGACCTCTAAGTCTACCCTGGTACAGCTCATCCCCCGGCTCTATGACGTCACCGAGGGCACGGTGCGGGTGGGCGGCAGGGACGTGCGGGATTACGACCTGGACGCCCTGCGGGATCAGGTGGCCATGGTGCTCCAGAAGAACGTCCTCTTCTCCGGTACGATCAAAGAGAACCTGCGCTGGGGCGACCCCGACGCCACCGACGAGCAGCTGGTGGAGGCATGCAAGCTGGCCCAGGCGGACGAGTTCATCACCCAGTTCCCCAAGGGCTACGACACCTACATCGAGCAGGGGGGCACCAATGTCTCCGGCGGTCAGAAGCAGCGGCTGTGCATCGCCCGGGCCCTGCTGAAAAAGCCCAAGATCCTGATCCTGGACGACTCCACCAGCGCCGTGGACACCAAGACCGACGCCATGATCCGCAAGGCATTCCGGGAGTATATCCCGGACACCACCAAGATCATCATCGCCCAGCGGATCTCCTCCGTCCAGGACGCCGACCGGATCCTGGTCATGGAGGGCGGCGCCATCCAGGCCGTGGGCACCCATGAGGAGCTCCTGGCGGGCAACGAGATCTACCGCGAGACCTATCTGTCTCAGAACAAGGGAGGCGATCAGGATGAGGCATAACAGCGATCTTCCCGGGCAGCGGAGGACGGGGGTCATGGGGCGTATCATCAAGACCCTCTTCCAATTCTACCCGGTCCTCATGCCCACCGTGGTGGTGTGCATCATCTTCAACGCGGTGGTCAGCTCCATCCCCTCTATCTTCATGCAGCAGGTCATCGCCACTGTGGAGCAGAGCTGGCAGTCCGGCGACTGGGACGCGGTAGGAGGCCATATCCTGGGGATGGTGGCCCTTCTGGTCACGTTCTATGTCCTCTCTCTGGTGGCCTCGGTGGCCTACACCCAGATGATGGCGGTCATCACCCAGGGCACCCTGAAAAAGCTCCGGGAGAAGATGTTCAACGGTATGCAGGACCTGCCCATCAAATACTTTGACACCAATAACCACGGCGATATCATGAGCCACTACACCAACGACATCGATACCCTGCGCCAGATGGTCTCCCAGAGCATCCCCCAGCTCATGGTGTCCGGCATCATCGTGCTCTCGGTGCTGTGTATCATGCTCTACTACAGCCTGTGGCTCACACTGGTGGTGCTGGCCGGGGTGGTGAGCATGACCCTCATCACCAAGAAGGTGGGAGGAAACTCCTCCAAATACTTCGTCCGCCAGCAGAGCGCCCTCGGCAAGGTGGAGGGCTTCGTGGAGGAGATGATGAGCGGCCAGAAGGTCATCAAGGTCTTCTGCCATGAGCGGGCCAGCGAGGCCGATTTCGATGCGCTCAACGATGAGCTCTTCCGGAATTCCGAGCAGGCCAACCGCTTCGCCAATATGCTCATGCCCATCCTCAACAATGTGGGCAACGTGCTCTATGTGGTGGTGGCTCTGGTAGGGGGCATCCTCCTGTTCACCGGGGCCCCCAATGTGAGCATCTCCGGCGCGGCCATGAGCATCAGCATCGCGGTGCCCTTCCTCAACATGACCAAGCAGTTCGCCGGCAACGTGAGCCAGGTGTCCAATCAGCTCAACGCGGTGATCATGGGCTTGGCGGGCGCCGGGCGTATCTTCGACCTCCTGGACGAGGAGCCGGAGAAGGACGACGGCTATGTGGAGCTGGTCAACGCCACCGAAGACGCGGACGGCCAGCTCCACGAGACCAGCGAGCGCACCGATCTTTGGGCCTGGAAGCACCCCCACAAGGCAGACGGCACCGTCACCTATACCAAGCTGGCCGGCGATGTGCGGCTGTTCGGGGTGGACTTCGGCTACGAGCCGGGGAAGACCGTGCTCCACGACATCACCCTCTACGCCGAGCCGGGACAGAAGGTAGCCTTCGTGGGCGCCACCGGCGCGGGAAAGACCACGATCACCAACCTCATCAACCGGTTCTACGACATCGCCGACGGCAAGATCCGCTACGACGGCATCAACATCAACAAGATCAAGAAGGCGGACCTCCGCCGGAGCCTGGGCATCGTGCTCCAGGACACGAACCTCTTCACCGGCACCGTCATGGAGAACATCCGCTATGGGCGGCTGGACGCCACCGACGAGGAGTGCATCGCCGCCGCCGAGCTGGCGGGGGCCCACGACTTCATCACCCGGCTGCCGGAGGGGTATGACACCATGATCTCCGGTACCGGAGAGAACCTCTCCCAGGGCCAGCGGCAGCTCCTCTCCATCGCCCGGGCCGCTGTGGCAGATCCCCCGGTGATGATCATGGACGAGGCCACCTCCTCCATCGACACCCGCACCGAGGCCATCGTCCAGCGGGGCATGGACGCCCTGATGGAAGGGCGGACAGTGTTCGTCATCGCCCACCGGCTCTCCACCGTACGCAATTCCGATGTGATCATGGTCCTGGACCACGGCCGCATCATCGAGCGCGGCACACATGATCAGCTCATCCAGCAGCGCGGACAGTATTATCAGCTGTACACCGGCGCCTTCGAGCTGGAGTAAAAAACCTCAGCCCGCGCCTCCCGCGATCCCAGTGGGAGGCGCGGCCTTTTTGTAGACCGACCCCCCCGGCATAGCCGGGGGGGTCGGTCTACAAAAAGCGGGCCCCGTTCCTTTTTGGGAACGGGGCCCGCTTCGGACCGGAGGGAGCGTGTGCAGCAGGGTCAATGACAGCCGCTGCAGTGGTCGCAGCCGCAGCCACAGCCGCCGCCGCAGGAGGCGCATCCGCCCTTCTTGTGGTCCCTGATCATGGTGCGGATGACCAGAGCCAGGACCAGAACGAGGATGCCCCCGACGATGATGTTTGCCATAAGAAAGCCTCCTTATCCAAGGTCAGGCCCGGACAGCGTCCACCGCCCGCAGTCGGGTGGTCTCGCCGCGATAGCCCTTCCGGAAGAGCAGATAGATGATGGCGGCCAGGCAGACGATGGCGGCCACAGTGCCCATGCCGAACACGCCGTTGACGATCAGCTCGCCGAACTGGTAGACCATCAGGGATACCACATAGGCGAAGCCGCACATATAGGCGATGGCGCCCAGGGTCCACTTCCAGTTGTTCATCTCCCGCTTGATGGCGCCCATGGCGGCGAAGCAGGGGGCGCAGAGCAGGTTGAAGATCATGTAGCTGTAGGCGGTGATAGCGGTGAAATCGGTGGCGATATTGCCCCAGATCTCGTCGCCGTTCTCAGCCACCTCGGCAAAGCCGTAGAGGACGCCGAAGGTGCCCACCACGTTCTCCTTGGCGATGAGGCCGGTGAAGGTGGCCACGGCGGGCTTCCAGGTGCCGAAGCCCAGGGGCGCGAAGATGAAGGCGATGGCGTTGCCGATAGAAGCCAGGAGGGAGGTGTTGTTGTCCTCCACCATCTGGAAGGTGCCGTCCACGAAGCCGAAGCCCTGGAGGAACCACAGGATCACGGAGGAGAGGAGGATGACGGTACCGGCCCGCTTGATGAAGGACCAGCCGCGCTCCCAGGTGCCCCGGAGGATGTTGATGGGCTTGGGGATGTGGTAGGCGGGCAGCTCCATGACGAAGGGAGCGGGATCGCCGGCGAACATCTTGGTCTTCTTCAGGATGATGCCGGAGACGATGACGGCGGCCACGCCGATGAAGTAGGCGGAGACGGCCACCCAGGAAGAGCCGCCGAAGAGGGCGCCGGCGAAGAGGCCGATGATGGGCATCTTGGCGCCGCAGGGGATGAAGCCGGTGGTCATGACGGTCATCTTACGGTCCCGGTCCTGCTCGATGGTACGGGAGGCCATGATGCCGGGCACGCCGCAGCCGGTGGCCACCAGCATGGGGATGAAGCTCTTGCCGGACAGGCCGAAGCGGCGGAAGATACGGTCCATGATGAAAGCGATACGGGCCATATAGCCGATGTCCTCCAGGATGCACAGCAGGAGGAAGAGCACCAGCATCTGGGGCACGAAGCCCAGCACCGCGCCCACGCCGGCCACGATGCCGTCCTGGATCAGGCCATAGAGCCAGCCGGCCACGACAGGAGCGCCGCTGGCATCCAGGAGGAAGCTGTCGAAGAAGCCGGGCACGATCTCACCAAAGAGCACGTCGTTGGCCCAGTCGGTGGCCATGGTGCCGATGGAGACGGGCCAGCTGCCCATGGAGATGGAGTACACCACCAGCATCACCAGGGCGAAGATGGGCAGAGCCAGGACCCGGTTGGTGACGATACGGTCGATGCGGTCGGAAGTGGACATGCCGGTGCGGCCCTTCTTGACGCAGCGGCCGGTGACCTTGGCGATGTACGAATAGCGCTCGTTGGTGATGATGGACTCGCTGTCGTCATCCATGGCGCTCTCACAGGCGGTGATGGCATCTTCCAGACGGCGGGCGGTATCGGGGGAGAGGGTGAAGTTCTCCATCACCTTTTCGTCCCGCTCGAAGAGCTTGATGGCGAACCAGCGCTGGTTCTCGGGGGGGACGACGTCACGCACCAGATCGGCGATGGCGGACAGGGCGTCCTCAACGGGCTGGGCGAAGGTGTGCTGGGGGACAGTGGCCTGCTTGGCAGCCACGAGGGCGGCGGCCCGCTCAGCAGCGGCCACGCAGCCCTCCCCCTTCACGGCGGAGGTCTCCACCACGGGGCAGCCCAGCGCCTCGGAGAGCTTGGCTGTATCGATCTTGTCGCCGTTCTTCTTGGCGACGTCGATCATGTTCAGGGCCACTACGACAGGGATGCCCAGCTCCAGCAGCTGGGTGGTGAGATACAGGTTGCGCTCGATGTTGGACGCGTCCACCAGGTTCAGGATGACATCGGGCTTCTCATTGATGAGGTAGTTCCGGGCCACCACCTCTTCCAGCGTATACGGGGACAGGGAGTAGATACCGGGCAGGTCCATGACATTGATGTCCTTGTGCCCTTTCAGCTTGCCCTCTTTCTTTTCCACTGTGACGCCGGGCCAGTTGCCCACGAACTGGACCGCGCCGGTGAGGGCGTTGAACATGGTGGTCTTGCCGCAGTTCGGGTTGCCGGCAAGTGCGATCGTGATCGACATTTTTCTCGATTCCTCCTCTGCGGGGCAGGATCCCCGCTGACATGATCAGTCTTTGAAGGCTGGTTGTCTAAAGCTAACTATATGCGCTGGAAAATGCGGCCTCACTGGATCTCGACGCACTCGGCATCGCCTTTCCGGATGGACAGCTCATATCCCCGGACGGTGATCTCCACGGGGTCCCCCAGGGGGGCGACCTTACGGATATAGATCTGGGTGCCCTTCGTGATCCCCATGTCCATGATGCGGCGGCGCAGAGCGCCCTCGCCCACCAACTTGGAGACGGTGACGGTCTGTCCGACCTTTGCGTCCTTCAATGTCATCTTCTTTCTCCTCCTTCCCAGGCCGGCATCACACCATGATCCGGCTGGCCATGCTTTTGCTCAAAGCGATACGCGCGTCCTTGACGTTGACGATGAGGTTCCCGCCCATTTCGGACACGACAGTGACTCTCCCGCCCTCCACGAAACCCAGGGTCTCCAGGAAACGCCGGGTCTCGTCTTTGCCAGTGATCTTCTTGACGGTATTCTCAGAGCCGGAAGGAGCCATAGACAGCGGCATGATAACGACCACCTCTCTTCAGATAGTTCAGTCCGTCGGGACAGAAGGAACTGGCCCGACCTCCCAAAGGGAAGGGTTAGCAAAATCTAACCCTTGGAACGGAGTTAGTTTACCACTGCTAACCGGCGTTGTCAATAGGCTCTCCGAAGAAAAAAAGCAGGTCTTGTGTTCCTGACCATTTTATGCTAAAATACAAAAGTAAGCTGTGCATTTTTTGTACAAAAATCAGACAGACTTTATTCTGATGACGCCTCCCCGCGCTCCTTGGTCCATCCGGGGCGAGAGGCATTTCTTTGATCTGGAGGGAAGAGCGCTGTGAAGATCCAAGAGTCAGCGGAGGATTATCTGGAATCCATCCTGGTCTTGAAGGAACAAAAGGGAGTGGTGCGGTCCATCGACATCGCCCACTATATGGAATATTCCAAGCCCAGTGTCAGCCGGGCCATGAGCCTGCTGCGGGAGAACGGATATATCGTCATGGACAAGGACGGCTTCATCACGCTGACCGATGCGGGGATGGCGATCGCCTCTCGCATCTACGAGCGGCATCGGATGCTGGATCAGTGGCTGGTCCTGCTGGGGGTCACGCCGGAGGTAGCGGCTAAGGACGCCTGCCGCATCGAGCATGACATCAGCGAGGAGACGTTCCAGAAGCTCAAGGACCATATCCGTTCCAACCAAGAGGCGCAGGGCGCCCAGTGAGCAGAGGGAGGATGGGCGCAGACGGCGCCCGGGGCATCTCTTCCGGCGGATGCCGCCGGGAGGCTGTGTATCTGCTCATTTAGAGATATCTTCATGCTGCCGGGGATGCGGCGCAGTGCTTTGCACCTGCTCCACATCCCCGGTCTTTTCTGCGGGAGAAAGATCGTACTTGACAGCAGGGGAAGGGTGTGGTAAACTGCACTCAGTTAGCTAGAGCTAACCAGCCGCCGCGGCGATCCCGCGTTTTTTCTTCCCAGGTGGTTAGTTAAAGCTAACCTTATCGTGGAAGGAAAGAGGGGTGTCCCATGCCGAGTATCGAGCATGCACTGGCGTTCCACTGCGGCCCAGCCCTGGTGGGGATGAAGCCGGCTAACCTGATCTCGCTCTCCAGAGTGCAGTATCCTGACCTAGAGGAGCAACTGGAGGCCTATGACAGGCAGTTCCGCGACCGGGGCGTGCGGCTCCGACAGCTCTCTGAGTGCAGGCGGGGCGTGCTCCTCCTGGTCTATCACAGTGAAAGGCTGGAAGAGCAGCTCCGCGCCCCATCGGTGACGGCCCTGCTGCGGCGGGACGGCTATCCGGTGGGTGGAGGGATAGAGGAGATGCTCTCCTTCCTCAGCATCCGCCTGGGGGCCTCAGAGGACTTCCCCCACGAGATCGGCCTCTTCCTGGGCTATCCGGTGGAGGACGTACTGGGCTTCCAGCGCTGCGGCGGCAGGGACTGCAAGCTCTGCGGCTACTGGAAGGTCTACTCCAATGTGGAGCGGGCCAGAGCCATGTTCCAGCGGTTCGACCGCTGCCGGGAGGCGCTATGCAGCCGCCTGGCGGAAGGCATGACGCTGGGAGAGATCCTCCGGGCGGCATGACGCCCGAAGCGAGAGCACATATCACAGCCTATCCACTATTCGATCTTTATTTTTGGAGGGAATCGACAATGAGCAAAATGTCTATCATCTATTGGTCCCAGACCGGGAATACGGCCGCCATGGCCCAGGCCATCGCCGAGGGGGCCCAGTCCGCCGGCGCCGAGGTGAGCCTGCTCGAGGTCTCTCAGGCCGGCGCCGCCGATGTGATCGGCAGCGACCTGGTGGCGTTCGGCTGCCCCGCCATGGGCATGGAGGTGCTGGAGGAGAGCGAGTTCGACCCCTTCTTCGCCACTGTAGAGGGCAGCCTCTCCGGGAAGAAAGTGGCCCTGTTCGGCTCCTATGGCTGGGGGGACGGCCAGTGGATGCGGGACTGGTGGGAGCGGACCGAGAAGGACGGCGCCAAGCTCTACGGCGGCGAGGGGCTCATGATCAACGAGACCCCCGATGACAGCGGCCTGGAGCAGTGCCGTGCCTTCGGCAAGGGCTTCGCGGCGTTTTGAGGAGGCGGAGATCGTGGGGCTCTCATCTGCTGCTATGCGATACCTGCTGGTCATCTACGAGCTCAGCGACGGGGGAAAGCCGGTCCGCTCGGTAGATATCGCCCGGGCGCTGGAAGTCTCGCCGGCCAGCGTGGTCCACATGATGGGCGTCCTGGCCGGGGAGGGACTGGTCCTGAAGCGGCACTACGGCCAGGTCCAGCTCACCGCCGAGGGGATCCGGGCCTCCAACCAGCTCTACACCAAGTGCACCATCCTGGAGTCCTTCCTGCTCCAGGAGCTGGATGTGAGCCGGGAGACCGCCCGGCAGGACGCTGTGGCCTGCCTGTGCAGCCTCTCTGAGGAGAGCATCGAGCGGGTGATCTGCCGCGTACTGGAACGGACGCTGGCGGAGCGGGATATCCTGCGGGTGGCTGGAGAATAATAGACCAGTCGGCCCGCATGTGAACGCCGGAGATCGGGCGCGCCCGATCTCCGGCGCTTTTACAGGCCGTCGGCCCGGAGCAGGGCCCGGGCCGGGAAGGAGGGAACGCATATGCGCGCTGTTGCCTGGGCTCTGGGTGGCACGGGCTTCACGTTCATGATGACTGCCTTGGGGGCGGCGCTGGTATTCTTTTTCCGCCAGGGGATAGGCGCCTGGGCCCAGAAGATCTGCCTGGGCTTTGCCGCGGGGGTCATGACCGCCGCTTCGGTGTGGTCCCTGCTCATCCCCGCCATCGAAGAGGCGGAGGCAGCCGGGTGGCCGGGGTGGATCCCGGCTGCAGGGGGCTTCGTTCTGGGGGCGGCTCTCCTGCTGCTGCTGGACGGCCTCCTTCCCCACCTGCACCCGGGGGCCAGGGACCCGGAGGGCGCGCCCTCGCCCTTCAAGCGTACCACCCTGATGGTCTTCGCCGTGACCCTCCACAATATCCCGGAGGGCATGGCGGTGGGGCTGAGCTTCGCCCTGGCCGCCCAGCACGGGGATGACCCGGGCGCCTACGCCGCCGCCCTGGCCCTGGCCGCCGGCATCGGGATACAGAACTTCCCGGAGGGCGCGGCGGTGGCCCTGCCCCTGCGGCAGGAGGGGATGAGCCGCTGGAGAGCCTTCCTCTCCGGTGCGGCTTCGGGAGCGGTGGAGCCTCTTTTCGGCGTCATGGCAGTGCTCTTGGCCGGACGGCTGGAGCCCCTGATGCCCTGGCTGCTCTCTGCCGCCGCGGGGGCTATGATCTATGTGGTGGTGGAAGAGCTCATCCCGGAAGCCCATCTGGGAGAGCACTCCAATGTGGGGACCCTGGGGGTCATGTCCGGGTTCCTGGTCATGATGATATTGGATGTGGCATTGGGATAGGATATAGGATATAGGACGCCCGGGGACCCGTCGGATAGGGTCCCCGGGCGTCTGCTCATCCATGCCGCAGTGAGATGGCGTCCACCTGCCTCCTGTACAGCCGCAGGATGCAGAAGGCGAAGATGACGGAGCTGATGGACCAGGTGAGGGGATAGGCCCAGTAGAGCATGTGGATATCGGGGATGAGGCGGAGGATCACAGTGATGTAAGTGATGCGCAGGGCGCACCACACCGAGAGCATGATGGCCATGGGGACCACCGGCTTGCCAAAGCCGCGGAGGATCCCCGCGCAGCAGTGGGAGAAGGAGAGCAGGCAGTAGAACAGGGACACGGTCCGGGCGTCCGCGACCCCGTAGGCGATCACCTCCGGGTCGCTGTTGAAGGCGGAGATGAGGAGCGGGGAGAGGGTGAAGATGGCCACGCCGATGCACTCGGCCAGCACCGGGCTGCACAACAGGCCGAACCGCATCCCCGCACGCACCCGCTCCGGGCGTCCCGCGCCGATGTTCTGGCTCACGAAGGTGGAGAGGGCCAGGGAGAAGCAGGTGACCGGGAGGAAGGCGAAGCCTTCGATCTTGCTGTATGCCCCACAGCCGGCCATGGCGGCGGAACCGAAAGAGTTGATGTTGGACTGGACGATCACGTTGGCCAAGGAGACCACTGAGCTCTGCACCCCCGAGGGGATGCCCAGGGTGACCACCTGCCGGAGCATGGGCAGGTCGAAGCGCACCCGCCGCCAGCATACCCGGTAGGGTGCGGCGGTACGGGAGAGCTTGCGGAAGGCCAGGAAGGCGCTGACCACCTGGCTGATGACCGTGGCCAAGGCGGCGCTGGCTACCCCATAGCCCAGCCCCGCCACGAAGAACAGGTCCAGGACCACGTTGATCAGAGAGGAGAGGATGAGGTACTTCATGGGACTGCGGCTGTCGCCTACCGACTGGAGGATGCTGGCCCCCATGTTATAGAGGACCACCGCGCTGGAACCCAGGAAATAGACCCGGAAATAGGCGACAGAGTCGTCGATCACATCAGAAGGGGTGCCCATCAGCCGGAGGATCTGAGGGGTGAGGAGCACCCCCGCCACCGTCAGCACTGCTCCGGCCACCAGCCCCAGGGCCACCGTGGTGTGGATGGCCCGCTCCAGATCTTCCCGGTCGTTGGCGCCGTAGAGCCGGGCGATCAGCACCCCGGCGCCCAGAGACACGCCGTTGATGAAGCCGATGAGAAGTAGGATGAGGCTCCCGGAAGAGCTGACAGCAGCCAGCGCCTCTCCGCCGATGAACGTGCCCACGATAAGGGAGTCCGCCGCATTATAGAGCTGCTGGAAAAGGTTGCTGAAGAAGATGGGGAGGGCGAAGAGCAGCATCTTTTTGGGGACGCTGCCCTCGGTGAGCGATCGCTGGCTGGTTTCTTCCATGGGAACGTGACACCACCTTGTACCACAACATTTTCTACTATCATACCACTGCCAGACACAAGAGGCAAGGCGGGAGAAAAAAGATATGTCAAAAATTCTTGACATTTTGATGCTGCTCTGTTACGCTATAGATGTCAAAAAGATTTGACATCTATACGAGATGGAGGTGTCTGAGCATGTCGGATGGGATCTGGCTGTTCCTGGGGCTTTTGTGTCTGATGGGGATGTTGGCCGCTATCGTGGCCATGGTGGTCTCCCTGGCCCGGCAGGGGGATGAGCGGCGGCGGATGATCGTGGCGAAGGCGGGGCTCAATACTCTGTGCGTGGTGGTGGCCTACCTGTTCTTCTGCGTGGTGGAGGGCGTGGTGGTGTCGGTGCGGAGCGGGGCCCCTGCGGAGGACCTGGATCCCTTCGTGACCCTGGTGGTCATCGCCATGATCTACGCTGCACAGCTCTTCTATTTCAAGCGGAAGTACGGTGATTGACGTGGAGAACACCATACGGAGCCGGAGGAAAGAGAGGGGCATCTCCCAGGAGGAGCTGGCCAAGCGGTGCGGCGTGTCCCGACAGACGGTGAACGCCATCGAGAACGACAAATACGACCCCACCCTGGCCCTGGCATTCCGGCTGGCCCAGGAGCTTGGGACCACGGTGGACGGCCTGTTCACACCGGAAGAGCGGCAGACGTGAAGGCCGGGCATGGACCTGAAGGAGGGGAAGGGCTCCGACCCGCCGGCAAGGACCGATACGGCCTGTTGAGAAGGATGCCCCGCGTTATCCGCTGAAAGTATAGGACTCTTTCACCCCCACTTATATCCCTGCCGAGAAACAGAGAGAGGGCCCGGCGGCTGATGCCGCCGGGCCCTCGTTTGCTCCCGCTGTGCTGTTTTCCGGCTCAGATCCTGCTGTAGTTGAGCAGCATCTGGGCCACCTCGGCGCGGGTGGCGGCCCCGCCGGGGCTCAGCTGGCCGGCCTCGTTGCCGGACAGGATGCCGTTGGACACGGCCCAGCCCATGGCC
>DWZK01000082.1 GCA_019117605.1 Candidatus Intestinimonas stercoravium | reverse complement strand
GCTGCTCCAGGTTGCGGTTCTCCATCTGGGAGAAGGTGCGGTCGGGCGAGACGGCATTGGCCACCAGGAACACCCCGAGAAAGGCGCAGAACAGGGCGGAGAGGAAGATGCAGTATTTCTTTGTCATGGCTTGCCTCCTGAGTCAGAATCGGAAGTAGAGGAAGGGGTTGTAGGTGGCGTCCACCAGGTAGGCGGTGGAGAAGACCAGCCCTGCCAGCAGCAGAATGGGGAGGAGCGCCAGCCTGGGCTTTTCGGGCAGGCGCTTCCACAGCTTGGCGGCCAGCGGGGTGGAGGCCACAGCGGCGATGATAAGCATGGGGAGAAAAGAGAAAAAATAATACGATACGTTGTCGTTTGTCAGGCCGCCGCCCAGGCCGAACATGGCCTTGAGGTAGGCTCCCATATGGCCGAAGTCCTCCACGGCGAAGATGGCCCAGCTCACCAGTACCAGAAACAGGGTGTATAGGTGCTGGAGGGCGGCGGGAAGCTTCTGGAGGAGCTTGCCCAGGAAAGCCTTTTCCAAAATCAGCAGGACGGCGAAGTAGAGTCCCCAGATGAGGAAGTTCCAGCTCGCCCCGTGCCAGATGCCGGTGGCCGCCCACACCACCAGAAGGTTGAAAAACAGCCGGGGCTTGCTCACCCGGTTGCCTCCCAGGGGGATATAGAGGTACTCCCGGAACCAGGTGCCGAGGGAGATGTGCCACCGCCGCCAGAACTCGGTGACGGACTTGGCGATATAGGGGTAGTTGAAGTTGCGCATGAACTCGAAGCCCAGCATCCGGCCCAGGCCCACAGCCATGTCGGAGTAGCCGGAGAAGTCGAAGTAGAGCTGGAAAGCGAAAGCGGCCACGCCCAGCCATGCCCCAGCAGTGGTGAGCTCCCCGGCGGGGAGGGCCAGAATGGTATCCCACAGCTTGCCGATGTTGTTGGCCAGCAGGACCTTTTTCGCCAGGCCCACCACGAAGATCTGCACGCCGGAGGCAAACTGCTCGGGGGAGTGGGTGCGGTGGTCGATCTGGTCGCCCAGATCTTTGTATTTGATGATGGGACCGGCGATGAGCTGGGGGAAGAGTGTGACGAAGGTGCCGAAGTTGACGAGGCTGCGCTGCACCTTGGCGTCGTCCCGGTACACGTCGATGGTGTAGCTCATGGTCTGGAAGGTGTAGAAGGAGATGCCGATGGGCAGGCTCAGGCCCAGCTTCGGCATGAAGGAAAAACCGATGGCTTGGAGGCTGCCGGCAACGAAGTCCCAGTACTTGAAAAAGAACAGCAGAGCCAGATTGAAGATGACCGACGAGGCCACCGCCCACCGGGCCCCCCGGTCGTTGCCCCTGCGCTTGTACTTCTCCACCAGCATTCCGTGGGTGTAGTCGATGCCGATGGAGAGGAACATGATAAGGATATAGACCGGCTCTCCCCAGGCGTAGAACACCAGGTTGACCAGCAACAGCAACAGGTTCCGCCATTTCAAAGGCGTAATATAGTACAGAAATAATACAATGGGGAGATATAAAAACAGGAAATACAGGCTGGAAAAGACCAACGAACCACCAACTCTCTTGTGAACTTCAGAAAAAGCCCGGCAGGTTGCCCTGCCGGGCGCCCTTATTATACCCGCAAAAAATTACTTTGTATAGGTGTTAAATGCGGTTACCGCCTCGTCGGCGTACTCACTGACGGCGAAGAGGATGTAGTTGCCGTTGGTCACCAGCTTATAGTTCTGTACCAGCTCCAACTGCTCAGGCAGGTACTGGGACCACTGGGCCTCCAGATCATCCTGCCGTTTCTCCACGGCGGCCTTCACGGTATCCATCTTGCCGTCCTTCACCTTGGCGATAAAGAACTCGGTGGCCTGCACATTGACCATAGGCATCTTGCAGAGATAGCTGTCCAGATCAGCGGGATCAATGCCGTACAGGGCGGTCAGAGTGGCGTCGTCCAGGTCGGTTAGGGAGGGAATGTCCAGCTTGGAGATGTCATTCCAGGTGGACTGCACCGCGTCCACCTGGGGCTCCGGCTCCACCGGCTCAGGGGTAGGCGTGGAAGTCGGCTTCTGCGTGGGCTTGGGGGTGGCGGCCGGGGCGGATGGTTTGGCGCTGGGTGCGGCGGAGGGAGCCTGGGAGGGAGTCTCCTCCGCGGGGGGCGTGGTCTCGGGGAGGGCCGCCGGGCTGTCGGTGGGCAGGACGGGGGACGGGGACGCCTCCGGGGAGGCGGAGGGGGACTCCACCACGGGGGCCGAGCTCTCCGGGGCGGGCTCCTTGCTGCTGCCGCAGCCGGCCAGCAGGCTCAGGGACAGCGTCCCGGCCAGGGCCAGGGCGAGAAAACGTCGGTTCATATGGGTACGCTCCTTTATTTGTTTTGTGGTACTCGCTCTCTTGGACGGCAGAGGGAGGAAAAAAGTTCCCCAGATTCGTAAAAAAAGAGGGCCGGCCTCTCCAAGGGAGAGGCCGGCCCTTCAGGGGCTTTCTTTTACGCCGGGCGGGTCTGCTCCGCATCTTCGTCCGCACCGCCGGCATCCAGCTCGGCGACGGGGAGAACGATGGTCATGCGGGTGCCCACGCCGGGCCAGGAGCGCACCTCGAACCAGCCGCCGTGGCGGTCCACGATCCACTTGGCGATGGCCAGCCCCAGCCCGGTGCCGCCGGTCTGGCGGGCCCGGGACTGGTCGGTGCGGTAGAAGCGGTCGAACACGTGGGGCAGGCTGCCGGCGTCGATGCCCTGGCCCTCGTCCTGGACGGAGAGGCGGGCCATGCCGTCCCGCAGGGCGGCGGACAGGGTGATGTGCCCTCCGGCGGGGGTGTATTTGATGGAGTTGTCCACCAGGATGCGCAGGGCCTGCTTGGTCAGTCCCACGTCGGCGCAGACCGGCACGGCCCCCTCCCACCGGGCGGAGAAGGTGTGGGTCTGGTCGATCATCCCGGTCTCCTTGAGCACCTCGGCGGCCACCTCGGTCAAGTCGAAGGTCTCCATCTCAATGTGCATGGAGTCGTTGTCCCCCCGGGCCAGGAAGAGAAGCTGCTCCACCAGCTCCTTCATGGAGTCGGCCTCCTGCCGGATGGCGTCGATGGCCTCCTGGCGGGTGGCGGGGTCGTCCTTGCCCCAGCGGTTGAGCAGGTTGGCGTAGCCCTGGATCACCGCGATGGGGGTGCGCAGCTCATGGCTGGCGTCGGAGACGAAGCGCATCTGGGAGCGGTAGGCCTCGTTGATGCGGTCCAGCATGGCGTTGATGGCCTGGGCCAGGGTTTTCAGCTCCTTCTGGGTGCCGGGCAGGTCGATGCGCCGGTCCAGATGGGTGGCGTTGATCTCGTCCAGCTTGCCCGCCAGGGCCTTCAGCTCCTCCGGCGACATGCGCTCCACCTGGTTGAGCTTGGCGGCGGTGGCGGCCAGCTCCTGGATGGGGCGGAGTACCTTCTTAATGGAGCCGGCGTTCTTGAACAGGTTGGTCACCAGGCTGGCCAACTGGCAGATGAACAACACCCGGGCGGCAAAGACGAAGATGGCTGCGGGCTGGGTCAGATCCAGCCGGATGGCGTAGGGCTCGTCCCCCGGCATCTGGAGGGTGTAGCTGGTGGCGTCGCCGGAGGAGAAGGTGACCAGCAGAAGGAGATCCACCGTGCCGGGGTTGAAGTAGCGCACGCCGCCCCGGGTCTCCTCCGGCGAGGGCAGCCAGCCGGGCAGGCGGAGGCCGTCCGCCTCCGGCGTGCCGGCGGTGACGGTGTAATCCCCTGCCGTCATCCACTCCGTGGCCTCCGCCGAGGGGACGCCCCGCTCCTTCACCAGGGTGCTGATCTGGGCCGCCTGCTGCTCCGACCAGACGAACAGGCCGCCGCAGAACAGGAACAGCAGCAGCAGATCCATGGTGAAATAGATGCCCAGCAGCCGGAAAAAGAGGCGTGTGTTGAGCCGGGCCACGATGGAGGACTTGATGCGCCCCGGCGGGCGCTTGTTCGCTCTGTGTGCCATGGGAACTCCCTCCTCCTAATCCCCGTCCAGCCAGGCCAGCACGGGCGCCAGTCGCTCCGGGGAAACCCAGTCGCCCCCGTCCCGGAAGGCGTCCCGCATGGCCCGGTCGGCCTCCGTCTCCGCCGGGGCCCTGGACACCAGCTGGGCCATGGGGGCCATCATGGCGCGGTAGAAGCCGGTGAGCTTCTCCGGGGCGTAGCCGCCCCGCAGGTAGAACAGGGGAACGCCCTCCAGCCGGTTGTCCCGGCGCAGCTTGGCCTCCTCCACCTCCGCCGCCATGCCCACGGCGCACACCGCCGCCGTCCGGAAGCGGCGGCGAGCCTCCTTCAGGCCCTTGATCCCCCCAGCGCACAGCCAGCCCAGGTAGATAACCGCCGTCCCCCGGGGCAGGGCGGCGGCCTCCTTCAGCGGGCGGCAGGGCAGGCCGGTGCGCTCCGCCAGCAGGGCGGCGTAACGGGCGGTGAAGCCGGTCTGGCTGGTGTAGACGATGGCGGCCGCGTTCATTGTCCTTCCTCCCGAATCACATAGCCCACGCCGCGGACGGTGTGGATGAGCTTGATACCGAAGTGCTCGTCGATTTTGGCCCGCAGGAAACGGATATATACGTCCACCGCGTTGGTCTCCCCCACGAAGTCGAAGCCCCACACATGGTCCAGCAGGGACTCCCGGGAGATGACCCGCTCCTTGTTCTCCAGCAGGTAGCGCAGCAGATCGAACTCCCGGCGGGTGAGCTCCACCGGAGCCCCGTCCACCGCCACCGCGTGGCGCTCGGTATCCATCACCAGGGGCCCGCAGGTGAGCTTGGGGGCCTCCTGGGCGGCGGGGCGCTTCCGCAGGGCGGCCCGGATCCGGGCCAGCAGCTCCTCGATGGCGAAGGGCTTGGTGATGTAGTCGTCCGCCCCCGAGTCCAGGCCGGAGACCTTGTCCACCACCGTATCCCGGGCGGTGAGCATGATGACGGGGATCTGGCTCTCCCGGCGCAGGCGGCGGAGCACCTCCATCCCCGAGAGGCCGGGCAGCATGATGTCCAGCAGGATCAGGTCGTGCTCTCCGGAGAGGGCGCGCTCCAGCCCGGTCCGGCCGTCGAAGGCCTTCTCCACCGCGTAGCCCTCGTATCGGAGCTCCAGCTCCACCATCCGGGCCAGCTTCTCCTCGTCCTCCACCAGTAAGATCTTATCCGCCATCGTCCTGTCCTCCCTCGTCAATGCTTCCTGTGGCCGTCCTGAAAGCGCGCCCAAGCCGCCCGGGCCTGACCGGCCAGGTCCCTGGCCAGCCGGCCCGCCCGGTCCGCCGCCCGCCGGACGCCCGCCTTCATGTCCCGGTCCAGGTCCGGCCCGGCCAGGCGGTAGCGGAAGCCCAGCAGCAGCCCGGCGGCCAGGATAGCCACGGTGATCCAGAAGAAGAATACCACCAGCACCAGCAGGACCAGCAGGGGCACGGCGGTCACCTGCCGGCCCCGCCGCCACACCTCCAGGCTGTTGGCAGTGCCCTTGTAGAGAAGGTCCCGGAGGACGGAGAGGGGGGAGCGCCCCGCCCTGCCCTCCCGCGCCTGTCCGGCGGCAGAGGAGGAGAGCAGGGGGCCGCCCTCCGATGTGGGAGCGGTCCGGCGGGGGCCGCCGGTGGCGTAGGAGCCGCCGCCTGCCGGGGGAGACAGACGGCCCTCTCGCTCCAGCAGCAGCGCCGCCTCCAGCAGGTCGTCCTCCGCCGCGTCCAGGGCAGCCCTGGCCGCCTCCTCCGGCGCCCCTGCCGCCACCAGCCGGGCGATCCGCTCTGCAGCCGCCACTGCTCTCCCTCCCCTCTGCCTGTCCCGCGCGGGACTTATCCTGCCGGACTGTGCTCTTAAGTATATCGCCGGGCCGCTAAAGCCCGCTTTACCGTTTCTTAAAAGAAGATTAAATTTGCCCATGGGCACGTCGATAAGATTATACCCGACAAGGGGAGGAGAGACAAGCGGGTCTTTTCCTCCCGGCCGGGGTGTGATATAATGACATGACGAATACGCCATAGTGGACACATCGTACGAGTTCTGTACGATCCTTTTCACAGACCCATGTAACAAGAGCCGGATAGGGTCCAATGGGATCTATCTATGATGAGACTTAATGAGATCTTCTCCGCGTCGTACGGAGCCGAGGAAGGGGGCCGCCGGCCTTGAAAAAGAGACTGTTCGTGCTGCTGTGCGCCGCAGCGCTGCTGCTGGGCCTGGCCCTCCAGGCGGGAGCGGCCCAGGAGAGCTGGGACGATGACATCATCTTCCTGGCCCTCAACGACGTGCCCATCTCCCTCTCGGACAACACCATGCCCATCCGGGTGGGCAGCACCATCTATGTGCCCTACTCCACCTTCGACGCCAACCAGAACGGCGGCGTCCGCCTGGGGGTGTACAACGGGGGACAGGTCCAGGGCAGGACCCTGACCCTCTACAACGCCGACGCCAAGAACCTCACCTTCGACCTGCGCACCGGCATCTCTTACGACTATATGGACGGGGGAGAGCGGCAGGTGCCCACCGCGATCATCCGCAGCGGCCAGATCTACGTCTCGGCCAGCTCCACCGCCCGCTATTTCGACCTGGACTATTTCCAGAGCAGCCTGACCTTCGGCTCCAGGAGCTATCCCTTCATCCGGATCTCCGGCCAGGAGGCCACCCTGAGCAACAGCATGTTCCTCAGCAGCGTATCGACCACCTATCTCAACCAGCTCCAGATCTACTACCAGAACAACGTGGTCAGCCAGGAGGAGCCCTCCCCCTCTCCCAGCCAGCCCCCCGCCCCGCCCCAGGTGGAGGAGCCCCAGGGGGAGATCCAGGTGTCCCTGGCCGTCCGCTGCGATACAGGAGAGGCGGGGGCGGCAGTGCTGGAGGCCCTGCGGAGCGCGGGCCGGGGGGCCCTCTTCCTCTTCTCGCCGGAACAGCTCCGGGCCCAGGACGACCTGGTCCGGCAGGTGGTGGCGGAGGGGAACACGGTTGGCCTGATCGCGGGCGCGGGCAGTCTGAGCGCCGCCCGGGCGGAGCTGGAGGAGGGCAACGCGCTCCTCGCCCGCATCGCCCACACCTTCACCCCCATCGTGCTCGCGGAGGACAGCGCAGTGGCGGAGGCCCTGGCGGAAGAGGGGTGGCTGTGCTGGGAGGAGGGGCTGGACGGGATCCCGGACGGACGGCGGAGCGGGAGCGTATACAGCGGCCTGGCCCAGGACCTGGCCGCCCGCAGCAGGGACGCCCGCATCACGGTGGACGACAGCCAGACCTCTGCGGAGGTGGTGGAGCGGCTGATGTCCCTCTTCAGGCAGGACCGCTATGAATACCGGATGCCGGTGGAGACGTCCTTCTGACAGGGACCTATGGCACAGACATATGCGGGACCGCAGCCCGCAGAGAGGAGGGAGGAGCCATGAAAAAGAGACGCTACTTCGACAACGCCGCCACCTCTTTCCCCAAGGCCCCCGGGGTGCCGGAGGCGGTGGCCGCCTATCTTTCCCAGGAGGGGGGGAGCCCCGGCCGGGGCACTTACCTTGCGGCCCAGAGCGCGGCGGAGACCGTGCTCTCGGTGCGGGAGGCCCTGGACCGGCTCTTCCACGGGCCGGGGCCCCGGAACGTCATCCTGACGCCGGGGTGTACATATGCGCTCAACTATGTGATCAAGGGCCTCCTCCGGCCGGGGGACCGGGCGGCCTTCTCCTGTGGGGAGCATAACGCCGTCTACCGCCCCCTCAGCCAGATGGCGGAGCGGGGAGTGGAGCTGGTGGAGCTGCCCTGGAGGGATGGGGCTGTGGACCTGGAGGCGGCGGAGCGGCTCCTGCGCCCGGACATCCGGCTGCTGGTGTGCTGTCACGCCTCCAACGTCACCGGCGCCCTCCAGCCGGTCTCCCGGCTGGGGGAGCTGTGCCGGGAGCGGAGGATCTTCTTCTGTGTGGACGGAGCCCAGACGGCGGGGGCGGTGCCCATCGACATGGCCGCCATGCACATCGACGCGCTGGCCGTCCCCGCCCACAAGGGGCTGCTGGGCCCCCAGGGGCTGGGCGCCCTCCTCATCACAGACCAGATGGCCGCTCAGCTGGACCCCCTGATCGCCGGGGGCACAGGGAGCCAGTCAGAGCGCGCCGAGATGCCCGGCCTCCTGCCCGACCGATTCGAGGCGGGGACCCAGGACCTGCCCGCCGTCTGCGGCCTCAAGGCCGCCCTGGAGTGGGGAGAGAGCCAGGGCTGGGAGGAGCTGTACCGCCGGGAGAAGCGGCTCACCGGCCACCTCATCGCCCGGCTGCGGGAGATGGAGCCGGACGGACTGCGCCTCTTCGGCCCCCTGGACCGGGAGAAGCAGGTGGGCATCGTGTCGGTGGACTTCCCCGGCATGGACGGTGCGGAGGCGGCGTTCCGCCTGGAGCGGGAGCACGGCATCGCCTGCCGCTGCGGCCTCCACTGCGCCCCCCTGGCCCACAGGGCCCTGGGGACCTTCCCGGCGGGGACGGTGCGCTTCTCGGTGAGCGCCCTGAGCCGCTTCGAGGACATCGACTACCTCCAGGCGGCGGTGTGCGATGTCATGGGAATCTGAACAGAAGCGGAGAGCAGAAAGATACGATACTAAGAGAGCCCCGGCCGGATGGCATCCGGCCGGGGCTCTTTCTGTCTGTGGATCGCGGCGTCAGGACTTGGGGACCTCGTCCTTCTCCAGAAGGGCCTTGGCAGAGGCACACAGGCCCGCCAGCCCCTGGATCTCGGAGGGGATGATGATCTTGGTGGCCTTGCCGTCGGCGGCGGCCTGGAAGGCCTCCAGGGCCTTGAGCTTCACCACCGCGTCGCTGGCGTTGGCCTCGTTGAGGAGCTTGATGGCCTCGGCGGTGGCCTCCTGCACCTTGCGGATGGCCTCCGCCTCGCCCTCGGCCTTCATGATGGCGGCCTGCTTGGCGGCGTCCGCCCGGAGGATGAGGGACTGCTTCTCGCCCTCGGCCACCAGGATCTGGCTCTGCTTCTGGCCCTCGGCCTGGAGGATGGCCTCCCGGCGCTCCCGCTCCGCCTTCATCTGCTTCTCCATGGCGTCCTGGATCTCACGGGGGGGAAGGATGTTCTTCAGCTCCACCCGGTTGACCTTGATGCCCCAGGGGTCGGTGGCCTCGTCCAGGAGGGAGCGCATCTGGGTGTTGATGTGGTCCCGGCTGGTGAGGGACTGGTCCAGCTCCAGAGAGCCGATGATGTTCCGCAGGGTGGTGGCGGTCAGGTTCTCGATGGCGCTCATGGGGTGCTCCACCCCGTAGGTGTACAGCTTGGGGTCGGTGATCTGGAAGTAGATCACCGTGTCGATCTGCATGGTCACGTTGTCCTTGGTGATCACCGGCTGGGGGGCGAAATCCACCACCTGCTCCTTCAGGGAGATGACCTTGGCCACCCGCTCGATGAAGGGGATCTTGAAGTGGATGCCCACGCCCCACACCGTATGGAAGGCGCCCAGGCGCTCCACTACATAGGCCTTGGATTGCTGGACCACCTTGACGTTGGCGGCCAGGATGAGGATGATGAGGATCACGAGGATGAGGGGCACCAGCGTGGCGCCCAGGAAGCTGAAGAAGTCCATAGGGGCTACCTCCTTGTCGATCTGATATCAGGGCTCTCCGTCGGGGACGGAGGCAGGGGATCCGGCGGGGACCACATAGAGCTTGACGCCCTCGATGCGCAGCACCCGCACCACCGCGCCCTTGGGGATGGGGGCGTCCCCCTGGCTGCGGGCGGTCCACAGCGCGCCGGAGACGTTCACCTGCCCCCGGGCGGACAGGTTGTCGATGGCCTCGGTGACCACGCCCTCCTGACCGATGACCCGGTCGGCGTTGGTGGCCACATGGCGGTCGTTGATGAACCGCTGGGCCAGGGGCCGGACCAGGAGCAGGGCGACGAAGGACACGGCCAGGAAGACCACGATCTGGATGAGCACGGAGGCGTTCAGGGCCGTGGCCAGCAGGGCCGCCAGCGCTCCCGCGGCGAACCAGATGGAGGTCAGGCCTACAGTGACCGCCTCCGCCAGCCCGAAGAGGACCAGTGCGGCCAACCAAAACAGACTCATGCTCACAGGCGTTCCCTCCTTCGTTAATGGTAAGGCCATTGTAACACAGCGCGCCCGCCATTACCAGTATAACGTCTGTAAATTTTCCGATATGGGCGAAATCGATTGCGCCCCTGGGGGAAATCGGCTATAATGATGCGTACTGGACGGAGCTGGGGGCCCGTGCGCCAAGGCGCGGTGCCCTCCGGCGGACCGTCTGCCGGACAAGGGGGGCGGGAGAACGCCGCCGGGAGAGAAAAGAGCGGGACGCCGGCCCGCAGAATGGAGCGAGACATGGAGCGAGTGGAACTGGTGGTGCCCACCCTGTTCGGGCTGGAGGGCCTGGCGGCCGGCGAGATGCGGCGGATGGGACTGGAGGACGTGCGGGCGGAGAACGGACGGGCGCTCTGCTCCGGCCGGCTGGAGGATATCCCCCGGCTGGACCTGGGGCTCCGCACCGGGGAGCGGGTGCTGATCCAGCTGGGGTCCTTCCCGGCCGGAGATTTCGACGCGCTCTTCGAGGGGGTGCGCGCCCTGCCCTGGGAGCGGTTCATCCCCCGGGACGGGGCCTTCCCGGTGAAGGGCCACTGCCTGAGCTCCGCCCTCCACGCGGTGCCCGCCTGCCAGTCCATCGTGAAGAAGGCGGTGGCACAGCGGCTGGGGAGCCGCTACGGCCTGCAGACCCTGCCCGAGACCGGGCCGGTCTATCAGATCCAGTTCGCCATCTTCAAGGATACGGCCTCCCTCATGCTGGACACCACCGGCCCCGGCCTCCACAAGCGGGGCTACCGGGCGGTGGGCGTGGCCGCCCCCCTGCGGGAGACCCTGGCCGCCGCCCTGGTGATGCTCTCCCAATACCGGGGGAGGGATCCCCTCTGCGACCCCTTCTGCGGCTCGGGCACCATCGCCATCGAGGCAGCCCTCATCGCCAAGAACCGGGCCCCCGGCCTGGACCGGTCCTTCTCCGCCCAGAAGTGGGCCTGCATCCCGGCCTCCGCCTGGATGGCGGCGGCAGAGGAGGCCATGGACAGGGAGTTCCACGGGGACTATGACATCTGGGGCGGGGACATCGACCCCAGGGCGGTGGAGATCGCACGGGCCAACGCGGAGAAGGCGGGGGTGGAGGACCTGGTGCGCTTCCAGGTGGCCGATGCCCTGTCCTTCCGCCGGGAGGCGCCCTACGGCAGGATCGTCACCAATCCCCCCTATGGGGAGCGCATCATGGAGAAGCGGGAGGCGGAGGACCTCTACCGGGGCTTCGGCCGGGCCTTCTCCGGCCTGCCCGGCGGGTGGGCCCTGACCCTCCTCTCCTCCCACACCGAGTTCGAGCGGACCTTCGGCCGCCGGGCGGACAAGAAGCGCAAGCTCTATAACGGCATGCTCAAGTGCGATATGTTCTACTATGGAAAGAGGAGGGGAGCGGATGAGAAGAACTAGAGCCGCCGCTCTGGCCCTGGCCCTGTGTCTTGCCGCCGCCACCCCCGCCCTGGCGGCCCCCACCATCTACGGGTATCAGGAGGGGCTGGCCCAGGCGGAAGAGGGGGGGCTGTGGGGGTTTGCCGACGCCTCGGGGGAGATCGTCATCCCCATCCAGTACCAGTCGGTCCTCAGCTTCCAGCTGGGGGTGGCCCTGGTGCAGACGAACGGCAAGCTGGGCGCCATCCGCCAGGACGGCAGCTACCTCATCGAGCCGGTCTACGACACCCTGGAGGACATCGGCTACGGCCTGTACATCGGCCAGCGGGGGGACAGCTGGGGGCTGGTGAGCCTGGTCCCCTTTGAAGAGGAGGGGGCGCTCACCCAGGACTTCTACCCCTTCGTCTACTCCGCCATCCGGGCGGACCGGCTGGACGGGCTGGAGGTGCTGGTCCTCACCCGGGACGGGCAGGACGCACTGGTCCCCCTCTCCGACCTGCCCGGCCAGATGCAGAGCCGGGGCGTGCCTTCCAGCCAGTTCCCCCTGGTGAAGGGGCGGCTGCCCAGCTTCTCCGACGTGGGGCCGGGGGACTGGTACGCGGTGTGGGTGGACCTGGCGTATGACCTGGACCTGATGCAGGGGGTGGGGGAGGGCCGCTTCGCGCCGGACCAGGTCCTCACCGTGGCCGAGGCGGTGAAGATGGCCGCCTTCCTGGAGAGCCGCTACACCGGGGACAGCTTCCACCAGCAGCCGGCGGCGGGCAGTCCCTGGTACCGCTCCTCCGTGGCCTACTGCGAGGCCAGCGGCATCCTGGAGCCCGGCCAGTTCGACGACTACCAGCGGCCCATCACCCGGCTGGAGATGGCCCGGCTCTTCGCCGCCACCAGCCTGGGGCGGAGCATGCCTGAGATCAACGACCTGGAGCGGGTGCGGCAGAGCGTCCCCGACCTGGACGGGACGGAGCCGGACGCAGAGGCGGCGTACCGCCTCTACGCCCAGGGGGTGCTCACCGGGAGCGACGGGGCGCTGACCTTCCGCCCCGGCGCCCCCCTCACCCGGGCGGAGGCGGCCGCCGTGGCCGCCCGTATGGCCCGGGCGGAACAGCGGGTGCGCCTGTGGGGATGAGAGCGTTGGCACTCGGCATGTCCGTTTGTGAATAAAATTTGAATTTTTCGAAAATCGACCCCCAGACTGCAAAATTGGGGGTTGATTTTTTTGCCAAGACGCGGTATCATCATACTCGAAGTTAGCACTCGGAGTTTTTGAGTGCTAAGGCAACGAAGACGAATAGATAACAAGCTTATATAAGGAGGAACCTCAAATGAAACTCAAACCTCTGGCAGACCGCGTGGTCATCAAGATGGTAGAGGCGGAGGAGACCACCAAGAGCGGCATCATCCTCGCCGGCGCGGCCAAGGAGAAGCCCGCTATGGCCGAGATCGTGGAAGTGGGCCCCGGCGGCGTCGTGGACGGCAAGGAAGTCAAGATGGTGGTGGAAGTCGGCCAGAAGGTCATCACCAGCAAGTATTCCGGCACCGAGGTGAAGCTGGACGGCGAGGAGTACACCATCGTCCGTCAGAGCGACATCCTGGCCATCGTCGAGTGAACAAGGGCCGCCGGTCCCCGGTCAGCCCATATCTGAAATCATATTGGAGGTAATCGATATGTCCAAGCAGATCCTTTACGGCGAGGACGCCCGCCGCGCGCTGGAGCGCGGCGTGAACACCCTGGCCGATACCGTTAAGATCACCCTGGGCCCCAAGGGCCGCAACGTGGTCCTCGACAAGAAGTTCGGCTCTCCCCTCATCACCAACGACGGCGTGACCATCGCCAAGGAGATCGAGCTGCCCGATCCCTTCGAGAACATGGGCGCTCAGATCGTCAAGGAGGTCTCCACCAAGACCAACGACGTGGCCGGTGACGGCACCACCACCGCCACCCTGCTGGCCCAGGCCATCATCCGCGAGGGCCTGAAGAACCTGGCCGCCGGCGCCAATCCCATGATCATGAAGAAGGGCATCGCCAAGGCCACCACCGCCGCCATCGAGGCCATCAAGGCCAACTCCAAGCCCGTCAACGGCAGCGACGACATCGCCCGCGTGGGCGCCGTCTCCTCCGGCGACGAGACCATCGGCAAGCTGATCGCCGAGGCCATGGAGAAGGTCTCCCACGACGGCGTCATCACCGTGGAGGAGTCCAAGACCGCCGAGACCTACAGCGAGGTCGTGGAGGGCATGCAGTTCGACCGGGGCTACATCGCGCCCTATATGGTCACCGACACCGAGAAGATGGAGGCCGTCCTGGACGACGCGTCTATCCTCATCACCGACAAGAAGATCTCCAACATCCAGGAGCTCCTGCCCATCCTGGAGCAGGTGGTCCAGTCCGGCAAGAAGCTGCTGATCGTGGCCGAGGACGTGGAGGGCGACGCCCTGAGCACCCTGATCGTCAACAAGCTCCGCGGCACCCTGAACGTCTGCTGCGTCAAGGCCCCCGGCTTCGGCGACCGCCGCAAGGAGATGCTCCAGGATATGGCCATCCTCACCGGCGCCACCGTCATCTCCTCCGACCTGGGCTATGAGCTCAAGGAGGCCACTGTGGCCATGCTGGGCCACGCCCGCCAGGTGAAGGTGACCAAGGACAACACCATCATCGTGGACGGCTCCGGCGACCCCAAGGCCATCAAGGACCGCGTGGCCCAGATCCGCAGCCAGATCGAGACCACCACCTCCGACTACGACCGCGAGAAGCTCCAGGAGCGTCTGGCCAAGCTGGCCGGCGGCGTGGCCATCATCCGCGTGGGCGCTGCCACCGAGTCTGAGATGAAGGAGAAGAAGCTCCGCATCGAGGACGCCCTAAACGCCACCCGCGCCGCTGTGGAGGAAGGCATCGTGGCCGGCGGCGGCACCGCCTATGTGAACGCCATCCCCGCCGTGGAGAAGCTGCTGGGCGAGCTGGAGGGCGACGAGAAGACCGGCGTCCAGATCGTGGCCCGCGCCCTCACCGAGCCCATGCGTCAGATCTCCGCCAACGCCGGCATCGATGGCTCCGTGGTGCTGGAGAAGGTCAAGACCTCCGACAAGGTGGGCTATGGCTTCAACGCCCTCAACGAGACTTACTGCGACATGATCTCCGCCGGTATCGTGGACCCCACCAAGGTCACCCGTTCCGCCCTGGAGAACGCCGCTTCCGTGGCCGGCGTGCTGCTGACCACCGAGTCTCTGGTCACCGATAAGCCCGAGCCCCCCGCTCCCGCTGCCCCCGCTCCCGACATGGGCGGCATGTACTAAGAGACACCGCGAAACGCGACATCCGCATATCGTATCAGAGAGCGGCCAAGGTATCCGTACCTTGGCCGCTCAGCTTGTCTAAAAAGCCCATTCGGGCTTTTTAGACAAGCTGCCTGACATTTTGACTTGCGTCAAAATGTTCTTGACTGTACGCGAAAGTGGGGGCTCACCTGGTATAAGGTGGCTCCGCCCGAAGGCATCTGGACTGCCCCCGGCAGTCCAGACCCCCTTTCACACTATCCCCCCCGCTGCTTCTCCAGCATTGTACCACTTCTTCGACAGACTGAGCGGCCAAGGTATCCGTACCTTGGCCGCTTTTTTCCCGCCGCGCCCCATCAGGCCGGCACATATGCAGGCAAAAGGCGAAGGCCCGTCATCCACCTCACACACGGTGGATGACGGGCCTCTCTGCCCTGTGGGCCCGGCTTCGGGCCGCGGCTACCGCTTGGTATTGGGCCCCAGAGGCTGCTTCCTGGCGCTGTGCCCCTGGTCCTGGTGTTTCGCCGTCTGCTTCACACCGTCATCTTTGACGGCATCGATCCAGCGTTTCCTCTCCGACATCCCACTGCCTCCTACATGATGTGCGCTTCCGACCAGGGAGGAGGTATCCACCTTCAACGCCTTCCGGCTGATCCCAGAGGGGTGTGTCTCCGACAGCGTGGCGGTGCTGGCCTTCGAGCAGAAGCGGCGGACCTCCATCGTCAACAACGTGGTCACCCCCAAGGGCTACCGCTACCGGCAGCTGGCGGTGGCCACGCCGATCTTCGACGGCCAGGGCGAGATCGCCTATGTGCTGGTGGAGATGATCCGGCTGGACATCCTGCGGAAGAACTATGAGCAGGCCATCCTGCACGAGGACGAGAACGCCGTCGAGGTGCCGGGGCCGGACGCGGCGGGGGACGGGGAGGGAGGGGCCCTCATCGCCGAGAGCGCGCCCATGAAGCGGCTGCTGGACATGGCGGCCCAGGTGGCGGTCACCGACGCCACGGTGCTGCTCCAGGGGGAGACGGGCAGCGGCAAAGAGGTGATGGCCGGCTATATCCACCGGACCAGCCGCCGGGCGGACCGGCCCCTGGTGGAGATCAACTGCGCCGCCCTGCCGGAGGCCCTGTTGGAGGCGGAGCTCTTCGGCTACGAGAAGGGGGCCTTCACCGGGGCGCTGAGCACGGGGAAGGCCGGCCTGATCGAGACCGCCGACGGCGGGACCCTCTTCCTGGACGAGATCGACTCCATGCCCCTGGTCCTCCAGGGGAAGCTGCTCCGGGTGCTGGAGAGCCGCCGGAGCAAGCGCCTGGGCGCGGTCAGGGAACGGGAGATCGACTTCCGCCTGCTGGCCGCCTCCAACCGGGATCTGGAGGCCTGCGTGGAGCGGGGCGCCTTCCGCGCCGACCTCTATTACCGACTCAACGTGGTCCCTCTGAAGGTGCCGCCCCTGCGGGACCGCAGGGAGGACATCATCCCTCTGGCCCTCTATTTCCTGGATCTCTACTGCAAGCGGTACGGCCGGATGAAGGTGTTCCGGCGCCAGGTGCTGGACCGCTTCCAGCGCTATGACTGGCCGGGGAACGTGCGGGAGCTGAAGAACGTGGTGGAGCGCCTGGTGGTGACCAGCGCCAGCGGTGTGCTGGAGATCGGCCAGGTCCCGGAGCCCCTCTTGGGCGGAGCGCCCCCGCCGGAGAAAGCCCTGGAGATCTATCCGGTGGATTGGAGCAGCGTCTATCAGTACGACCCGGAGGGCTTCTCTCTGAAGGGGTATATGGAGCTCTGCGAGCGGAAGCTCCTCGCGGACGTGCTGAAAAAGTGCAAGAGCACCTATCAGGCGGCGAAGATCCTAAAGACGGACCAGTCCACCGTCGTGCGGAAAAAACAGAGATACGGCCTGTGATCCCCCCGGGAGCCCGGCCGGTATCCGGAACGGCAGAGCAAAGCCCCGTCGATGCAGGAACGCATCGATGGGGCTTTGCATCATTTTTCAGCAGCCAGACGATGTATTTTTGCATCATCTGGCAGGCGCAGAGACAGGGGGGCACGGCTGTATCCCTTCTGTCCCAACGGGTACAGGGAAGATGGAAGATCTGGCACGCTCTTTGCTTTCCAATAAAGGTGCCAGAGCGCCGATCCGGAGCGGCGTTCTGGACACGAGAAATAAGGAGGTATCGGCTCATGCGCTCCGCCGGACGTCCGCCGGAGCGGCGCACGGACCTTGGAGCGCATGAGGGAGGACCCTATGGAACGAAGCAAAGTGCGGAAAAGAGAAGAGATCGTCGCCCAGTTCAGGGACGGACAGACCATCGCCATCGGCGGCCAGACCGCCCAATACATGCCGGAGCGGCTGATCGACTGCATATTGGAGAGCGGCGCCCGGCATCTGTGCATCTACTCCATCGACTCCAGCGACCCGGATATCGGCGTGAGCCGCCTCATCCAGGCGGGGCGGGTGGACCGGATGATCACCACCCATGTGGGCACCGATCCCCTTACTGACCAGCGTATCCAGTCCGGCCGGCTGGAGGTGGAGCTGGACCCTATGGGGAGCTTCATCGAGCGCCTCCGCTGCGGCGGGCTGGGCCTGGGGGGCGCGCTCACGAAGACCGGCCTGGGCACCGTGGTGGAGGAGGGACAGCAGACCGTGGAGATCGGCGGGGAGCGGTACCTGCTGGAGCCCGCCCTCCGGGCCGACATCGCCGTGACCCGCTGCCGCCGGGCCGACCCCCTGGGGAACCTGTCCTACAGCGGCAGCAGCGGCCACGCATCCCATCCGGTCATCGCCACCTGTGCCGGCCTGTCCATCGTGGAGTGCGACCACTTCTGCGACCTGGGAGAGATCGGGCCGGATGAGGTGGGCGTGCCCGGCGTGTTCATCGATATGATCCTGGTGTGAGGAGGGAAGAGATATGAACGACCGAGATCTGATCGCGAAGCGGGCCGCCCGCTATTTCAAGAGCGGTGATGTAGTGAACCTGGGCATCGGGATCCCCAGCCTGTGCGGGAGCTATGCCGCCCCCGGGGTGCTCTTCCAGAGCGAGAACGGCTTCATCGGCATCGGGCCAAAGGCGGAGGGCCTCATGGTCACGGAGCGGTACGCCAACGCCGGCGGGTTGAATTTCGTGCCTGTGCCGGGCAGCAGCGCCTTCGACGTGGCCATGTCCTTCGGCATCATCCGCTCCGGACGCCTGGCCGCCACGGTGCTGGGAGCCCTTCAGGTCTCCGCCAGGGGGGACCTGGCCAACTGGGCCGCCCCCGGCCGGGCCTTCGGCATGGGGGGCGCCATGGACCTGTGCAATGGGGCCAAGAAGGTCATCGTGGCCATGGAGCTCACGACCAAGGACGGCGCCCCGAAGATCGTCGAGGCGTGCACCTATCCCCTGACGGCGGTGGAGTGCGTGGACCACATCGTCACCGAGCGGTGTGTGATCGATGTGACCGAAGAGGGGCTGGTGCTCTCCGAGCTCAGGAGAGGCCACACGGTGGCGGAGATCCAGGCCGCGGTAGAGCCCGTCCTCCACGTCGCGCCGGACCTGAGAGAGATGGAGGAGTGATCCCCCGCCTCCCGCACAGCGGCCTGCCTTTCGGCAGCCTGGAGCCCGCCGTCCCGTACGGCGGGCTTTTCGTCTTATCGCGCGGACGCTCCCGCCGCGGGGGCCCGAGATCGTGCAGATATAGCAGGTGATTTGTGGACCCGATCATGGTATACTGAACGGATGTAGGCCACGATCCGGCGGCTGCCGGTGGGAACAGGGGACCGACCGTTCCGGCCGATCAGAGAACGAGCGGACTGGCCGCGGCAGGCCGCGGTCATAAGGAGGGCTTTATGCAAAAGACGATCTGTGAGCTGTTTGCCGGGGTGGGCGGGTTCCGCCTGGGCTTCGACAGGCTGGGCTCCGGCTGGGAGACGGTCTGGTTCTCCCAGTGGGAGCCGGGGGCCAGGACCCAGTGGGCCCACGACTGCTATGTGCGCCACTACGGAGAGAGCGCGGATATGGCCGGCGGCTTCCACACCGGCGAGGACATCAGCACCGTGGACAAGGACCTGATCCCGGACCACGCTCTTCTGGTGGGGGGGTTCCCCTGCCAGGATTACAGCGTGGCCCACACCCTGGCCTCTTCCCAGGGGATCGAGGGGAAGAAGGGGGTCCTGTGGTGGCAGATCCGGGACACCATGATCGCCAAGCGGCCCCCCTTCTGCCTCTTCGAGAACGTGGACCGGCTGCTGAAGTCCCCGGCCAAGCAGCGGGGCCGGGACATGGGCATGATCCTGGCCTGCCTGGCCCAGCTGGGCTACAGCGCGGAGTGGCGGGTGGTGAACGCCGCCCAATACGGCGGAGCCCAGCGCCGCCGCCGCACCTTCCTCTTCGCCTACCGGGACGACACCCGCTACGGCGCGGCCATGGCGGGGGCGGACCCGGCGGGGCTCATCGGGAGCGGGGGCCTGCTGGCCCGGGCCTTCCCGATCCGGGAGATGGGGAAGATCGCCTCCACAGAGCTGGGGGAGGACCTGGTGGAGGTGAGCGACCGCTTCGCCTTCCCCTTCCAGAACGCCGGATATATGCACGGGGGCGCCGTCTACACAGCCAAGGTGCTGGAGGCGGAGGAGGAGCCGGTCCACCTGGGGCGGATCCTCCAGCGGGACGTGGAGGAGAAGTACTATATCCCCGGGGACAAGCTGGCCAAGTGGACCTATCTGAAGGGGGCCAAGAAGGTGCCCCGGAAGTCGGCCAACGGCCACGAGTATGTGTTCTCCGAGGGGCCCATCGCCTTCCCCGACCCCTGGGACCGGCCGGGGCGGACCATGCTCACCAGCGAGTCGACCCTGAACCGCTCCACCCATGTGGTCTCCGACCCGGGCACCGGGCGGCTCCGCCTGCTGACCCCCGTGGAGGCGGAGCGCCTCCAGGGCTTCGACGATGGGTGGACCGAGGGGATGCCGGACCGGATGCGGTATTTCTGTATGGGGAACGCCCTGGTGGTGCCCATGATCACCCGGATGGGCCGGATACTGGACCAGGTGATCGCGGCCGAGCCGTAAGTCCATCGGGACAGCCGAGAGCGGCATCTCTGCAAAGGAGGGACCCTGCGTGCCGGAGCATATCTATGAGAGAGCGGATCTGATCGAGCGGTTCGACAGGATATTGGGCAGGACCCTGGAGGAGATCGACGACAAGGGGCTCTTCCAGCAGGTCAGGGCCTTCGGCCGGCAGAAAGGGGTGGTCGGCACACTGATCGAGCAGTGTGTCCTGGGGTACGCGCCCGACAGCAGGCAGGAGGCGGACCTGGTGGTCCTGGAGGGAGCGGAGCGGACGAAGACGGAGCTGAAATCCACAGGCATGGTCATCGACCGGGAGCCCACCCCCCACTTCGTGGCCAAGGAGCCCATGTCCATCACCGCCGTGGGGATCTACGACCTGCCGGAGCAGCGCTTCGAGACCTCCCACTTCTGGAACAAGCTGGAGCACATGCTGCTGGTATACTACCACTATGATTCGGATCGGCCGGTGGAGCCCTATGAGTACCGCCGCTTCCCCATCAGGGGCTATGAGCTCCACGTCTTCTCCCCCGAGGAGCGGGAGGCCCTGCGGCAGGACTGGGAGCATGTGCGGGCCCTGGCGGCCCGCATCCTCTCCCACCACCCCGGCCCCAGGGACAGGGCGTGGAGGGAGGCCGTCAAGCGGGAGTACATCGAAGTGCACGGAGAGCTCCGCCCGAAGCTGAGCTTCATCGACCTGGCGCCCCGCTTCCCGCCCCGCTTCCGCCTCAAGAAGGCGGTGGTGTCCTCCATCATCATGCGGCACTTCGGGTACCGGCTGGAGCAGCTGCCCGGCCGGTATACGGTGATCTCCGACGTGGACCGGAAGTGCCGGGAGCTCACCGCCCGGTACGCGGGGAAGACCGTGGAAGAGCTGGCAGCCGGGCTGGGCGTCCCGCTGGCGGGCGCCGCAGGCAGAGAGAGCAAGCACATCTGCGAGCGGATCGCCGTGGCCATGTTCGGCGGCAGGTCGGCCCGGCTGGACCAGATCGAGATGTTCCAGAAGTTCGGGATCGTGGCCAAGAGCATCACGGTGACCCCGGAGGGCGGCCGGACGGAGGACATGAAGCTCTTCCGCATCGACTTCCCGGAGATGGTCCAGCGGGAGGCCGTGGACGAAGAGGGCGCCGTACGGCCCTTCCAGTTCGAGGACTCGGCGCTCTACGACTACTTCGCGGGACACGACCTACTGTGCATCCGCTTCCAGGAGCCGCCCAGGGAGCGGGTGACGGATCCGGCCACCGGGCGCCGGGCGCTGCAGAGCTGCCCCCTGTCCAGGAACACCTTCCTGGGCTTCAAGCGGCTGACCTTCAGCGAGGCGTTCATCCAGGGCCCGGTGCGGCGGCTGTGGGAGGACACGCGGGAAAAGGTGCTGGAGGGGACCCTGGTGGACGTCCCCAGGCGGAGGAGGGACGGCTCTCCCGTCACGATCGGCTCCGGCGAGGTGAGCTCCGCCCCCAACTTCCTCAAGAGCAGTGAGAACCCGGTGTTCATCCGGGGGTCGGGGACGGACTCCTCCCTCCGCCACAAGACCGAAAAGGTGAACGGGATCCGGATGCTGCCCCAGTATGTGTGGCTCCGGGGGTCCGCTGTGGTGGCGGAGCTGGGAGGCGTGCCGGACCTATGAAGCATCCCAAGAGCTATGACACCACCCCCGAGACCTCAAAGCGGATGTCCCGGGTCCGCCTGAAGAAGGGGAAGGCGGAGAGCGCCCTGGCCAAGGCCCTCTGGCACCGGGGCTACCGCTACCGGCTCAACTACCGGGCCCTCCCCGGCTCCCCCGACATCGCGATCACATCGCGAAAGATCGCCGTCTTCGTGGATGGGGAGTTCTGGCACGGCTACGGCTGGGAGGAGCGGAAGGGACGGCTCAAGCGCAACCGGGAGTACTGGATCCAGAAGATCGAGGAGAACATCGCGCGGGACGCCAGGAACGACGCCCTCCTCCGGGAGCGGGGGTGGATCCCTGTGCACTTTTGGGAGAAGGAGGTGCTCCGCGACCTGGAGGGCTGCGTGGAGGAGATCGAGGACATCGTCCTCCAGCAGCTGGTGGAGCGGCAGGCGGCGCTGGGCCCGGCCGATCCGGGCCCAGATGAAGAGCGTTGAATCGGGAAGAGCGCCCCTCTGCCGCGGCAGAGGGGCGCTCCTATCCATTCTCGTATCAGGGGGCCTCTTGGAAGACGATCCGGAACCAGGGCTGCATCCCCTCCCGGTCCAGGGTCCCGCTCTCCACCCGCAGCTCCCCGGCCCGGTCGGTGAGGAGGAGGGTGATGAGGGTGTCGGTGCCGTCGCTGGAGATAGCGGCGTTGCGGAAGAAGCCGTTGTCCTCTCCCAGGCTGCCCATAGGGAAGGAGGCGGGGAGGGGCAGGCCGAACTCCTCCATGAAGTCATAGACCCAGTCGTCGCTGCCGGCGGCCTCCCGGGGGTCCCCGGTATCCAGGACCACGCCCTCCATGCGGATGAGGAGGGCCCTGTTCTCCTCGGCGTAGGTCACCTCCGTGGGAGGGATGCGGATCTCCGCATCGATGAAGGCGCTCATGGCGTCGGCGTTCCCCTGGGGAAGGAAGGAGACGGACAGATCGTTGAGCCCCACCCGGGCATCCCACACCGCGAGGGGACAGTCCACCTCCGGGTCGCCGCCGAAGCGGGCCCCCTGCTCACAGGGGATCCAGGCGGCCTCCTCCGACGCCTGGGCCGGAGAGAAGGCGGGCAGATCCGAAGGCTCGGAGGGGACGTCAGAGGGCTCCGGCGTGGGGGGAGCGGCGCTCTCCGCCGGCGAGGCGGCCGGGGCGCTCTCTGCGGGCAGCGGAGAGGGAGAGGGGACGGAGGCGGCCGCCGCCGCGTGGGAGGGGGCGGCGCTCTCCGCCGGCGAGGCGGCCGGGGCGCAGGCGGCCAGAGACAGGGCCGCCAGGGCGCAGAAGAACAGCGGGAGCTTTCCGGTCATGGAGATACCTCCTTCTCATAAGGCGGCGGGATGTATCTTTATTTTTGCCACAGGCCGGGGCGGACATGAGAGGCAAGTCCTGGACCGGGTCAGCCCTCGTCCCCCTCCGCGCCCTCCACATGGCTGCGGATGCGCTGGATGATCATATCCAGGGCCACCAGGTTCCGCCCGCCCTCCAGCACCACGATATCGGCGAACCGCTTGGAGGGCTCCACGAACTGCTCGTGCATGGGCTTGACCGTGGTGAGATACTGCTCCACCACCGAATCCAGGCTCCGGCCCCGCTTCTTCACGTCCCGCATGATGCGGCGGAGGATCCGCACGTCCGCGTCGGTGTCCACGAAGATCTTGATGTCCATCAGGTCCCGGAGAGCCTTGTTCTCGAAGATCAGGATGCCCTCCACGATGATGACCTTGGTGGGCTTGACCTCGATGGTCTCGCTGGAGCGGTCGTGGACGGTGTAGTCGTACACGGGGCAGCAGACGGTCTCCCCCCGCCGCAGGGCCTGGATGTCCCGGATCATCCGGTCGGTCTCGAAGGCGTCCGGATGGTCGTAGTTGAGGGCTGCCCGCTCCTCGTAGGACATATCGCTGTGGGAGCGGTAATAGTTGTCGTGGAAAAGTACGCTGACATGGTCGCCGAACTCCTCCTGGAGCCGGCGGGTCAGGGTGGTCTTGCCCGAGCCGGTCCCTCCGGCGATGCCGATGATCATAGTATCCATATGGTAGGCCCCTCCCGCTTATTTCTTTATCTCTTCTTTACATTATAAACGCTGTCTCGAGAAAAAACAACGGGGACCGACGGATCGGCTCCCTCTTGCCTTACAGGCCGCGCCGCGATACAATAGTCAGCGTATAAGGAGGTGCCGCCCTATGGAGCTCAATGAGGATGCACGCGCGATATTCGATGCCATGCGGGAGGGGATCACCATCATCGACACGGAGGGCCGGATCGTCTTCGGGAATCTGGCCTACCGGGCGTTCCTGAACAAGGAGGCCGGGGGAGACATCGGGCCCATCGAGGGCTACCGCCTTCGGGACCTGCGCCCCGGCGCCCGCCTGCCCGAGGTGCTGGAGACGGGACAGCCTCATCTCCACATCACACGGCAGGAGATCCAGGACTTCTATTTCGTGAACATGTATCCCATCTACCGGGACGGGGAGCTGCGGGGAGGCCTCTCGGTGGTCACCTTCCTGGACGACGCCTACCGGACCCGGGAGGAGCTGGACGCCATGGAGGCCAAGAGCAAGCAGGTGCTCAACCGGATCAACAAGGCCAACGGCGCCCGCTACACCTTCGACGACATCACGGCCCACAGCTCCGCCACCCTCCAGGTGAAGGAGCTGGCGGAGAAGATCGCCGCCACCGATGCCACCGTGCTCCTGGAGGCGGAGAGCGGCGCGGGCAAGGAGCTCTACGCTCAGGCCATCCACAACGCCAGCCCCCGCCGGGACGGGGTGTTCGTGGCGATCAACTGCTCCAACTTCAACGGGGAGCTGCTGGACTCAGAGCTCTTCGGCTATGTGGAAGGGGCCTTCACCGGCGCCAAGCGGAAGGGCAAGATGGGCCTCTTCGAGGCCGCCTACGGCGGCACGCTCTTCCTGGATGAGATCTCGGAGATGGACCTGGGGCTCCAGGCCAAGCTCCTCCGGGCCCTTCAGGAGCGCCGCATCCGCCCGGTGGGCGGGGTCAAGGAGATCGATATCGACGTGCGGGTCATCGCCGCCTGCAACGTGGATCTGGAGCGGTATGTCCGGGAGGGCAAGTTCCGCAAGGACCTCTACTACCGTCTGAACACCGTGCCCATCCATATCCCGCCCCTCCGGGAGCGGACGGAGGACATCCCTTTCCTGGTCCAGGATATCCTGGAGGAGCTCTCCCACAAACTGCGGCGGCCTCTGGTCCTGACGGATGAGGCCATGGAGCTGTTCCAGGCATATGACTGGCCGGGAAACGTCCGGGAGCTGCGGAACATCCTGGAATTCTCCGCCTATCTGGCCCCCGGAGGGGTCATCAGCGTCGACATGCTGCCCGGCAGGCAGAGGCACCAGAAAGAGGCCCAACACCTCACTCTGGCCCAGAAAACGAAGCAGTTCGAGCGGAGGGAGATCGAGAAGCTCCTTCACAGGTACGGGAGCACTTTGGAGGGGAAAAAGAAGGCTGCCGCCGAACTGGGCATCTCTTTGGCCAGCCTTTATAACAAGATCGGGGGCAAAAAGATGTGAACAGTGCACATTCTAAAATATTGGAATACGCTTCTATATATCTGGAAACTATAAGCGGCACAACAGGTAGCTGAAAGGCGGGACTGCGAAGGATAAAAAACAGGATCCTAATATTTTAGGATCATCCAGACCGGAGCAGGCGCAAAAAATTTCGTTCGAAGACCGGTATCCCTTGCGAGAGAAGGGATACCGGTTTTTTATTCTAAAGAGTGGAAAATTGGCACGGACATTGCTTGATATCAAAAGTGCAATGCACCAGCAACCATTGCAGGTATAGAAAGAGGAGGTAAATCCATGTTAGCAGTACTTGGTTTCCTGACGGTCATCATCATGCTGGTTTTGATCATGACCAAGAAAGCGTCCCCCCTGGTGGCGCTGATCGTCGTCCCCGTGGTCACCGGCATCATCGCCTGTGCGTTCATCGTCACAGACCCTGAGGCCGCCCCCGGTGTGGTGGACTTCGTGGCCAACTTCAAGTCTCTGGGCGGTATGATCACCGGCTCCAAGGGCATCGGCTCCGTGGCCGCCACCGGCGTCATGTTCATCTTCTCCATCCTGTTCTTCGGCATCCTCACCGATGCGGGCACCTTCCGCCCCATCATCAAGGGCATCCTGAACATGGTGGGCACCGATCCCGTGAAGATCGGCATCGGCACCGCGCTCCTGGCCGCCATCGTCCACCTGGACGGCTCCGGCGCTGTCACCTTCCTGATCTGCGTCCCCGCCCTGCTGCCTCTGTATGACGCTCTGGGCATGAAGCGCACCACCCTGGCTACCATCGTGGCTCTGTCCGCCGGTACCATGAACGTGCTGCCCTGGGGCGGCCCCACCATCCGGGCCCACACCGCTCTGGCCGCTATGGCCGGCACCGAGGCCACTGTCACCGAGTTCTTCATGCCTGTCCTGCCCGCCGTCATCGTGGGCCTGGTGTGCGACTTCGTGATCGCCGCTTTCCTGGGCATGCGTGAGAAGAAGCGCATCGGCGCTGTCGCTCTGCAGGCCGTGGGCCATGCTGAGCAGGAGCTCACCGACGAGCAGAAAGAGCTGCTCCGTCCTCACCTCTTCGTGGTGAACGTGATCCTCATCATCCTGGCCATCGTTTCCCTGCTGTTCTCCGGTTTCGCTCCCGCCGTGGTGTTCATGGTCTTCTATGTCCTGGCCACTCTGATCAACTATCCGAAGGTCTCCGTGTCCAAGGCCCGCGTGGACGCCCACGCCAAGGAAGCCCTGATGATGTGCTCCGTGCTGTTCGCCGCCGGCTGCTTCACCGGCATCATGCAGGGCACCGGCATGATCACCGAGATGGCCGCCGCCCTGATCTCCATCATCCCCAACGCTCTGGGCGAGTTCTTCCCCCTGATCGTCGGTATCATCGGTATGCCCGCCTCTCTGCTGTTCGATCCTGACTCCTTCTACTATGGCGTGCTGCCCGTCCTGGCCGAGACCGCCGAGGGCTTCGGCGTCGTGGGCGCCGACGTGGGCCGTGCCGCTATCCTGGGCCAGATGACCGTCGGCTTCCCCTGCTCCCCCCTGACCGCTTCCACCTTCCTGCTGGTGGGCCTGTCCGGTGTGGATCTTGGTGAGCATCAGAAGCACACCATCCCCTTGGCCTGGCTGGTGTCCCTGATCATGGTCGCCGTGGCTGTCATCATCGGCGGCATCGCGATCTGATCCAACTGAATAATACATCCATTTCTGATCTTTAGAAAGGAAGCTATGCCATGAAGACCATCCGTATCGGCAGCGGCGCCGGCTATGCCGGCGACCGCCTGGAGCCCTCCCTGGAGCTCATCGAGAAGGGCAATCTGGACTACATCAGCTATGAGTGCCTGGCCGAGCGCACCATCGCCATCGGCCAGCAGGCCAAGCTGAAGGACCCCACCAAGGGCTACAACGGCCTGCTGGAGCACCGCATGGAGAAGGCCCTGCCTCTGTGCTGGGAGCACAAGGTGAAGCTCATCACCAACATGGGCTCCGCCAATCCCCAGGCCGCCGCTCAGAAGTGCGTGGAGATCGCCCGCAAGCACGGCCTTACCGGGATGAAGATCGCCTGCGTCACTGGCGACGATCTCCTGCCGGTGATCGACAAGTACATGGATACCGAGGTGTGGGAGACCCACGAGCCCCTGTCCAAGCTGCCCGGTGAGATCGTCTCCGCCAACGCCTACATGGGCGTGGAGGGCATCCTGAAGGCTCTGGACCAGGGCGCCGACGTGGTGATCACCGGCCGTGTGGCCGACCCCGCCATCTTCATGGCTCCCGCCATCCACGAGTTTGGCTGGTCCCTGGAGGACTGGGACAAGCTGGGCAAGGGCACTATGATGGGCCACCTGCTGGAGTGCGGCGGCCAGGTCACCGGCGGCTATTTCGCCGAGCCCGGCAAGAAGGACGTGCCCGGTGTGGGCCACCTGGGCTTCCCCATCGTGGAGATCGCTGAGGACGGCTCCTTCTTCGTCACCAAGGTCCCCGAGGCCGGCGGCAAAGTCACCGTGGAGACCTGCTCCGAGCAGATCGTCTACGAGATCCACGACCCCGAGAATTACCTGACCCCCGACGTGGTGGCCGACTTCAAGGAGGTCAAGTTCACCGAGGTGGAGAAGGACAAGGTGAAGGTGGAGGGCGCCACCGGCAAGCCCAAGACCCAGACCTTCAAGTGCTCTATCGGCTATAAGGACTGCTTCATCGGCGACGGCGAGATCAGCTACGGCGGCCCCGGCTGCCTGGCCCGCGCCAAGCTGGCTCTGGACATCCTGAAGGAGCGGCTGGAGCTGGTGGCTCCCGGTCAGTTCGACGAGCTGAAGTTCGACCTCATCGGCTGCAACAGCCTGTACTGGAACCCCGACTACAAGTACAATGAGGAGCCCAGCGAGGTCCGCGTCCGCGTGGCCGGCCGCGCCAAGACCAAGGCCATCGCCGACCTGGTGCCCAACGAGGTCGAGGCCCTCTACACCAACGGCCCCGCCGGCGGCTGCGGCGCTGTGAAGCGCACCCGCGATATCGTCTCTGTGGCCTCCATCCTGGTCGACCGCAACGACGTCAAGCCCGCAGTCGAGGTCTTCGAAGTCTGATTTTTGGACAGAAAGGAAGCATAGAGCAATGAAACTCTGGGATATCGCGCACTCCCGTACCGGCGACAAGGGCAACATCTCCAACATCTCCCTCATCGCCTATGATCCGAAGGACTATGAGCTGCTCAAGGAGAAGGTCACCGCCGAGAAGGTGAAGGAGCACTTCAAGGGCATGGTCAAGGGCGACGTCGTCCGCTATGAGCTGCCCAACATCCACGCCCTCAACTTCGTCATGTACGACGCCCTGGGCGGCGGCGTGACCCGTTCCCTCTCCGTGGATATGCACGGCAAGGGCCTGAGCTCTTACCTGCTGGATATGGAGATCTGAGCGCTCCCTATCCAAATTAGATAGTACACGTAACGGTCCACCTTCTGTTTTCGGGCGGTACGGCGCGCGGCGTCAAGCCGTGCGCCGTACTTTCTATAAAGAGCCCCATCTTGCAAGTATACGAGAGCATATACGACAAAGGAGGTCAACGACGTGAAAAGGAAGCAGCTTCTGTCCATGATGCTCACAGGCGTGCTTTCTGTCTCTTTAGCGGTCCCGGCCTTGGCGGCTGAGGACGATACGAGCACCCAGAGCTACCCCATCCTGACCCAAGAGGGCGCCCAATATGTCCCCCTGCGTGCGATCGCAGAGGATATGGGCTATGAAGTCTCCTGGGATCAGGCTACACTGACGGCCACTTTGCAGAAAGGGAACTCTACCTTTGCGATCCGCCCTTATGGAGGGACAGTAGAGACGAACTTCACAGAAGACCCGGTCCAGGTCCCTATGGTAGCAGAAGACGGAACGATCTTTGTGGACAGTTCGTTGATCGATGCATATGTCGGGGGAAGCGTCACCATCGCTGATGGGAACGCCACTGTGGAAGCCGACTCTCAGTTCGCCGTCCGCGACGAGCTGCGGGGCGCCGACATGATGGCAAAGGAGCGATATGGTGTCATCCATATGACCGAGATGGTGGAAGGCGAACCGGGATATGACTTGGTCACAGAGATCTTCCTGCCTGACGGAGAAGGTCCCTGGCCCACCGTCATGGTGCGTACCCCTTATCCTGATAACGGGCCCAAATTCACGGCTACCGGCGAGGAGTACGCGAAACGCGGCATCGCTTATGTCTATCAGTTCTGCCGCGGCAAGGGCGGCTCTGACGGCACCTATTCCCCCAATACCTATGAGAAGGTGGATGGCACTGCGCTGATGAACTGGATCTGTGACCAAGAATGGTGCGAGAGCCTGGGCATCCAGGGGATGTCTTACATGGCCTACTGTGCCTGGTGCTTGGCGGACGATCTGGATCCCAAAGTCAAGTGCATGTATGTAGAGGAATATGGCGTCGACCGTTTCATCTCCCTCTATAAAGACGGCCTTTTCCGTCAGGATATCATGTCCGGCTGGGCCATCGACAATGCGGAAGAAGATATCGTCAAACCGGAGAAAGACCCGGAAGATCCCTATTATGAGGAATACCGCTATATGCCCCAAGTAGAGATGGATGTCAATATGCTGGGGGCCGAGTTGAGTTGGTACCGGGACTGGATCACGAACACCAATTATAACGATGCGTACTGGAATGAGGGCGTATGGGCCCAGCTCAAAGAAGTCCCCGCGCAGGTCGATGTGCCCGTCACTGTGGTGGCAGGCCTGTACGACCACCATCTGGAGGGGACGCTGCTGGGCTATGAGCGGCTCAATGACGAGACGAAGGCCCAGAGCCGGCTGATCCTCGGTCCGTGGAACCATGGCTATGGCATCACGCCCTCTCATGTGACTACTGACCATGCGGGAGATATCAACGTGGCCCGGGATACCTTCAATTGGTTCTACAGCATCTTGGTCAACGATACCGTGCCGGAAGCCAACGTACAAGTCTACTTTGTCGAAGAGGACGAATGGGTCACGTTGGACAACTGGCCTATCCAGGCGGATGGTTCCGAGACGTATTATTTCACCACGCAGCAGAGCCCTCACAACGGGGATGCGCTGGTGCTCTCTCCCGAGGCTCAGGCAGAGGAGGACACCGTCACCTATGTATACGATCCCCAGGATCCCGTCATGTCGGTAGGCGGGGAGACGCTGTTCACTTCCGTTTCCAAACGGGGGAGCCAGCCTCAGCCCGAGATCGGCTACCGGGATGATGTCATCAGCTTCCTGAGCGATCCCCTCACCGAGGATCTGACTATCGCGGGAAAGATATCTGCCGACCTCTATGTGAGCACGGATGTAGATGACACTTGCTTTACCTACAAGGTCTCTGAAGTGGCTCCGGACGGCACCACCTATAACATCCGATCCGGGATCACTACGCTCGCCTATCGGAATGACTCGCTTGGAGACAGGCAGAGCTATACGCCCAACGATCTGGTGGAGATCACCATCGAGACGCTCCCCATCACCTGGAACGTGAAGGCGGGGAACAGCATCCGCGTGGACATCACATCTTCTAACTTCCCTGAATACAGCATCCATTCTAACTACGCCGGTATATGGTCCGAGCAGACCCAGACACGGGTGGCGGACCAGACTATCTATATCGGCCCCGATCACCCCAGCTCCATCAGTTTCCCGACTTTAGACCTGGGGGACTGAGAAGCATATAAAGAAGCAGAAAGAAGGAGATACCTACATGAAGAAGAAACAGCTCCTGTCGGCTCTTCTAGCGGGCAGCCTCTCCCTCTCCGTGGCCGCCCCCGCGCTGGCCGCCGAGGCTGAGACCGCTCCCGAGAGCTACGAAGTGGTCACTGAGAACGGCCAGCAGTATGTCCCCCTGCGCTCCATCGCGGAGGACATGGGCTTCACCGTCACCTGGGACCAGCCCAGCCTCACCGCCACTGTGGCCAACAGCGTCTACAACGTCCAGATCCGTCCCATGGCACAGTCCGCTTCCGTCAGCTTCGTGGAGGGCGATGTGGATGCTCCCGTGGTCCTGAAGGACGACCGGATCTATGTCACCCCCGACTTCCTGGACAAGTACGCCGACACCGACGTCACCGTGGAGGGCGAGAGCGCCACCGCTGCCGCCGACGCTATGGCCGGCACCCGGAACGCCATCCGTGCCAACGACTACGGCGTGAAGCAGTCCTATGAGTATGAGCGCTATGAGGTCATGGTGCCCATGGACGACGGCGTGAAGCTGCGCACCATCGTCTATAAGCCTGTGGGCGAGGGTCCCTGGCCCACCGCTTTCACCCGCGGGCCTTACCCCCAGCAGGAGGCTACCAAGGATGCCCTGGGCGAGGAGTATGCCAGCCGCGGCTTCGCCTACGTCTACCAGTACTGCCGCGGCAAGGGCGGCTCTGAGGGTGAGTATGTGGCCAACGTGGACGAGCGCGCCGACGGCATCGCCAGCCTGAACTGGCTCAACGAGCAGGATTGGGTGGAGAGCATCGGTATGCACGGCCACTCCTACCTGGCCCTCACCACCTGGATCGTGGGTGACGCCCTGCCCGAGAAGGTGAAGGCCCTCCACGCCCAGTGCTACGGCGTGCTCCGGAACCTCTCCGTGAGCCACTCCGGCATGGTGGCGGCGGACAACATCATCGCCTGGACCATGCAGAACTGCACCGATGTGTACGACTACGACTTCTATCTGGAGTCCGCCCAGTACCTGCCCGGCATCAAGGCCGACGACGACCTGTGGGGCGGTAACGTGGAAGGCTATGACGACTGGATCAACCACCCCGACTTCACCGATCCCTACTGGGATGAGGGCTGCTGGGGCGATCTGAAGAACGCCATCCCTGAGATCGACGTACCCGTGGCCATCTTCGGCGGCTACTACGACCACCACTACGAGGGCACCATCGAGGCCTGGAACATGCTCAGCGAGGAGACCCGCGCCCAGAGCCACATGGTCCTGGGTCCCTGGAACCACAGCTTCGGCTTCGCCACCTCCTGGAAGGGCGGCGAGAACTACACCTACAATGTGGACACCGATACCTTCAACTGGTTCTACAGCATCATGGTCAACGACACCGTCCCCGCCACCGGTGTGGACGCCTATGTGGTGGGCGAGGACGAGTGGGTCCACCTGGACTCCTTCCCCATGGAGAGCGACGGTGAGCTGACCTACTACCTGACCACCGATCCCACCGAGTCCGATGGCACCGCCTATCATCTCGCCAGCGAGCCCGCTGCCGAGGCCGACAGCGTCACCTATGCCTACGACCCCACCGATCCCAAGCTCACCGAGGGCGGCGAGTGCCTGCTCACCACCGGCGAGCTCCGGGGCAGCAACGAGCTCTCTCCCGCCGGCTATCGCGATGACGTGATCAGCTTCATCAGCGACCCTGTGGCTGAGAACACCACCCTGGCCGGCAACCTGGTGGCCGACCTCTTCGTCAGCACGGATGTGGAGGACACCGCCTTCACCTACACCATCAGCGAGGTGGACGCCAACGGCGTCGCCCACAACATCCGCAACGGCCTGCTGACCCTGGCCTACCGGAACGACCGCTACGCCCCCGCCGTGTACGACTACGTCCCCGGCGAGGTGGTGGAGATGAAGATCGAGTCCCTGCCCATCGTGTGGACCGTGTCTGCGGGCAACCGCATCCGCATCGACATCTCCTCCTCCAACTTCCCCGAGTTCACCAGCCACACCAACACCGTGGGCAACTGGGCCGAGCAGACTGAGACCAAGATCGCCAACCAGACCATCCACATGGGCGGCGACTATCCCAGCTCCGTCACCCTCCCCACGCTCGTGATGGATTGATGGACTGAACGTCCGTTTTCTCCTTTTTCCCACCGGCCGCCCGCAGGCATAGCGCCTGCGGGCGGCCGGCTTTTTCTTGACAATATATCGATAACCTATATAATATAGATAGATATCCGATATAGGAAAGGAGACGGCGCCATGCCGAGGGAAAAGGGGATGCCCGGGGGGACCGAGATGCTGCTGCTCTCCCTCCTGTCCCGGAAAGAGATGTACGGTTACGAGATGATCGCCACCCTGCGGGAGCAGTCCGACCATGTGTTCGATCTGAAGGCGGGGACCCTGTATCCGCTGCTCCACGGCCTGGAGCGGGAGGGCTGGGTCACCTCCCGGGACGAGGTCGCCAAGAACCGGGCCAGGCGCTACTACGCCATCACCCCGGCGGGCCGGGCCGCCCTGGAGGAACAGAAGGCCCGGTGGGACGCCTACGCCGCCGGAGTGCGCGGGGTGCTGGAGGGGGGCGCGTACTGTGGCGCATGAGGCCGTACAGGCGTATCTCTCCGCAGTGGGGGCCCGGATCCGCTGGCGGCGGGCCCGACGGCCCCTGCTGGAGGAGCTCGCCGCCCACATCGATGACCAGGCCGCCGACTACCGGGCACAGGGCATGGGGGAAGAGGAGGCCCTGGAGCGGGCCGTGGCCGAGATGGGGGACCCGGAGGCAGTGGGCCGGGACCTGGACCGGCTCCACCGGCCGGACTGCCGCTGGGAACTGGCCCTGGGGGCCCTCCTGCTCCTCCTGGCGGGGGTGTACCTCCAGTATCTCGTATACCGGGAGGGGGAGGCCTGGATGATGGAACACTACGCCCGGCAGGCGGAGAACGCGCTGGCGGCCCTGGCGGCGCTGGGGGCGGCGTGGCTCTCCGACTGCACGCGCCTCCTCCGGCGGCGGTGGACCGCCCCGGCCCTGCTCCTGTTGGGCTGCCTGGGGGCCCTCCTGCTGGGCCTGCCCTCCCAGATCCGGATGTGGTCCATACAAAGCTATTGGTCCCTGCTGCTGCCCGTCCTCTACACCGCCTGCCTCTGCCGCCTCCGAGACCGGGGCGGTTGGACGGCGCTCTTCTGTGGGGCGGCGGCGGTGCTCCTCTGCCTGCCCGCCCTGGCCGTCCCCAACTTCACCGCATTCACCGTCTCCCTCCTGTCCATGCTGCTGATCCTGGGGGCGGCGGTGTGGCTGGGCTGGTCCCGGGCCGGGCGAGGGAGGGGGCTCCTGCTGGCCTGGGGGCCCGCCGGCGCTCTGGGGGCCCTGTGCGGGGCGGCCGGGAGCTCCCATGGGGCCCGGTGGCTCTCGGCCTTCCTCCACCCGGAGACAGACCCTGTGGGGGCGGGCTTCCTCTACCTGTCCCTGCGGGAGGACCCGGGGCGGGTCCTCCGCAGCCCGATCGACAACGGCAGCGACTACCTGCTGGCCTTCCTGGCCCGGCAGTGGGGGAGGTGGGTGTTCGCCGCCGCCGCGCTGCTCCTCCTGCTCACCGCAGCCCTGCTGCTGCGGCGGATCGGCCGGCTCCACAGCCGGAGCGGGAAGCTGCTGGCTCTCTCCTGCCTGCTGCCCCTGCTGCTCCAGGGGGCGGTGTACCTCCTTTTCAACATGGGATGGTGGCCCGGCGCGCCCCTCTCCCTGCCCTTCCTCTCCTACGGCGGGACCTATCTGGTGCTGGACGCCGCCCTGCTGGGGGGCCTCCTCTCCGTGTTCCGGATGGACGCCCTCCTGCGGGACGGCGCCTCCGGCCCGGCCGGGCCCATCCTGCCGGAGCGGCTGGAGCTGGCCCTGGCGGGGGGACGGCTCCGCATCGAATACCGCCGCCGGAGGGAGTGAGGCGGCGTCAGAAGATCTTTATCCTTTTTTCACTTTTTCTCAAGAGCTGCTTACCTCCTTCGTGATAAGCTGAGAGCATCACGAAGGAGGTCGCTTTTTATGGGACTCATCTTATCCGTCTCCCATCTGGAGAAGGTCTACGGCGGCAGAGGCAGCCGCACCAAAGCCCTGTCCGACCTGAGCTTCCAGGTGGAGCAGGGGGGATTCACCGGCATCATGGGGGCCTCCGGCTCCGGCAAGACCACCCTTTTGAACTGCATCGCCACCATCGACCGGCCCACGTCCGGGAGCATCACCGTGGAGGGGACCGAGATCACCCGGATGAAGGGGAAGGCCCTCTCCCGGTTCCGGCGGGAGCGGCTGGGCTTCATCTTTCAGGACTGCGATCTGCTGGACACCCTCACCGGCCTGGAGAACATCGCCCTGGCGCTGACCATCCAGGGGGCCCGGCCGGGGGAGGTGGAGCGCCGGGCCCGGGAGACCGCCGCCCTGCTGGGCCTGGAGGGGGTGCTGGACAAGTACCCCTACCAGATGTCCGGCGGCGAGCAGCAGCGGGTGGCCGCCGCCCGGGCGATCGTGGGCAGGCCCGCCCTGGTGCTGGCCGACGAGCCCACAGGGGCCCTGGACTCCCGGGCGGCGGGGCAGCTCCTCCGGCAGCTCTCCTGGCTCAACCGGGAGCAGGGGACCACCATCCTCATGGTCACCCACGACGCGTTCACCGCCTCCTGGTGCCGCCGCATCCTCTTCATCCAGGACGGCGCCCTCTTCCGGGAGCTCCGCCGGGAGGACAGAGAGGACCGCAGGACCTTTTTCGCCCGGATCCTGGGCGTAGTGGGCGCGCTGGGAGGTGACGCGGCAGATGTTCTGTAAGCTGGCCTGGAAGAACGTGTCCCGCAGCCTGCGGGACTACGGCGTATATTTCCTCACCCTCACCTTCGGGGTGTGCCTCTTCTACGTGTTCAACTCCCTGGAGAGCCAGTGGTGCATGCAGATGCTCTCCAGGTCCGCCCACTATATGGCGGAGAGCATCCTGGTGCTCATGGACGTGTTCTCCGCCTTCGTGTCGGTGGTGCTGGCGGGGCTGGTGCTCTACGCCAACACCTTCCTCATGAAGCGGCGGAAGCGGGAGCTGGGGACCTATCTCCTCCTGGGGATGCCCACCTGGCGGGTCTCCCTCCTCCTGGTGCTGGAGACATTGCTGATCGGCCTGCTGGCCCTGGCCGCCGGGCTGCTGCTGGGGGTCCTCCTCTCCCACGGCCTGGGCCTGCTCACCATCTCCATGTTCTCGGCCTACCCCACGGAGGAGGCCTTCGGCCTCATCCTCTCGGTCAAGGCGGTGGGGAAGACCGCCCTCTACTTCGGCGCCATCTTCCTGGCGGTCATGGCCCTCACCGGACTGACCGTGTCCCGCTCCCGTCTCATCGACCTCATCCGGGGGGCGCGGAAGAACGAGGAGATGAAGGAGCGGCCCCTCTGGACCTCGGTGCTCACCTTCCTGGCGGGGGCGGCCCTGCTCGGGGCGGCATACGCCATGCTCCTGGTCCGGGGCCTCCTGATGATAGACAGCCTCTTCTTCCTGATGCTGGCCCTGGGCACGGCGGGCACCCTGCTCTTCTTCCGCTCCCTCTCCGGCTTCCTGCTGCGGCTGGTGAAGGGGAGGACGGGGATCTATTACCGGGGACTGGGCATGTTCGTGCTGCGGCAGTTCAACAGCCGCATCCACACCACCTATGTGTCCATGACGGCGATCTGCCTCCTGCTGCTGCTGGCCATCGGGGTCACCGCCTGCTGTGTGGGCCTCAATGATACCATCGAGTCCAACACGGATGCCGCCGCCCCCTACGACTTCACCATCCAGAACTACAGCGGGGACACGGAACAGGTGGATATCCCGTCCCTGCTCACGGCGAACGGCTTCGACACAGAGGAGGCGCTGCGCGGCGCCTGGCTCTGCCCGCTCTACTACAACGACCCGGGGCTCTCCGCCCCCGGCGGGGAGGTCCCGGACGTGGCCGTCGCCCTGAGCGACTATAACGCCCTCATGGCCCTCCAGGGCCGCCCGGGCCTCGAGGAGGGGGAGCTCCCCCAGTACCGGGAGGAGCCCCTGGCCAGCGGCCCCACCGGCTTCACGGGCTACCTGGTGGTGCCGGACCGGACGGCGGCGGAGCTCTCCGTCCGGCGGCAGCTCTTCGCGGGCAACTACGCCGGGGACCGGCAGACCGCCGAGGAGCGCCTCCAGGCCGCTGTGGCGTCCCCCGGCTTCTCCCAGACCGGGTCCTACCGGCTGGGCACCCGCATCCAGGTCTATATGGAGAACATGGGCACCAAGCTCATGGCGCTCTTCATGGGCCTCTATCTGGGGATGGTGTTCCTCATCGCCGCGGCGGCGGTGCTGGCCCTCCAGCAGCTCTCCCAGGCGGCGGACGACCAGAGCCGGTATCAGACCCTCTCCAGGCTGGGCGCGCCGGAGGGGATGCGTGACCGGGCGGTGTTCGCCCAGGTGTCCCTGGCCTTCTTCCTCCCGCTGGCTTTGGCGGTGGTCCACGCCGCCGTAGGCATGACGGCGGCCAACGCGGTGATCGCCGAGGTGGGGCGTGTGGACACGGCGGCCAGCTCCGCGATCACCGCCGCCTTCATCCTGGTGGTCTATGGGGCCTACTTCCTGGCCACGTTCTTCGGGAGCCGCCGCATCGCCAGGGGAGACGGATAGCCGGATATGGGCCCGGGGCCTCCGGACCTCGGGCGGCCCGCGGCGGACCGGACAGAGACGCGCCCCCGCCGCCTACGGCTGTCCCGCGCGGTCTCCTGCGGCCCCGCCCTTGATCCGCTCTAGTTCAGATGCGACGTATCCAGAAGTTATCCGCTGATACTTCCCGTCCACCAGCGGGAAAGACACCGACTCGAGCAGCTTGGCATAGTAGTTTTGCAGTCCATCTCCGGCGTCTTCGGTGTATATTTGGATAACAGCATATCCGATGATGTTCGCCTCCTCCCGGATCACGATGTCGATATATGCGTCCCCCGCCGGACCGCTCTCCCGGCTCTGAGAGCGGCTGGCCCAATAGACGGTGGAGCCGTTCCCGGCGATATATGGGGATCCCGGATAGGTGATCTCATCGCCGCTCCAGAGGAGCAGCGTCCCGCCTTCGGCGGACACTTCAAAGGTGGCATCGGGATGCCCGGCATCGGTCAGTCTCAGCGGGAGCCCCGGCAGACTGCTCATAAAGGGGCTCCAGTCCTCGTCCAGTGGGAAGCCGACCCCTTCCTGCACCGTCAGCCCCCCATCGAGGGGCGCGGCATGAGCGGTGATCGTCAAAGAGCCTGACGCGGTGACGACATGGGGGGCAGGAGGGGCGAGAAGGGACACTGCGAGAAGGACACACAGACAAGCCGCGACGGCGCCCCATCTCATCCAGCCGGACCGTCTGGCGCCGCGCTCCGCCCTGGCCTCCTGCACATACTCTTCACGGATATCGCCGAGGACTTCGAAGAACGTCTCTTCCCTCACAGTTCGAACCCCCTTTCCAAGAGATGCTCGTGCAGCTTCCCGCGGAGACGCCAGAGCGTCACGGAGACATGGCCCTCGGTCATCCCTGACCGGGACGCGATGCTGGAGATGCTGTCGAGATACCAGTACCGGCAGACGAAGAGCCTCCGCTTGTCGGCCGGGAGCCCGGCCAGGAAAGCGTCTATCGCGCGTACGAGCTCCCTGCGGTCGATCTCCCGCTCCACGCTGTCTGTGCCGGACACCAGCCCGGCGATCTCCTCCAAAACGGCGGCGGCGTTCCCCCCGCCCCGCTTGAGGGCGGTATTGCGCTTGTAGAGGTTGAACGACAGGTTCCTAGTGAGCTTCCCCAGGAAGGCGGACAGGATCCTGGGCCGGTGCGGAGGGATGGCGTTCCATGCGTGCAGATAGGTGTCGTTGACGCACTCCTCGGCATCCTCCCGATCGCCCAATATGTTCTTGGCGATCGACATACAGTGGTCTCCGTATTTCTGTGATGTGGCAAGTATCGCCCGTTCATCCCTGTCCCAGTACAATTGGACGATCGCCGTGTCCTCCATCTCCCGCCACCTCGCTCCCATATTTGTCCGTTCACCTATATACACAACTTTCGAAGGCGGACCTTACAGCTTCTCCCGATCTTTCTTCCATGGATATCATAACATACCGGGGCAGGAATGTATGCAGGCCGCCGGGGGAGAGGGCTGCGGGCATGAGGCCCCCGGGGCCCCGCGCCATCCCCGCGGCCCGAGGGGGCCGTTCAAACTGGGACTTGCATTTCCAGTGGGACTGTGGTATCATATAAAATACTGTATGGGCATATGCGCCCTGTTTTGTCAAGAAATGCGCCCCGGACGGGCGCTGAAAGGAACGATGATCTTCTATGACGACGCTTACGTTGGTGCTCACTATCATCCAGGTGCTGGCGGCCTTGTTCCTCACCTTCGTGGTGCTGGCCCAGTCCGGCAAGAGCGCGGGCCTCTCCGGCGCGATCGCCGGCGGCGCGGACACCTTCCTGTCCAAGAACAAGGCCAAGAGCTGGGATGCCAAGCTGGCCCGCTGGACCAAGTGGGTGGCCATCCTGTTCATGGTCCTCACCCTGGTGCTCTGCCTCATCTGAGACGGCGGAAAACGAGACAGACGCGAAAAAGGGAGCCCTTCCATCTGGAAGGGCTCCCTTTTTGCCGTCCGCACGTCATTTGCGGGCCTTGCCGGTGTACATGCACATGAGCATGCAGAGGACCGCGGCCCATGCCCAGAAGCGGTGCTGTTTCATCCCTTGTCCCCCCCTTACAGTGAGATGGGAGCGGTCTTGACTCGATAGCCCGCCTTCCGTACGGCGGCGGCCAGGACCTGGGGCGGGAGCGCCTCTTTCATGCGGACGGTGGCCTGGGCAGACTTGAGATCCACCGTGGCCCATGCGCCGTCCAGCTCGTTGAGGGCGTTCTCTACCCGCCGGACGCAGTTCTGGCAGGTCATGCCCTCGATGGTCAGCCGGGTGGTGTAGGGGTAGTGGGAGGGGTCCCGGTCGGATACCCGGCGCTTCTTCACTGATCCGCCGCCCCCTCCGCCGCAGCAGCCCCCAGCCAGCCGGCGGAGGTAGTCCTTCACGGCGAAGATGCCGATGGCGATCAGGATGACGATGATGATGACGGTAGGCCCGTTCATGACAGGTCCTCCTTCCGGTCTCCGGTCCCGCCCCGCCCGAGAGCGGGGAGGTAGGGCCGCATACTGCCGGCGCTGATGGCCATGGTGGATGCGTTGTGGAGGAGGGCCGTGGTGGCGGGGGGCAGGATCCCCGCCACGCCCAGGGCCAGCAGCGCGCTGTTGAAGGCCAGGATGAAGCGATAGTTCCGGCCGATCCGGTCCAGCATCCCCCGGGAGAGGCGGCGGAGGACGCACAGCTCCTCCAGGTCGGAGGAGAGCAGGGTGATGTCCGCCACCTCCCGGGCCAGGTCGGAGGCGTCCTTCATGGCCACGGATACATCGGCGGCGGCCAGGGCGGGGGAGTCGTTGATCCCGTCCCCCACCATGATCACCTTGCGGCCCCCGGCCCGGAGGTCCTCCACGACGGCGGCCTTGTCGGCGGGGAGGACCTGGGCGCGGTACGCATCCAGGCCGAGGGAGCGGCACACTGCCCGGGCGGCGGCCTCCTGGTCGCCGGTGAGCATCACCAGCCGCCGGATCCCGAGGCGGCGCAGCCCGGCCAGCGCCCTGGCCGCCTCAGGGCGGGGCGGGTCGCTGACCAGGAGGGCCCCGGCGAGAGAGCCGCCGATGGCCAGATAGAGCACCGAGCGGCCCTGGGCGGCCGCTTCGATGGCGGCGGCCTGCTCCGGGGAGCAGGTGGTCCCCTCGTCCTCGAAGATGAAGTGGTGGCTGCCGATGAGGGCACGCTGGCCGTGGACCGTGGTGGCGACCCCGTGGGCCACCACATACTCCACCTCCGCGTGCTCCTCCTCGTGGCGGAGCCCCCGGGCCTGGGCGGCACGGGTCACCGCCCGGGCCATGCTGTGGGGGAAGTGCTCTTCGATGCAGGCGGCCAGCCGCAGGAGCTCATCCTCCCCCCGGCCGCTGAGATCCAGCACCTGCTCCACGGTGGGACAGGCGGCGGTGAGGGTGCCCGTCTTGTCGAAGACCACGGTGTCCGCCTCGGCGAAGGCCTCCAGGAACTTCCCGCCCTTGACCATGACGCGGTGGGCGGCGGCCTCCCGCATGGCGGAGATGACGGCGATGGGGGTGGAGAGCTTGATCGCACAGGAGTAGTCCACCATCAGCACCGACAGGGCCTTGGTGAGGCTGCGGGTGGCGAGGCCCACCGCCACCGCCCCCAGGAAGCTGAAGGGGACGATGGCGTCCGCCAGATGCTCGGCCCGGCTCTGGGCCCCGGCCTTCAGGCCCTCGGAGCTCTCGATGAGGTGGACGATCTGCTGGATGCGGCTCTCCCCCGCCAGGGCGGTGACCCGGACGGTGAGGGAGCCCTCCTCCAGCGCCGTCCCGGCGTAGACCACCGAGCCCTCCCGCTTATGGACAGGCAGGGACTCGCCGGTCATGGAGGCCTCGTTGACCATGGCGTCGCCGCCGGTCACCGTACCATCCACCGGGATCATAGAGCCGGAGCGCACCCGGATGACGTCCCCCGCCGCCAGCCGGGACATGGGGAGGGGGCGCTCGCCGCCGTCCTCGCCTACCAGCCACACCGTGTCCACATGGATGGCCAGGCTCTGGGTGAGGGCGGTCTGGGTGCGGCGGCGGGTATGGTCCTCCAGCAGGCCGGAGAAGTTCAGGAGGAACATGATGGACCCGGCGGTCCTCCAGGAGCCCTGGAGCAGGGCGGCGGCGATGGAGGACGCGTCCAGTACCGCCACGTCCAGCCTGCCGGCGGCGAGGCTGGACGCCCCCTCCTTCCAGTAGCCCGCCGCCTGCCGCAGGGTCAGCAGCCAGCGCACCGGCCAGGGGAGGAGCTTGCGCAGCAGGTAGCGTGCGGCCAGCTTGGCCGTCTCGTGGAAGAAGAGGTCGTCCACCTGCCGCAGGCTGTCCCCGTCCCGGGCCTCTCCCACCGGGAGGGCCCGGCGGTCCAGGCCGCGCAGGACCTCCACCGCCGCCGCCCGGCCGGCGCCGGTGTAGAGCACCAGCACGCTGCCGTTCACCGGGCAGGTGGTGACCTCGGTCACACCGGGCCGGGCCAGGAGCAGCGCGGCGATCCCATAGCCCTGCTCCTGGGTGAAGGCCCCCGGCCCGCACCGGACCCGGAGGCGGCCCGGCCTGTCATATACGATGTGGAACTTCATGACGCCGCCTTCAGTCCCGGTCCTCCTCTTCCTGTGCCTTGGCTTTGGCCTCATAGCACAGGTCCTGGGCGTCCTCCTTCATGTTCTGGAAGGTCACCTGGGCATCCTGCTGGAGCTTCATGCCCTTGGCCATGCCGGCCACGCAGAGCTCCCGGGCCTTGGGGCTCTTGAGCACCTTGCTGCCCACGACAGCGGCAGCCACGCCGCCGACGAAGCACAGGAAACGGGTGTCTTTGTAGAATTCCATCGTCTCTCATCCTTTCTATATGCCGGGCCCGCACCAGGCGGGCCGCTCAGGCTAGCAATAGTTTACATCTGCTAACTAGAGTTGTCAATAGCTAACAGGGGATGAAAAAGGTCCGGCGGCCAGAGCCGCCGGACCTGATGGATGCAGAGGGACAGGGGCTCACTCCATGCCCAGGATGATGATGCCCACCGCCGCCACGGCGATCACCGCATACTGGGCCTTGGAGAGCTTCTCCTTCAGGAGGAGACGGCTCCACAGCAGGGAGGCGATGCAGTAGGAGGAGATCATGGGGGCGGCCACCACCAGGTTGGCCCCGATGGCGAAGATGTAGGCGAACTGGCCCGCCGTCTCGCACAGGGCGCCGGCCAGCTTGGGGAGCTCCTTGGGCGGAGAGATGCGCTGCTTCTTGACGATCACCACATAGACGAAGGCGAACACGGCCATGAGGAGGAAGGTGAGCTCATAGGCGATGTTGGCCTGCTCCTCCGCGATGACAGTGTCCAGGAGAAGGCCGTCCACGAAGGTGCCCAGGCCGTCGATGATGCAGTAAAGGATGGGGAAGAGGATGGCGACGGCGCTGCGGGTGTGCTTCGCGTCAGGGGCAGAGCCCTCGGCGGCCCGGAGGGCGTCGTCCTTCTTCTTCTCGATGATGGAGAGGGCCAGCACGCCGGCGCACACCAGCACCACGCCCAGGAACTGGAGACTGGTCATGGTCTGCCCCATGATGAAGAAGGCCAGCAGGGCGGCCACGGCGCCGGAGGAGTTACAGATGGGGGAGGAGATAGAGAGCTCTATGTAGCGCAGTCCCGCGTAGCCGATCACCATGGAGCCGATGTAGCAGACGGAGGCGGGCAGGTAGGTGATGATGTCGCCGGGGGAGAAGGGGGTGCCGGTGCAGATGAGGAAGATGGCGTGGACGCCCATGACCAGGCCCACGGCCATGACCATCTTCCAGTGGCTGTAGATGTCGTCGGGCTTGGCGCCGATCTTGGAGAACAGGTCGGAGCCGCTCCAGAAGAGGATAGCGATGAGTGAGAGGATGAACCAATCCATAAGTCGAAACTACGTCCTTTCCAGTCTTTTTGGTGTATGTATATCAGATGGAAAAGACGGGAAAGGGAGGCGGCCTGCGGGGGAAACGGGTGTTGTGCCAGCACTGGATGCGTTTGATGGATCTCCGGTTCAAGATAGGGGCCACTTCCTTTCGCAGTGAGATGTGCCCGCCCGGGCGCGGACAGAGCGGATGATATTATATCGGAGCTCCGCCTGTTTTGCAAGATGGATCTGGCACAAAAAAGAGATATCTGCCCAAAAAACAGGGACGCGGCGTCTGCCGCGTCCCTGTGGATAGGGCGTATCTATTTGGCGTATTCGATGACCTTGGTCTCCCGGAGGACATGTACCTTGATCTGGCCGGGGTATTCCAGCTCTTCCTCGATCTTCTTGGCGATGTCCCGGGCCAGGAGCACCATCTGATCCTCGCTGACCTGATCGGGCTTGACCATGATGCGGACCTCCCGGCCCGCCTGGATGGCGAAGGACTTCTCCACGCCGGGGAAGGAGGAGGTGAGCTCCTCCAGCTTCTCCAGCCGCTTGATATAGTTCTCCACGTTCTCCCGCCGGGCCCCGGGGCGGGCGGCGGAGATGGCGTCGGCGGCCTGGACCAGGCAGGCCACTACCGTGTGGGGCTCCACATCGTTGTGGTGGGCCTCGATGGCGTGGATGATGGCTTCGGACTCCTTATACTTCCGGGCCAGCTCCACACCGATGGCCACATGAGATCCCTCCACCTCGTGGTCGATGGCCTTGCCCAGGTCGTGGAGCAGGCCGGCCCGCTTGGCCTCGGCCACGTTGGCGCCGATCTCGGCGGCCAGCAGGCCCGCCACATGGGAGACCTCGATGGAGTGGTTGAGCACGTTCTGCCCGTAGCTGGTGCGGTAGCGCATCCGGCCCAGGAGCTTGACCAGCTCAGGGTGGAGACCGTGGACGTTGGTCTCGAACACAGCCCGCTCGCCCTCGGCCTTGATGGTGGCGTCCACCTCGCGCTTGGCCTTCTCCACCATCTCCTCGATACGGGAGGGATGGATGCGCCCGTCCTGGATCAGCTTCTCCAGGGCCAGCCGGGCGATCTCCCGGCGGACGGGGTCGAAGCAGGAGACGGTGATGGCCTCCGGGGTGTCGTCGATGATCAGGTCCACCCCGGTGAGGGTCTCGAGGGTGCGGATGTTCCGGCCCTCCCGGCCGATGATGCGGCCCTTCATCTCATCGTTGGGCAGGGGCACCACCGACACGGTGACCTCCGCCACATGGTCGGCGGCACAGCGCTGGATGGCCCCGGCGATGAGGTCGCGGGCGATGTTGTCCGCCTCTTCCTTATAGTGGGCCTCGATCTCCTTGATCTTCATGGCGGATTCGTGGGTGACCTCGTTCTCCAGCTGGGAGATCAGGTAGTTCTTGGCCTCCTCAGCGGTGAAGCCGGAGATCCGCTCCAGGAGCTCCATCTGGGACTTCTTCAGCGCGGTGACCTCTTCCCGCTCCTCTTCCAGCTCGCTGAGCTTCCGGGACAGGGTCTCTTCCTTCTTCTCGATGTTCTCCGTCTTGCGGTCCAGGTTCTCCTCCTTCTGCTGAAGGCGGCGCTCCTGCTTCTGGAGGTCGGAGCGGCGCTCCTTGACCTCTTTCTCATACTCGTTCCTGGCCTTCAGGATCTCTTCCTTGGCCTCCACCAGGGCTTCGCGCTTCTTGCTCTCAGCGCTCTTGATGGACTCGTTGATGATCCGGCGGGCCTCTTCCTCTGCGCTGGCGATCTCCTTCTCGGCGACCCGCTTGCGCCACTGGATGCCGAGAGGGATGCCTATAGCAAGCATGACCACGGCCGTGATCACGCAGGCGATGACTGTCTGCATCAAGACTTGGATACACCTCCGTTTCTCAAATATTCCAGATCTTATTTTCCTAAATTCGATGCGCGTGGGCGGGCCGCGTTTATGCGGCCTGCACAAAATTTGAAGAGGTCGACCCATCCTCTTCAAAAATACTACACCTAATCTATTTTAAGTCTGTGTCGCTTTTCTGTCAAGAACATTCGCAGGCGAAAGAAGAAAAGAGCGGGTTCAAAGGGCGGGCGGCGCGGCGGGGAGGCTGTCGTCCTCCCGGATCCAGTCCTCCACATGGACCACGGCATAGTCGGTGGCGGTATGGCGGATGACCACCCGCTGGATACCGGCGTTGATGATGAGCCGCCGGCACATGGAGCAGGAGGTGGCGTCGGAGAGGAGGGCGCCGGTCTTGGCGTCCCGTCCCGCCAGGTACAAGGTCCCCCCCAGGATAGAGCTCCGGGAGGCGGAGATGATGGCGTTGGCCTCGGCGTGGACCGAGCGGCACAGCTCGTACCGCTCCCCCGAGGGGACCTGGAGGGCGTCCCGGGTGCAGTAGCCCAGGTCGGTGCAGTTCTTCCGGCCCCGCGGGGCCCCGTTGTAGCCGGTGGAGACGATCTCGTCGTTCTTCACGATGATGGCGCCATAACACCGGCGCAGGCAGGTGGCCCGCTTGAGCACGGTCTCGGCGATGTCCAAGTAATAGTTCTCCTTGTCGATACGGGCCATGTGTATCGCCTCCGATCCTTTTCTTCGTCTCCAGTATACCGGCTTTTTCCTGCCCGGGCAAGAGGGATATGCCTGCGGCGGACATGGGCTGAAGAGCGGCGAGATGTGTCCGACAGAGAGAAAAAGGAGGATCTTCTCCACAAAAAGAGGAAAATCCCCCTCTAAAACAGGTGGAGAGCGCCACAATTCACAATTTATTTACGATCGATTCCTTGACGAGTTCACAGGGACCGTCTATCATTGTTTTCAGACGAAACGAGGATCTTGTATCCCGGGAATGGACAGAGGAGGTGCGCCTGGATGAATCTCATACAGCGTTTTATGTATGGCCGCTATGGCTGGGACCACCTCAATGTGTTCCTGCTGGCGCTCTGCCTGATCTTCTGTATCCTGGACACGTTCCTGCGGGGGTCCGTTTTCTACTTCCTCTATGTGGCGGTGTTTGCCGTGGCCCTCTACCGTATGCTCTCCCGGAACATCCCCCGGCGGCGGGCGGAGAACGCCAAGTTCATGACCCTGGCGGGCCCGGCCATCCGGTGGGTGAAGCTCCGCCGTACCATCCACAGGGACAAGGAACACCGGTATTTCAAATGCCCTAACTGCGGCCAGCAGCTCCGGGTCCCCCGGGGCAAGGGGAAGATCACCATCACCTGCCGCAACTGCGGCGTCTCCTTTGATGAGAAGACCTGAATAGGATAAAGGACGAGACGGAGGGGCGCATTCTGCGCCCCTCCGTCTCGTCTTCGGGCCCTTTTCTTTTATCTTTCAACATCTTTCAGCTGCAAGCTATCCGGCGTACCGGTGTCCTCATGGATCTGGGCGGTCTTGACGTCCCACATCATACGCGCCGCATGGCGGACCTTCATGATGGCCGTCACCGCCCGGGACGTCGCCCGGGGGACCGCCGCGCAGGCCGCCCGGCTGGGGATAGGGCACGCCTTCTTCCTTCGCGAAGGCCGGTGAGACCGCCTGCCCCCAGATTCCCGGATGTGTCATCTCCTGCCGATGCCCAGGATGCGGCGGGCCTCATCTGGAGACGCGGCCTGGAGCCCGGCCTCCCCCAGGAGCCGGACCGCCCTCTCGACGAGCTGGGCGTTGGAGGCCGCTGGGATCCCCCGGTGATAGAACACATTGTCCTCCATCCCGACCCGGAGATGCCCGCCCAGCGCTATGGTGGCGAGCATGATGGGGACATGCCCCTTTCCGATCCCGGAGGCCGCCCAGGTGGACCCGGGCGGGAGCCGCTGCTTCAGGGTGAGCAGGTCCTCCACGGTCGCCGCGACGCCGCCCGGCGCGCCCAGGATGAATTGGAAATGACAGGGGGCCTTCAGGATCCCGCGCCCCATATAGTGTTCGGCGGCGTAGAGCATGCCGATGTCGAAGATCTCCAGCTCCGGCTTGACCTGGACCTCCTGCACGGTCCGGCCCAGGCGCTCCAGGAAGCGGGGGTGGTTCTCGAAGATCGTACGGTACTGCCAGTTCATCGTCCCGCAGTCGAAGGAGCACAGCTCAGGGCGCAGCTCCCGGATCGGCCGGATGCGCGTCTCATCGTCCTCCTCTGTGGTGCCCGACCCGAGGGTCCCGCCGGAGCTCGTGATATTCAGACAGATATCACAGTCCTTTTTCGCGCGGATGAGAGCGACCGTCTCCTGATAGCGCTCAAAGCGCATGGACGGTGTTCCGTCATCCTCCCGCACATGGATATGGGCCACGGCGGCCCCCGCCTGCCAGCAGGAATAGACGTCGTCGGCGATCTCCTGGGGCGTGACGGGGAGGTTCGAGTTGTCCTTTCGCGTGGGCCACGCGCCGGTGACCGCCACGGTTATGATGCGTTTGTCCTTCAGTGCCATAGGGCATCCACCTTTCCTTCGAGACCGTCCGTATCGGCCTCTCGTCTGTCCGTTATCGATGCGGACCGTGCGGTATCACGCCTGGTCGAGGTCCATATACAGGAGATATTGGCTCAGGCTCTTCCCATGGGGGTCGAGGTCGAGAGAACGGGTGACCCCTCCCCCCAAGGCGTCGTACATCACGAAGTTGAGCGCGCCCAGCTGGGGGAGCTCGTACCGGACGACCTCGCCCTTCACACGGTCGCAGAAAAATCTTTTGACACGCTGGGCGGTCACTTTCTCCACGATGAGGCCGTAATCCTTCTGGTCGTATACGATGACGGAGATGTTGGAGATGTTCCCCTTGTCCCCCGTCCTGGAGTGGGCGATATCCTTCAGCTTCATAGTCAGACCTCCTGACAGATCACGGTGGGCTCGACGTCTGCTTTTGGGACCAGGATGGATGCGATGGCCAATACGGGCACGACCTTGTGGACCATGACGCTGGCGCCGCAGGCGTGGGCGCCCAGCCCCGAAGTCACACAGTCCAGATAAGGCTGGACCTCTTCCCTCGTCCGCCCCCGCACCGCGCAGCGTATCCGCCCCTCTGTGAGGAGCTCCTTCGGCGGGAGGGGGATCTCCGGCCCCGTCTCCTGAGCGTTGTATCCGATGATCCCGATCCTATGCTCTTCCGGCATCCTTCCGATCCGTTTCATCCACATCTTTTTGGCGCCCTCGATCATGATCTCGCACCGCTCTATGGCGCCGTATCCTCCGTTGCTGATCTCAGTGGTGCCGATGACTCCGTCCCGGTAGCCGATGCTGACCTTGTAGGTCGGTGTCGCGGGCCGCCCCGTGGCGCCGGTGACCTTGACGCGGCTGGGCCCCACCTCCTCGAACTGGATGTGGGAGAAGTCGGCGACCACGTCCGGCGTGATATAGTTGGCCGGATCGTGGATCTCATAGAGGAGCTGCTCGATACAGGTGGCCCGGTCCAGGCGGCCGCCGGATCCGGGGAGCTTCGTCACACAGAAAGAGCCGTCCTCCCGCACTTCCGCGATCGGATAGCCAAAGTCCCAGACGTCGTCTACATGGCTCCTGCCCAGCCCGGCGAAGTAGCCGCCGGTCAGATACCCGCCGCACTCCAGCAGATGGCCCACCGCCGTGCCCTTGCCCAGCAGGTCGTCGCTCTGCCACCCGAACTCGTAGATGAGGGGGGCGAGGAAAAGAGCGGGGTCGGCGCAGCGGCCCGTGATGACGATGTCCGCCCCTCTCTTCAATGCCTCCACGATACCGGCGGCCCCCAGATATACGTTGGCGGAGACGATGTCTTTCAAAGACCCCAGAGGAGCGCCGGACTCCAGCAGGGGGCGGTCCTCATACCGGCCGATCTGGCCGGTGATGTCATCCCCCTCCACGCCGGCGATCTTCAGGCCGGCGAGCCCCAGCTCCCGGGCGATCCGGACGGTCTCGGCCACCGCACCGGCCACGTTCGCCGCGCCCATGTTGGTGATGACCTTGATGTGGTCCTTGTGCGCCAGGGGGAGGATCTTCTCCATCCGCTCTGTCAGCCGGTCGTTGTACCCCAGGCCGGGGTCGGCCAGCTTCTGGGTCTGCGCAAGGGCGATCGTGCGCTCTGCCAGACACTCGAACGCGATATAGTCCAGGTCCCCCTGTTCCATGATGTCCAGCGCAGGCCAGATGATATCGCCGGCATAGCCCGCGCCGGAACCGATCCGTATGGTCTTCATAATGAGCCCTCCAAGATTATGATGGATGTTTCTCTTATCTTGCCGATACTGCGGGGACCGCTGGTCAGATGATGCCGAGGGGCAGCCCGACCAGGATCAGGAGCACTGCGATGATGAGGCCCATCGGGAGGATATGCTTCTGCATATCGCTCATATCTACATCGACATAGCTGCACAGCAGCCAGGAAGAGGCGGTGACAGGCTGACAGGCAAAGATGATCTGGCCGATCAGCATGGCGTGGGCGATCTTCACGGGGTCCACTCCGATCCCCTCGAAAGAGGCGGCCAACACAGGCAGCAGGCCGTAGTAGAAGGAGTCCGCGTCGATGAACACATAGAGGATGGGCGCGAAGAAGCCGATGATAGGGGTCACGAAGGCGCCCAGACTAGTGGGCACGACGCTGGCCACCGCCAGGGCCATGGCCTCCACCATGCCGGTACCGGAGAGGACGCCGGTCAGGATGCCGGCGGTGAAGATGACCGACGCCGTATAGAACGCGTTGGGAGCCGCAGCCATGATGCGCTTTTGCTGCTCTTTGGGATCCGGGTAGTTCAGGATGAGGATCACTGGGGTGAGGACGACGAACACGACCACGGCCGGCAGCCAGCTGAAGAGGATGACGATGATGGCGCCCAGGCAGATGACCAGGTTCGGGATCGTCAGCTTGGGGCGCTTGAGGGAGTCGCGTTCCGGGTCACCGGAGTTGGCGATCTCCACGGCCAGCTCCCTGTGGACCCCGACCCGCTTGCGCTCGCGAAGTCCCAGGACCCAGGCCATGACGAAGACCGCCGCCATGCCCACGACCATCCAGGGCAGCATGGGCAGGAACAGCTCGGTGGCATCCATGGAGAGGGATGTGGCCGCCCGCAAGGTCGGGCCGCCCCAGGGGATCAGATTCATGATGCCGGCAGTCATGCCGGTGCACATGGCCAGTACGATGGGCCGCATCCCCAGGGCTGTATATACCGGGAGGAAGGCCGAGCAGGCGATCAGGAAAGTGGTGGCCCCGGAGCCGTCCAGATGCGCGATGACGGACACCACACATGTGGCGATGGTGATCTTGGCGGGGTCCCCTCCTGCGATCCTGATGATGGCGCCGATCACCGGGTCGAACATACCGGCGTCGTACAGGATGCTGAAGAACAATACGGCAAAGGCCAGCATGATGCCGGTGCCGGCATTGCTGGTGATGCCGGCGGAACAGAAGGAACCGATATCACTGATACTGAAGCCAAGTATCAGCGCCGCGACGATGGGCGGGATGGCCAGAGCCATGTGGACAGACACTTTTTTGGTGAGAAGAGATCCGATGATGACGATCAACAGGATGAAACCAACAGCTGCAGTCATTGTAGTCGCTCCTTTCTCTTGATCCATGGTCGGGACTTCGGACACCGATAGGGCCCCATGCTGCAGATACCGCCTCCCCCCGCATACAGTCTGGGCCCGCCGGGACATCATCTGCCTTCTATATATTGCAAATATCGTGCCAAGGAAAGGCCGGCGGATACCGTTGATATCCGCCGGCCTTTTCTCAAATATAAGGATCCTTCAGGGGAGGTCTGCCGCCGCAGGCCATGCGGCGAGAGCCCTGCCGCCGATCTCGCGATCTTGAGGATCTATTTGCAAAAATGAGAGATCGGGCCCCATCAGGGGAGAGAGGCATCCAGCTTTCGATACAGTGTGCTGAGGGAGATACCGAGCGCCTTCGCAGCCAGGCATTTCCCCTCCGTCGTATCGCCATATCTCTGGACCGTCCTGCGGATCTCCTGCAGCTCATAAGCGCGGATCCGCTCCTTCAACGGCACGGGATCCGGCTCTTCCAGGTCCTGCGCCAGAGGCGGCAGGTCGCTCTCTTCGATCGTCTCGCCGCTGGTCATGAAGGCGGAGAGCTCCAATACGTTCCGCAGTTCGCGGACGTTCCCGGGCCAGTGGTATCTTTGGAGCGACATGACCGCCTCGGAGGTGATGGAGAGGGGACGTTTCATCTTGGCGGCCATCTCCTGTATGATGACCTTGGACAGCTCCGGGATGTCCGCAGGGCGGTCCCGCAGGGGCGGGACCTTGACAGAGGCGATGTCCAGCCTGAAATACAGGTCCTTGCGGAACTTCCCGTTCTCCACATACTGAGCCAGGTCGGCGTTGCAGGCTGCGATGATCCGCACATCCACATCGACCTCACGAACGCCGCCCACCGGCCTGATCCTCCGCTCCTGCAGCGCCCTGAGCAACTTGGACTGCAACGGGAGGTCCATCTCGGAGATCTCGTCTAAAAACAGCGTACCTCCGTTGGCGGCCTCGAACAGTCCGATCTTTCCCCCTTTTTTTGCCCCGGTGAAGGCCCCATCCACATAGCCGAACAGCTCCGACTCCAGCATGCTGGAGGTGAAGTTGGCGCAGTTGACCGGCACGAACATCTCCCTGCGCCGCCCGCTGGCGTTGTGTATCGCCTGGGCGTAGAGCTCTTTGCCTGTCCCCGTCTCCGACTGCAGCAGGACCGTGACATCGCTCTGCGCGATCCGGTAGGCGAAGGCCTTTACCGCTTTGGAGCGCGGGTCCACCGCCACGATATCATCGAATGTATATCGCGCCGCAGAGCGCTGATTGACAGTCTTGATCGCCTGCTGCCGCTTCTGTTCATACTTCTTGTACTCCTCTGTCAAAAGATAGGCGTCTTGGATATTCAGCCCTACGGATATCCCGCCCCTGACCTTGCCCTCCTCCCTGATCGGATATGTATTGGCAAAGTAAGAGCTGGCACTCTCTTTCCTTAGGATCCGGACAGCCGGCTTCCCGTCTCGGAGCACATCCGGGAGCCGCGCGCCCGGGCGAAGCTCACGAAGCAGCTTGCCCTCCACGGGGAGCGCCTTTTCGCCAAGCTCCCGTTTCAGAAGCTCACGGTAGGCCCGGTTGCAGAAGACGATCCTGCCCTCCTCATCGATGACCGTGATGCGCTCATCGATCGCGTCCAGAGCGGATATGATCGTACGTTCCAGGTCCATGTTTCCCACCTCCATCAGAGCAAAAGAACGTGATAGCCCACTGCTGCCGGACCTGTGCGGCATGTGCGTCCGTGCCCCATCCTCCCTGCCGGTAGCCCCGTGCGACACCATCTGACCCGACATATATGACTATTATACCGCATATCGCGGCGTCTGTCTGGCAGTCTATCTCATATTGGACGCCCCATATCGTGGAAATGTCGATGAGAGAGCAGATGGGCATAGTCTTTGAGGAGCCGCTGTCAGGTCCGGAAGGACTGCCCCGCAAATACATATCAGCAGATCTCATGCCTAAATAGACGCCTTTCTCGGGTGGAGACCGGCCTCAGAACAAGACGGCCTGCCCCCGCGCAAGGATGGCGAGGACGGGCCGCAGCCCATAAAATTTTTCAAAGAGCGCACGGACTTTAACAAAATGAAAACGATCTTATGTTATGGTATCATCGACAGACGAAGGGGACACGCTTCCCGGCGGCCTCCGGCGCTCTGGCCGGGGCCCGCGGGGCATGGCAGATGCCGGGGAAACACCGGGACGAGACGGGAGGAGCGGTGAGATGATCAAGATCCTTGTTGTGGATGACGACGTGAGATTGACGCAGAGCGTATGCACTTACCTGAACGACTGCGGGTATGAGGCGAAAGGCTGTCTCAGTGCCCAGGCGGCTTACGATGCCATGTACGGCCATATCTATGACCTGATCATATCCGATATCATGATGCCGGGGATCGATGGATTCGAGTTTGCCGGGACAGTGCGGGGGATCAACAAGGCCATCCCCATCCTCTTCATGTCCGCCCGGGACGACATCACGGCAAAGCAGAAGGGCTTCGATCTGGGGATAGACGACTACATGGTGAAGCCCATCGACTTCAGCGAGCTGCTGATGCGGGTGCGGGCCCTCCTGCGCCGGGCCAACATCGAGGCCAGCCGCAAGCTGGAGGTGGGAGGGCTGGTCCTGGATGCGGACGCCCTCTCCGCCACGATGGACGGGGAGGATATCCCGGTGACGACCCGGGAGTTCAACATCATATACAAGCTGCTCTCCTACCCCAACCACGCCTTCTCCCGTTCCCAGCTCATGGACGAGTTCTGGGGGGTGGAGAGCGAGACCGGCCTGCGGGCGGTGGACGTGTATATCACCAAGCTGCGGGACAAGTTCTCCGTCTGTCCGGACTTCGAGATCCGGACGGTCCGGGGCCTGGGCTATAAGGCGGTGATAAAATGAAGGCGCAGGAGAGACGGAGGTGGGAGTCCCGGTTCCCCGCCTCTCTGTTCGCCCTCTACCTCCTGACCCTTCTCCTGATGTCCGGCATCCACATGGGCCTGGTCACACTGATCAACGAGAACCAATGGCCGAGCGTGGTCCAGGTCCTGATCCCATCGGCCTACTGGTGCTTGGTGGCGGCGGGCCTGACGCTCTTCACCCGGCACAAGATCATAAAGACCTACGACAAGCCCATGAAGGAGCTGGCAAAAGCGGCGGACAAGGTGGCCCATGGGGACTTCTCCGTCTATATCCCGCCGGTCCACCCGTCCGACCGGCACGACTATCTGGACCTGATGTTCCTGGACTTCAATAAGATGGTGGCGGAGCTGGGCAGCATCGAGACCATGCGGACCGATTTCATCGCCAACGTGTCCCACGAGATCAAGACCCCGCTGGCCGGGATCCAGAACTATGCCCAGCTGCTCAGGAGGCCCGGCCTGACGAGAGAGGAGCAGGAGAGCTGTATCGCCTCGATCCTGAGCAGTACCCGCAGGCTCTCCGCCCTTGTCACGAACATCCTGAAGCTCAACAAGCTGGAGAGCCAGCAGATCGTCCCCCGCTGCGAGCCCTTCGACCTGTGCGGCCAGCTGAGCGACTGCGCCATGAGCTTCGAGCCGGTCTGGGAGGAGAAGCAGATCGTCTTTGAAGCGGAGCTGGAGGACCGGGCCACCATCTATGGGGACGCCAGTCTCATGGAGCTGGTGTGGAACAACCTGCTCTCCAACGCATTCAAATTCACAGAGCCGGGCGGGCTCGTCACTTTGCGGCAGACCTCCGATGGGGCCCATGTCACTGTCTCCGTGTCCGACACCGGCTGCGGGATCGCGCCGGAAGCCCAGAGGCACATCTTTGATAAGTTCTACCAGGGAGACACCTCCCACGCCACGGAGGGCAACGGATTGGGTCTGGCCCTGGTCCTTCGGGTCCTCCAGCTCATGGACGCGGCGATCCAGGTGGAGAGCGCGGAGGGCCGGGGGACGACCTTCACCGTTCAGATACCAGTCCATAGGGAAGAGAGGGAGAATGACTGACTATGACCAGTGAGATCAGAAGGAACGAAAGCGGCCATATCGGCTATGAATACCGGGAGATCGATGTCCCCAGAGAGCTCTCCTCTCTGTGCCTGGACAGCTATCCCTGTTTTGGATGGGAACAGGACCCCAACCATGAGACGGGCGGCGGGCAGGACCGGCAGACGCGCAAAACGGGGGCGTCCGGTAAAAAGGAGACCATGACACTGTACTTCCGCCGGGACCGCAGCATCTGCAACAAGACGGAACTGACCCGGCTCCAGCGCAACTTTGACGGCTGTGTCGCTGAGCTCCAGGCCCTGGAGCGGGCCAAGACCACGACGGCGACCATGGCCGCTCTGGTGATAGGGGCCATCGGCACCGCGTTCATGGCCGGCTCCACCTTTGCGGTCACGGCATCGCCCCCGGCGATCTGGCTGACCATCCTGCTGGCCATCCCGGGCATGATCGGGTGGATCTGCCCGTACCCCCTCTACAGGAGATGGGTCCGAAAGAAGACGGCGGAGATCGAGCCGCTGAAGGAACAGAAATACGACGAGATCGAGACGATCTGCGAAAGGGGAGACCGTCTCCTGCACTGAAAATGGTCTGGACATCGGATTCGATGTCCAGACCATCTTTATACCTCGCCCGGCGGCGAAGGGCAGGACCTGCAGATAAAGACGGGCACTTTTAACATCGCTCAAACGATATCCAAGCGATCGGCGAACGATCCCCCTTTAAGATGACGGCATCGACTGTGGAGCGCTGGGGCCCCGCCGGGCGGTGAGGTGGCCGCAGACGACGCACAGCACGGCGCTGGCCAGGGTGCAGCCCAGCATATCCAGGCCCGTGCGCAGGATGTCGTCCATGGCGCTCCCCGGGGTCTTGATGAGCACCGTCAGCTCGCTCATGCGGTCCGGGAGGGACAGGTCGAAATAGATCTGTCCCAGGATCAGGACCGCGCAGACAGCGGCCATGATCCACTCCCGCCGCTGCATCTTTTGAAGTGATCGTATCATGTCTTCCCACCTTTTGGGTATCAGTCTCATCCAAGCGACTTGCGGGACCGGGAGAGCCGGCCCCGCAAGCGGGCATGTCGCGATATTCAGCGCTCCAGGATCGTCATGAACGCTTCGCCGGTGATGGTCTCTTTCTCGTAGAGATACTTGGAGAGCTCATGGAGCTTATCCTGGTTCTCCTCCAGGATCTTCAGCGCCTTCTCATGCTGCCTCTTCACCACGGACACCACCTGCCTGTCGATCTCTGCCGCCGTCTCCGGAGAGCAGGCCAGGGAGGCGTCTCCGCCCAGGTACTGGTCCTGCACGGTCTCCAGCGCCACCATGTCGAAGTCCTCGCTCATGCCGTAGCGGGTGATCATGGCCCGGGCCAGCTTGGTGGCCTGCTCGATGTCGTTGGAGGCCCCGGTGGAGGCCGAGTGGAAGATCAGCTCCTCGGCGGCCCGGCCGCCGGTGAGGGTGGCGATCCTGTTCTCCAGCTCCGCCTGGCTCATCAGGTAGTGGTCGCCCTCCTCCACCTGCATGGTGTAGCCCAGAGCGCCGGAGGTGCGGGGGATGATGGTGATCTTCTGCACCGGGGCGGAGTGGGTCTGCATGGCGGCCACCAGGGCGTGGCCGGTCTCGTGGTAGGCCACGGTCCACTTCTCCTGGTCGGTGAGGATGGCGTTCTTCTTCTGGTAGCCGGCGATGACCACCTCGATGCTCTCCTCCAGGTCCGCCTGAGTGGCGTAGCGCCGCCCGTCCCGCACCGCCCGGAGGGCGGCCTCGTTGACGATGTTGGCCAGCTCCGCGCCGGAGGCGCCGGAGGCCATCCGGGCGATCTTCTCCCAGTCCACGTCCTCGGCCACTTTGATCTTCCTGGCGTGGACCTTCAGGATCTCCTCCCGGCCCTTCAGGTCGGGCAGCTCCACCGGCACCCGCCGGTCGAAACGGCCGGGGCGGGTGAGGGCGGGATCCAGGGACTCGGGCCGGTTGGTGGCCGCCAGGATGATGACGCCGGTGTTCTCCTCAAATCCGTCCATCTCTGTGAGCAGCTGATTCAAGGTCTGTTCCCGC